>PLPI01000087.1 GCA_003159495.1 candidate division FCPU426 bacterium | reverse complement strand
TTGTTTGCTGTTTGACTCTGCCTGGGATTCCTGGGCCTGAAAAAGTTTTACAGCGGCCGTATCATTAATCGCCATGGCATTCTGTGACTGCGATAACTGCCCCTGTTGCTGTGCCAAAAACTGTTGTTTATCAACTGAATTGGATGCGTTTAACATAACCTGAACATCATAAAGCCTCATAAACGCCCCGCCTTTTTGCCGTTTTAATATTTACCGGCTGCTATCCCGAATATGGCAGAACCTGGATTTCGCCGTTCTTCTCCACAAATGTGGCATATTTTAATTCGTCTGTTATGGTACGCTGGACCTTGTTTATTACAATTTTTACGCCGGTATAAACCAGCCCCAGACAGCTGACTTTTCCCCTTTTGCTTGTCTGCATTTCCTTTGCCTTTGCCTCAAGCCTGGCCTTAATTTCTTCCCATTTTTTCTGTTCGGTCATAAGCTTAAACTGCGTCCTTGTAAGTTTGGCCATCATATCACGTTTATCGGGGGGAAGTGTTCCGCCGCTTTTTACCTGAAGGTCTTTTAAAAACAGTATTCCTTTTTTTGTCTTGTCAAGCTGGTCGTCAATGGCCTTTAATTCGGTTACAGCCTTGTTCATTTCTTCCCTCATTTTTGGGGTTTCACCTATTGATATTTCAGTAGGCGTCGCCATTTTTGCCCCTATTTCCTTTGCGGACACTTCATGGGCCGCCGCAATGGTTCCGCCCACAAGAAGCCCTTTTGCTCCCTGGACAAGTATCTTATCCCCGGATATAAGCGTCGAGTGCATTGCTGCTTCATTTACAATTATTGATTTTTCGGTTTCAACGCTGGAATTCCTGATATATTTTGCCGAAACTTCCCCGCCGGCTGTTACTTTTGATTTTACTATTCCGCCTTTTACGGTTACTTTTCCGCCGCATATCAATGTTGCGGAATCCGCCACATCATCTATCATGATGTCCTCGCCGGCCTTTACCGTGAACTCGCCAACGCTGCCATGGACAATAACAGTGCCCACAAAATCCACATTGCCGATGGACAGGTTAATGTCTCCCTGTATCTCATATATCTCAAGTACTTCAAGTTTGTTGTTTTTATACACAACCTGGCCGTCATTTGACGCAACAAATAATTCCGCGTTGCCAACGGCCTGTTCAACGCCTTTGCCGAATACAAATTTTACGTCATTGCCCGGAGTGGCCTTAATTTCCTTGCCTGTAACAGTCATTCCGTTAACGCCGTTAGTAGGGGAAACTTTTCTCGCAAGAGCCTCGCCTTTTTTTACATTCTGGATTGACTTTACATTCTTATAATCAACCTTGTCCGCGTCGGCTTCGGTTGCGGCTTCCGAGGCGGTTTTATCCATCTGTTCGCCTGTTTGAAAAAGCAGCTCCAGCTTGGCGTCTTCTCCGTTCAACATCGGGATTCCGTCCGCCACTATATCCTCTATTGATTCCAGAAGCACAGTGGGATCGTTTTTTGCCTCCATCGCGCGCCTGACAAGCTTTTCTATTACACTTTCTTTTATTCCAAATACTATGCCGTTTTCCGTAAGGGCATTTTTTGCAGAATCAATTGTTATTTCCTTGCCTCCGCCCTGTGGAGGCACTATTGTAAGCATTACCGACATTTCTTCAGGATTTACCTTTACAAATATCTGTCCGTCTTTTACATTCAACACTTCATGCACAATAAGTATCTGTTGTCCCGTCGATTCCTTTACGGCTCTCTCGACTGCCGACCAGTCTATATCTTTTGATTTATATGAATCTTTCTGAAGTTCTGATTTGACGACCGCCATTTCGACTTTTTTCCCCTTGCCTTTTGGCGGAAATACCGTCAGATAAAGTCCGTCTTCCTCTGCGCTTATAGTCGGATACCCATCCATGTCAACCATTATTAATTCACCTCTCCCTTTTCTATTTTTCTAAAGCCGCTTCTTAGCTTCAGAATAAGCCTTGTGTGAATCTGGCACACTCTTGATTCGGAAATCCCCATAACCATTCCTATTTCTTTCAGAGTCATTTCCCGCCAGTAATACATTTCAAGAATATCCCTCTCATCCGGTTCAAGAAATTCAATGGCTGAAGCGAGGCTGTCAACCGCCTCTTTTTTCTCATATTCATTGAGTAAAGTCCCATTTTCACCGGCTATATCCTCAAAAAAGAACTTTTCCCCTTCATTATTCAGCAATTCAGTGTCAATTGAAAGTAAAGAAATACCTTTCATTCTGTCCAATATATCATAAAAAGAATCGTTTGTCATCCCTAATTCTTTGATAAGTTCCTCTTCCGAAGGAGGCCTGCCGAGGGATGATTCCATTTTAATCATGGTACTTTCTATCTTTTTAGCCGCTTCCCTGACATTTTTTGGAAGAAAATCCGCCTTGCGCAGCGTGTCAATCACGGCCCCTCTGATCCTTTTTGAGGCAAATGTCTCAAATTTAATTTTTTTGTCCGGATCAAAACGGTCAATTGCCTCCAGAAGCCCGATAATACCCTCTATAAAAAGGTCCTCCCTGTCATTTGCCTTAACCTGTTCCGGCAGGTGCGAAACTATCCTGTCGGTGAGGTATTTTACAAGGGGCGCGTATATACCGGCAAGTTGATCCCTTAATTTATCATCTTTTGTTTTCCTGAATTTTTTCCATAATTCGTCCCTGTTTATATTATCCACTATTTTCGTTTCCCGTATATGTCATTAAACAACCCGTCATCTTCCGATATAATATCAAGCCTGCCGCCCTTTTTTTCGGGCTTATTGTTTCTGACCGCGGTTTTACCAACAGCCGGAGGAATGCCTTCAACAAATCCGTCATCATCATTTTTCTCATCCTTTTTCCCGGAAAACACAAGCATCATTGCGTAATAAGTTATAACAAATGCCAGCGTCCCTGTTATCACCGCCGACAAAACAATATCAATTATTTCCCGGTTTATCCTGATCAGACCGCCTACAAAGAAACCAAGAACCCCGGCCAAAACGGCGATTTCAACCTCAATGTGCTGCCTGAAAGAACTCATTTTATTTTTTCTTAGGCTTGGATTTAACGCCTTCCCTGGCCACAAATCTTAACAGTTTTTGCCTTTCAACCTCGTCAATCTGTATAAACTTTATTACAGCTTCGAATTGATTTTTCGATATCTCCTTATTTCCAATAACCTCTCCCGCCATTTCGATTTTACCCGCCGGCGGTTTTAATGTCATCTCCAGCCTGGTTCCTGTCTGCATTTTATTTGCGACAAGAAGCGTCATTCCGTTTCCGCTGAGCGAATTTGTAAATGACGTGTTTGGAGCCACCGCGGTATTTGCAAATTTATCAATAATAACCTTGTATTCAACTTCAACCATTTCCTTTATCCTGGCAAAATCACGTTTTTCAGCCATTGTAACATCCTCCTTTACTGAAATAGTTCAAATATCCTTTTAAAAACACCCCGCGAAGGGGCGCCCGCATTATCAGTGACTTTTTCATTTTCTTTTGTCAGCCTCATAGAAACTCTTCCCGCTATTTCCTTGATGCATTCCGCCGCTTTTGTGCCCGGATGAAGCACGGAAAATGGCTTTTGGGCCATTACTCCTTCGGTAACGCGGTGATCCCGGTATATAAATCCGAATGATTCGACAAATACATTCAGGAAACGCCTGGCAAGCAGCACAACCCTGGACGCTATTTCTTTTGCCTCTTCCCTGGAGTTGACCATATTTACTATAAGTTTAAGCGGAACCGTGCTTTTATTCAGTGAAGTCACCTTAATAAGCCCGTAAGCGTCCATCAATGCGGTGGGTTCCGGCGTTGTAATAATAATTGAATAATCCGAGGCATAAATAAAACTCATTGTGTTTTTGCTGATACCGGCGCCGGTATCAATAAGAAGAATATCAACCATGTCCTCAAGTTCGGAGATTTTATCTATGAACATTGCCCTCTGCTGGTTTGAAACGTTTATTAGTTCTTTTACTCCGGACCCGTTGGCAAGCACCTTCACACCGTATTCCGTCTCGGTTATTATATCTTTCAGCTCTTTTTCCCCCCTTATAACATGGGCGAGATTGTATTTGGGGTTTATTCCANNCATTTGCCAGGCCGAGGTCGGCATCAAGTATCATAACCCTGTTTCCCATCTTTGATAATTCTATGGCAACATTTACCGTGAAATTGGATTTACCAACACCGCCCTTGCCGCTGGCGATTGCAATGACCTTTGTGGCGGGAGACGCTTCATGATGATTTATATCGGCTTCATTATCCCCTGTTTCAGCCGCATCAGAATTTTCACGTCCGTCCTGCTTTTTGGAATTTACAAGCTCTCTTAGCCTCTCTGCCTGATCCACGCTTCAAAATCTCCTTTTATAACGAGTCTGGATATTGCCTTTGGATCCGCTATTTCCAGGTCGTCCGGCACATTCTGGCCAACCGTTAAAAACGATATAGGAATGCCTCCCGAACCAACAGAAAGATTGAGCAGCATGCCGTAGTTTTTTGTCTCGTCAAGTTTTGTAAACAGCATCCTGTGTATGGGCACCATTCCGAAATTATTAATTATGCTCAGGGCGTCAAAATATTTTGTAACGGCTGATATTACAATATGCGTTTCAATGGGAGTATGCACCTCGAGAAATTCCTTTAATTCGGAAAGGTGCTGCCTGTTCCTGGGGCTGCGGCCCGCGGTATCAAAGAATATAAGGTCCTTGTCAAGGTGCTTGTTTATTACCTTCTTAAAATCATCCGGGGTAAGGACTATTTCAACTGGAATGCCCATTATCTCGCCGTATTTTTTCAGCTGAAGGTCGGCCGCTATCCTGTATGTGTCGGCTGTTATCATTACAACAGACTTTCCCTCTATAAGCGCGTATTTTGCGGCAAGTTTGGCTATGGTCGTTGTCTTGCCGACTCCTGTCGGGCCGATAAAAGCCACAACTTTTGATGTACCCGGTGTTGTTTTTATGGGGCCGGAAACCTGTACCATATTTGAAATGTAATCATAAAGGTACTGCTCTATAAATACCTTATTGTTTATCTGGGCATCGGTGAGCTGTGAATTTATGTTCTGAAGTGTGCGGTAAACAAGGCTTTCCTCAACTCCGTTGTCTATAAGCATTTTCTGTATCCTGCCAATGCCGCTTTTCAGCGCGGGACCCTGCATGGAAGATCCGGAGTTATCGCGTGAAGGCCTTAATGTTCCGCTTAAAGATACCTTGCCTTCCGAAAGTTCCCTTGCAAGCGTATCATTCTTCATGCTTATATCCTCTACACGGTTATAAACATGCCCCATTGGTTCAAGCCTTGGCTGCGCGGGCTGCTGTCGCGCGGCGGCCGGCTGTATTTTACCGCCAAACTGGGCGCTTAAAGACGGGATTTGAGGCGATGGTTTTTCGTACTGGGCCGGCTGTTGTTGCTGTTGCTGCTGCTGCTGACGCGGCCTGTCAATATTTATGTCGATACCGGCGGTTACTTCGGTAGTTTCCCTGCCAAACAAACCAAAAATACCGCCCCTTTTAAATTTTTTAGTATGTAATATAACAGCTTCGGGGCCAAAGTCCTTTTTAATCTTAGAAAGGGCTTCCTGAAGGGTCACAGCCTCGAATTTTTTTATTCTCATAAATCAACTTTCACCTTCCCCACGGCCCTGACTTCAACTTTAGGAAGGATCTCGTTGTAGGATAACACCGCCATATTTGGAAGTATTTTCTCTACTATCTTTCTTAAATAACTCCGTATCATCGGCGAACACAGTATGACGGCCTCATAATCGGTTCCGGCGTTCTTACGGAATTCCGCAATAAGGCTGCTGTAAATCATCTGTATAATTTTGGGTTCAAGTCCGACGACGCCCGGCCTGTCAGATGAACGAATGGCGTCCACCATCTTCTGTTCGAGGCCGGCATCAATGGTTATGGCGTGCATAATGCCGTTCTTGGTGTATTTATTGGTAAACTGCCTGGCCAGCCCCTGCCTTACAAATTCAGTGAGCAGGTCGGTTTCTTTTGTTGTTTTTGCATAATCCGCAAGTATTTCAAAAATGGAAACCAGGTCCCTGATGGAAACTTTTTCACGCAGCAGGTTCTGCAGTACCTTTTGTACCTCGCCGAGCGACAGCATTCCGGGTATGAGTTCATCGACAACAGCCGGATTGGTTTTCCGTATGGCATCAACGAGCTTATGGACATCCTGGCGCGTCAAAAGCTCGTCCGAATGCGCCTTTATAACCTCTGAAATATGCGTTGACATCACTGAAGGAACGTCAACAACCGTATAACCCTTCATCTCGGCTTTTTTCTTTTCTTCTTCTTTTATCCATTTCGCAGGCAGGTTAAAAGCCGGATCCTTCCCCGCTATTCCCTCAAGGTCCGAACCGTCAAATCCGGGTTTCATCGCCAGATAATATCCTATCTCAACTTTACCGGATGAAACCTCAACTCCCTTGATTTTTATGGAATAGGCGTTTGAGTTAAGCTGCATATTATCCCTGATGCGAATAGGAGGCACAACAAGCCCGAAATCAAGGGCAATTTGTTTTCTCAGCATTGTAACACGGTCAAGAAGATCGCCGCCCTGCGATGGATCAACAAGCGGAATAAGCGCGAAACCTATCTCAAGTTCCATTGTATCAACCTGGATAAGAGGAAGGACATTTTCAGGTTCCCTCTTCAGGTCCTCCTTGCCCTTGCTCGCTGCCTTTGCCTCGGATTCGGCTTTGGCTGCAAGGTTAAGGGTGTATGAAAGCGACCAGGCGATTATCGCCAGCAAAAAGAATATGATTTTTACGATTATAGCCGGAAATACAATTGCCATCAGGAAAAGCACCACACCTACTATGCTTATGGCCCTGGGCTGTTGAAGCATTTCACCGGCAAAATCCTGGCCGAGATTCGCCTCGGAAGCGGCCCTTGTCACTATTATACCGGTGCCGACCGACAGCAAAAGCGCCGGTATCTGCGTTACAAGCCCCTCACCGATAGTCAATGTAGTGTAAGTTATAGCCGCCGTCCTTATGTCAAAACCATGGAACATTATTCCTATAAAAAAACCGGCCACTATATTTATGATGACAATAACTATTGCCGCAATGGCGTCGCCCCTCACAAACTTCGAGGCTCCGTCCATGGCTCCGTAAAAATCCGCCTCTTTTTCTATCTGCCGCCTGCGGCCCCTTGCTTCATCATCGGTAATCAAACCCGCGTTAAGATCGGCGTCTATGGCCATCTGTTTTCCGGGCATGGCGTCAAGGGTAAACCTTGCGGCGACTTCAGCGACGCGCTGGGCGCCCGAGGTTATTACAACAAACTGAATGACAATGATTATTGTAAAGATAACAATCCCGACGACAATGCCGCTCAAATCCTGCGAACCCACAACAAAGTTACCGAATGTTTCAATAACCCTTCCCGCTTCGGCCTTGCTCAAAATCAGCCTGGTAGCCGAAATGTTAAGCGCAAGCCTGAAAACAGTTGTAATTAAAAGCAAAGTCGGGAACGTGGAAAAATGAAGCGGCTCGTTTGTGTAAAGAGTCACAAGCAGCACCATCAGGGCCAGAGCTATGTTTATAGAAAGTAAAATATCAAGAAGCAGGGTTGGGATTGGTATAACTATCATAAGAACAACAGCTATAATGGCAATTACTATTATTAAATCAGTGGACCTTCTCATCGCAGGTCCAAACCCAGCCTGGTTCATGGTCTTAGTGGCCATTTATTCTTTACCTCCAATTTCCGGGTAAGGTATATAATTATCGTTCAAAATATCATTATCCACTTTTTTATCATTTTCTTCAAGCCTTATTTTTCCCTTTGCCTGATAGACAAAAGCAAGTATTTCGGCCACAGCCTGGAACAGATCCTGGGTGATGGACCAGCCAACCTCGAGTTTTACAAGCGTCCTGGCAAGGGGCGGATTCTCAACTATGACAATGCTGTTTTTTCTGGCTATATCCTTGATCTTTTCCGCCATAAGATTAATGCCTTTTGCCACAATTTTCGGCGCATCGTCCTCGTTTTCCCTGTATCTCAGGGCAATTGCCACGTGTGTCGGATTTGTAATAACTACGTCTGCCTTTGGTATCTCGGATATCATTCTTTTCCTCGCGGATTCACGCTGTATCTGCCTGATCCTGGACTTTACAAGCGGATCACCCTCCATCTGTCTCATTTCATCCTTGACTTCCTGTTTTGACATTTTCAGCGAATCCTCAAATTCGTAACGCTGGTAAAGATAGTCAAGTATTGAAAAAACAACGAACGCCACAACAATTTTCATCCCCAGCCTGTAAATGGTATCCGCGGAAAAGCTTAAGTACGTGTTGATATCCATAAGCGGAGTCAGGAATATCTCGTTTAAAATCTTTTTTACGGTGCTGTAGGCGATATACAAAATTATGACAATCTTAAAGACCGCCTTTATTATCTCGAAAATAAAACGCTTGGAGAAAAAAATGCGTTTGAATCCCTTGCCCGGATTTATTTTGTCCATGGAAGGTTTCATTGATTCGAAAGATACGATAAAACCAAACTGTGCCACGTTGGAAAGTATACCCATAACAAAAACGCTTGCCAGCAGCGGCAGCATAATCATTATAAATCTTTCCATGATATCCATGATAAAAGGCATAATAAAATTTTCATCAAGTTTATTGTTAAAAAGCGTTACATTGCCCCAGAAATATCCGGCAAGTTCCTTTAAATTATGCATTATATAATCGCCGGAAATTTTCAGAACAACAAGCGATATAAGCACATTTAGCACGGCGTTTATTTCTATTGACCGCACCACCTGCCCTTTTTTTCTCGCGTCTTCCCTCTTTTTGGGAGTGGCGCTTTCTGTTTTTCCGGGATCCGCCATTTTTTATACCCTCATGCTCTGCATAAGATAATAAATATCCTTCCACATATCAGTGAGCAGCGTACTGAACATGTTGACGATCACCGGAAGCGATATCATAACCGATATAATACCCACGAATATATTAAGCGGGAGCCCCACCATAAAAACATTCATCTGCGGTATCGTCCTTGAAATAAATCCGAGCGTCGCATTTGTAAGAAAAAGCGCCAGTGTCACCGGCCCTGATATTTTAAAGGCTATCACTATCATGTTAAAAAAAAGGTCCGCAAGTTTGGTCGCGGTCACGCTTGTAAAACCGGCGTTTAGAATTGGAACAATCCTGAATGAATCAGTAATGGCCTGAAAAAGCACATGGTGCCCGTTGATCGACATAAAAATCAGCATCCCGAGAATGAACTGAAACTGGCCTATTATGGAAACCTGTGTATTTGACATCGGGTCTATGACGTTTACAATCCCGAACCCCATCTGCAGGTCGATTATCTGTCCTGATAACTGTATCGCGGCGAATATTATATATGAAGCATAACCTATAATGACGCCGAGCAGAACTTGTTTTGACGCAATCAGCGCGTAAGAAAGAGAGCTTGAAGGCAGCAGGATATTATGATCAAGCACCGGATAAATAATAAATGATACCAGAAATGCAAAACCGATCTTTGGGATCATAGGCACGGTTTTTGTGCCCAGTATCGGTGCGGTCATAAAGAGGGCCGATATCCTGAGGAAAACAAGGAGGAATATTTCCAGCTGAACCTGCGCCATATTTAAAATGCTTGTATAAGACATGGCGCTACATCTTCATGTATGTAGGCAGGTTTAAGAAAAGTGTTGAAGTAAAATTAATCAGTATGCGGAGCATCCAGGGGCCGAATACAACTATTGAAATCATAACAACAACTATTTTAGGCACGAATGTCAGCGTCATTTCCTGTATCTGGGTTACGGCCTGGAATATTGATATGATTACGCCGACAAGAAGCGCAAAACCAAGCAGAGGAGCCGAAAGAATAAGAGTGACTAGCAGCGCCTGCCGTCCAAAATTAGTGACAAATTCTATAGACATTTACCCCCTCCCCCTAAAAGCTGACAATTAGAGCCCTGGCTATCAGGTGCCAACCGTCAACAAGTATGAATAAAAGCAGTTTAAAAGGCAACGATATCATAACAGGCGGAAGCATCATCATACCCATGGACATAAGCGTTGACGCCACCACCATGTCTATTATCACAAATGGTATATAAATGAGGAACCCGACGGTAAAAGCCGTCTTTAACTCGCTGATAATGAATGCCGGTATAAGTACGGTAGTGGGTACGTCTTCCTGATTTTTGGGCCTTGGTGACTTTGATAAAAAAATAAACAACGCAAGATCCTTTTCCCTGGTCTGCCTGAACATAAATTTGCGCAGCGGCTTTACCCCGTCTTTGATGGCTGTCTCAAGGGTGGTTTTATTATCAACATATGGCTTCCATGCGGTGTCGTATATTTCCTGTCCGACAGGACGCATGATAAAAAAAGTCATGAACAATGCAAGTCCGATGATCACCTGATTCGGCGGTATCTGCTGGCTTCCGAGCGCCTGGCGCAGAAAATCCAGGACAATAACTATCCTGGTAAAAGAAGTCGTAAGCATTAATATTGCCGGCGCCATTGTCAAAACGGTCAAAAGCAGGAATATCTGAATTGTAGCCGCGACATCTTTTGGTGATTTCGCGTTAGTGATATCTATTCCGAGTTTTGGTATTGTCACATCAGCCGCAAATACCGTTGAAAACGCGAATACACACATCATAATGACGGAAAAAGCGACGACAAATCTTTTAAAACGCCTTAAGGTCATTTTATTTGCCATCCTTTTTCTTGAATTTTTCGGCAAGATTCTTTAACATTTCGTTGCCCGACGCCACTATTTTCCTGCCCTGGTTGAGATAAGACGCCTTGAGCTGCTCGTCGAACTTTCCCTCATTTTTAAGCCTGTAACGGGATATATACTCATCCGCGTTGCTGCGGATGCGTTCAACCGATTCAGCATCTGTCACTTCCATAAGTTTATTCAGGCGTTCGCCCGCGCTTGATAAAACAAGGATTTTTTCGTCAAATTCAACCACATAAATGATATTCTTGCTGTCCAGATATTCTTTCGCAAGGACTTTTATCATGCTTTCTGATTTTAACGGAATGGAAGCCCTGACATAGAAAAATTTCAGGCCGTAAGAAACAAGGTAAATCAAACCGATTATAAACAAAAGAGACGCAAGCATTGTTATTATTGTCTGTACGATCGAAGGACCCGGAATTGCTTTGGGCGATTCGATAGAACTTATGGCTCCAGATAAATAAGGCAAATCCCGGGCGGTTACCGTAGAATCAGCCGGCGCAGTTACCGCGTTCCCGGCCGCAAATAATCCGGACTGCGTTAAAAAAAAAACCAGAGGAATTAATAATATGGCTTTTTTCATTTTATATCTTTGGAATCCTGTCAGCAGGCCTCACGATATCGGTTATCCTGATTCCAAAATTCTCATCAATAACGACAACTTCGCCTTTCGCTATATATTTCTGATTGACAAGAATATCCACGGGTTCTCCCGCAAGTTTATCAAGTTCTACAACGGAACCCGGAGTAAGTTCAAGAACATCCCTGACAAGCTTCTCAGTCCTACCGAGCTCGACCGTAACCTGAAGCGGCACGTCAAGAACAATATCAAGGCTCCTGTCATAAACATTTCCCGAAGTTCTTTCAGCCTGAAGCTCCGAAGTCACTATATTCTGCGCCGATGCTGTTTTTTGCATTTTTGCTCCCCCACCCGTTGTAATATCACCAACAAAACCATCATTTGACGCGGCGGCTTTGGGCCCCGATTTCAGCGCCGATGCCACGCCGCCGTCAAAAATAAAGGAAATTTTTCCCGGCATAAATTCGCCGATGGTCAGATCAGCGGACATTATCATAACATTCCCGTCGATTCCCGGTATAATTCCAGAATCAAGGTCTACAACGCTTACTTCCGCAGGATTTGCCATGAGGGATTTTCCTATCTGGGAACCAATCGACGACGTAACGGCGTCAATAACCTGATTGGACAATTCCGTAACAGCCGATAAATGGAGATCCTCAAGCGCGGCCGGGGGATTAGACCCGTCCTGCCCTATCATGAGATCCGCCATTATTGCCGCCTGCTCATGCGAAACAACCAGCACGGCGTTTCCCATACCGTCTGAAAGCTCAACGGGAACAATAAGGTTCTTTCCGGGCATGAACGAACCTATGGAACCGGAGTCGACCTCCTCAATTGAACTCATTGCGATAGAAACGGCCTTTCCAAGAAGCTCCGAGAGCATCTTTTCTCCGCCGGGTATTGAATTTCCCAATATCTCTGTTGCGTTATTTTTCTGGTTGTCATTCATGGACAAGTTAACCACCTCCGGATTTTTATTTCGACTTTGTTGAGAATTTCTTCTCGTATGAAGTATCATTCTTCTGTATTACAGAAGTTATCTTTATGGCTTTTTTCTTGCCTTTGGTGCCGACTTTGCCGTAAAACATGGGTTTATTCTCTATAGAAACAAGAAGATCGTCCTTGGCGCCGGTTTCAAGCTTTATTATATCGCCTTTTTTTAACTCAATTATATCCCTCATCTTAAGCGTCGCCGATCCAAGATTTACGAATAAAGGCACCCATGTATGTTTGACCTTTTCATCAAGTATCTGCTGGGTTTCTGTGGACATTTCTTCCTTTGATGTTGTAAACCACTGTTTTGCGGAAAGCTTGTATAAAACAGGCTCAATGACCATATAAGGCAGGCACATTGACATGGCGCCGACATGCTCCTTAATCTTAATTTCAAAATTCAGATTAAGGCACATTTCATTCGGAGCGACTATCTGTACAAACTGGGGATTTGTTTCCCTGGCCTTGATTTCCGGGTCAAAATCAACTATACGATGCCAGGAATCCTTCAGATTTAAAAAACCTTTTTCAATTATTTTTCCAACGATAGCCTGCTCAAGGTCGGTTAATTCCCTGGGTTTTGCTATTGCCTCTCCCTGTCCGCCAAGCACCCTGTCGATTATAGGAAAAATTATTGACGGATTTATCTCAAAAATCGCAAGCCCTTTTAAAGGTTCAAGGGAAAAAACAGCTATGGATGTCGGATTTGGTATTTTCTCGACATACTCGCTGTAAGTAAGCTGTTTAACGGATGTAACGGAAAGTTCCGCAATGGTCCTGATATATCCAGAAAGATCCGCCCCGAAATGGCGCGCAAAGCTTTCATGCATCATTTCAATAGTGCGAATCTGGTCCTTTGAAAATTTATCGGGCCTGCGAAAGTCATATATCTTTATCTTCCCTTTTTTTCTCGGTGCAACAGCTTTAGATGCTCCGATAACCTCTGTATCATCATCACCATATGATGAATCATCTGTATTTGCGGCTTTCTCTTTGGGTCCATCCTTCATGCCCGCTAAAAGGGCGTCAAGTTCACCGTCGGAGAGAATGTCTTCAGCCATTATCTACACCCCGTTTTAATTTGTTATTTACTGTATGGCAAATGACGTAAAGTAAACTTTTGCGAGCTGGCCTCTGTTTAAAACAGCATTGATTTTATCTTTAACTTCCTGCTTCAGGGCCTCCCTGTTCTCCGGATCCTGCAACTGTACCGAAGTTTTGGAACCAAGGCATGAAATAACGATATCTTTTATCTGCGGCATCCTTTTATCGACTTCTTCGGCAAGCTTCAAGCTTGAACCGTAGTCAAGTTCCATAACTACGTTTGCCCTTAAATAATGCGATTCGGTCGGATCGGCGAGATTCACTATAAATTCACCCAGCGACGTAATCGGCCCGAGCTCAGGTTTTTCCACAATTACTTTTTTAGTAGCCGGCGTTGTCTTTGACATAATCACAAAAAAAGTCGCCCCGGCTGATATAAGGCTTATTATCAGCACCGAGCTCACCAGAATGATTAATGCCTGTAATAACTTCTTGTCATCTCCTGCCATAACAATACCTCCTCTAAATTTACAGGTTTTATTTAATAAGTGATAGTTTCAAGATTCTCTTTTTCTATCTGCTGTTTTGTTTTCACATCCGAAGGAAGCGGCAGCTGGCGCGATTCCATCGATTTGTCATTGATAAGATCGGCCTTCAGCATGACAATATCTATCCTGCGGTTCTTTGCCCTTGTAATGTCGTCAATGTTCGGGACGAGCGGCCTGAACTCGCCATAACCGGCCGCGGAAAGCCTGTCAGGGGCAACGCCTTTCCTGATCAGATATTTAAGAACACTCACGGCTCTTGCCGTGGAAAGATCCCAGTTATCGCTGTACTTTGATTTGATGCTGCTTTTGGTTATTGGCGAGTCATCCGTATGGCCCTCAACAATAATCGGATTTGTCTGTGCCTTCAACAACTCCGCAATATCGGATAATATTTCCCTGGTCTGCGGCAGTAACTCCGCCCGGCCGCTGTTAAAAAGCACTTTATCAGTCATAAGGGATATTACAAGGCCCCGTTCGTCAAAACGAACCTTGACATCCCTTTCAAGTTTTTTCTGAAGTATCCATTTCTGTATCTTTTCCTTGGTGCTTGTGAGGTTCAACTGCGATTCCGGCATGGTTACCGGCTGTGAATCAGTCGTGGCCCCAGCCGACAGGACTGAAACCTGTCCGGTCAATCCAAACGCCTGTCCCAACGCCATTGCAAGCGCCCTGACTTTTGTCTCATCAACAACAGACATGGAATAAAGAATAACAAACAGAGCAAACAAAAGGGTCAACATATCCGCGTATGTGAGGAGCCACCTCATCATACCGCCTGACTCCATTTCCACCCCTTCTGTGCCGAGCTTTGTATTCCTTCTTTTTCCCATTTAAGCCGCTCCTCCAGCTGCTCCGCCCTCGGCGCCCTCGGCGCCTTCGGCTTTCACAGCCTGCTCTTTCGGTGACAGGAAAGCTTTAAGCTTTTCCTCGACTATCCTCGGGTTATCGCCCGCGGATATCGAAAGAATTCCTTCAATCATAACTTCGCGGATTAGTACTTCTTCCGCCGATTTTGCCTTTAATTTGAACGAAAGGGGAAGAAATATCAGGTTTGCGAAAGATATGCCGTAGAATGTCGCGATAAACGCGACGGCGATGGCTCCCGCGACTTTACTCGCATTTTCAAGCGAGCCAAGTGCGTTAACCAGTCCCATAACAGTTCCGATGATTCCCAGTGTGGGAGCGAATCCTCCCATTGTTCCGTAAAGCCCCTCACCCAATTTATGCCTGGTTTCAAGAAACGACAGGTCGGTTTCAAGGATGCTCCTTACCAGCTCTATGTCAGTGCCGTCAACAACAAGCTGTATCCCCTTTTTGAGGAAGTTATCGTTAACCTGCGCTATTTCATCTTCAAGCCCGAGCAACCCTTCCCTTCTTGCCTTGGTTGCAAAGCCGACCAGCGTCTGTATAACATCACCGGCTTTCATTTCCCTTTTCAGGAAAGCCTGTTTTGTTACGTTAAATATATTCGTTACGACTTCCCACGGGTAGCTTATTATGGTAGCACCCATTGTTCCTCCCAGAACGATAAAAAAAGCAGAAAGCTGGAAGAACATAAAAAATACTCCGAGGTTTCCCTCGGATTCCATAAATAGGGCTATAATGACAGAGCCCCAGCCTACCGCAAGACCAATAATTGTTGATACATCAATTACCACTTAAGCCACCCCCGTTTAAAGGTTTTGGTTTTCATTAACTTTTATTATCGGTAAAATCAATTCCTTTTTAAATGTTTTAATTTTCTCCACAACCTCTTCAACAGTTTCTTTCACAACAACTTTTTTCCCTGTTGTAAGCGTTATTAACGTCTCAGGAGTCGTCTCAATCATTTCTATCAACTCGGCGTTAATTACCATCTTTCTGTTATCCAATTTCGTTATTAATATCAATTTGAATCTCTCCCAGCAAAATGTAAAGTCATTTTACAATTTTCCTCCTTTATTGTCAATAAAAAAATAAAATCATTTGCTGTTTCATAATTTAAATACCGGTTTTAAAATGCTGTTTTCCCCATATAAACCGCCTGTTTTAAGTTTCGTTATAAAACAAATGGCCGTCTTTTGTTTTTTCACTTCTTAAAAAGGTGTTTTTAAGGATAAATAATTTAATTGTAAATATATCGCAAATTTTTCGGGCGGTTTTTGAGCAAAAAATATTAACTGACTTAAAATATCGCAACACCATTCCCGAAATAAGCCGCAAATAAAAAGGGCCGGATTTTCATCCGG
>PLPI01000124.1 GCA_003159495.1 candidate division FCPU426 bacterium | reverse complement strand
AACAAATATACCTCTTTTTGTATCTTTAATCAAGTTTTCCGCGCTGCCGCTGCCGGGCGCTATCATTGTATTTCTCATTCTTGGTATCGGCCTGAATTTATACGACTCTCTCCTGCCGTTGCCCGTGGGGGAGGCATTATCACGAAGAGCCGTTTCCCTGTCATACATATAATTTACAAGTACGCCCCTGTCAATAAGGACCGTTTTTTGGGCCGGCGTTCCCTCGTCGTCAAAGGAAAAAGAACCGCGCCTGTTCGGTATGGTGGCGTCGTCTATAACGGTAATTAGTTCCGACGCAACCCTCATCCCTTTCCTGCCGGCGTACTGTGAAAGCCCCTTCTGCACAAGGTCGGCCTCAAGAGAATGTCCGACCGCTTCGTGTATCATGGTGCCACCGGCGCTCGAAGAAATAACCGCCGTCATCACTCCCGCGAGTTTTTTGTCCGCGTCAAGCAGCCTGGCCGCGAGCCCTGCCGCGTCGACAGCTTTTTTAACCGCTATGCCGCCGTCAAATATCTCAAATCCGGCATGGCCGGCCACTACGGAATAACCCGTTTCTATCCTGCCGGCTTTTTTCGCCACAGCCATTATAGCGCAGCCCGTGTATACCCTTCGCTCGCTGACATATTCATCCCTGTCGTTCAATATCAAGACATCCTGGGTTTTTTCAGAATAATTTATCGTCACCTGTGAAACAAACGGGTTGTGCGCCCTTGCCGCGTCGTTCATTTCCTCCAGAAGCGCCGCCTTTTTTTCCGGTGTGACGTCCCGCGGCTGGATTTTTATATTATTTATATTCTGCGGTTTTAACTCCATGAATGAAAATTCCCGGCCCTCTGCGGAGCCGCTCATTCCCTCTATGATTTTTTTTACACTCGAAGGGTCATTCGTGTAGCCGTATGATGTTTTCTGCCCCCGGATGCCGCGGATGCCGATGCCGTAATCAATGCCCGTGGAATATTTTTCTATCCGGTTATCCTCGTAGGTTATTGACGTTGACTCCGAGGACTCTTCATAAACATCCCAGATTGCAAAGCCCGACGACTTGAGGCGTGAAGCTGCGTCCTTTTTGTCAAGCATCCGGTTTTGTCTTCCTTTCGCCTAATATTACCACAGCAAGCCAGGCGGTAAGCACGAGTGAAAATACCAGTATGTACAGGAACACAACGTTAAACCCGTACCTTATCATTCCATAAACCGAGAGGGCCGATATTATCGCAAATACCGCCGCAAGAAACTCATACATGCCTGATGTCCCCGCCTCTTTTGCTGCCTTCCCTGGAGAGTTTGTCCGCTTCCTTGTTTTTCTCCCTGGGAACATGGGTAAGGGTGAATTTTATATGTTTTTTAGATGCGCATGCCTGCGCGACCAGTTCTTTTAATTTCTCATCCCTCACCTTATATTCTCCGCACATCTGCTTCACCATCAACTCGCTGTCGGAAAAAATATCAAGTTCTTTAATCTTGTGTTTTTGCGCCATATCCAGAAGATGAAGAAGCGCCGAATATTCCGCCACATTATTTGTAGTTTCGCCGATATATTTGGATTCCATAAGTATCTGGTCCTTGCCTTTATAAATTACAACCCCGATGCCTGCGTGTCCGGGGTTTCCGCTGGATGCTCCATCCACAAAAGCGGTAAATTTGGCCGTATCAGTCATAAAATACTCCTATTTTTAATGGGTTTTTAGTACCTAAAGAATATAACAGATAAAATAACATAAGGCAATATGGAAAAACCGATATTTTAACAACAAAATCAATAAAACGCTTTAAAAACATAGTATTTGTATAGCGGCTGCGTTACAAAAACTTTTCCCTTATTTATTCACCGCGTTGTAAATATCCTTAAGTGATTCGAGCAATATTTCCACCTTATCCAACCTGTACTGCGTCTCTTTGTCCGATAACGCCCTGTCCGGATCCGGGTGCACTTCGAGAAAAACACCGTCCGCTCCGGCGGCTACTGAACCTTTTGCTATCGCCTCCACATACTGCCTCTCGCCGCCGCTTTTATCCCCGGCTCCGCCTGGACGCTGCACGGCATGGGTGGCGTCGATTATCACCGGATATCCCAGGGTTTTCATATAGGCTATCGATTTCAAATCCACAACCAGATTGTTATATCCGAAGGAAAATCCGCGTTCCGTGAGCATAAGGCTGTTGTTCCCGGCCGCTTCCGCTTTTTTCGTTATATTCCCCATCTCCTGCGGAGACAGGAACTGTCCCTTTTTAATATTGACTATCCTGCCTGATTTTGCCGCGGCTACAATCAAATCCGTCTGCCTGCATAAAAAAGCCGGTATCTGCAGAATGTCCACCGACTGCGCGGCCCTTTTTACCTCTTCGGGCGAATGGACATCGGTAATCACCGGGACATCAAATTCCTCTGCTATCCCCGATAATATTTTCAGCCCTTTTTCAACGCCCACACCGCGGAAACTTTTTATGGAAGTGCGGTTGGCCTTGTCATACGAGGCCTTAAAAACAAAAGGCATGCCAAGCCGTGAGGTTATTTCCTTCAGCCTTTCTGCCGTTGCAAAGGCCATCTTTTCATCTTCAATCACGCACGGCCCGGCTATTAAAAACAGGCCGCCCGAGGTTATTTCAGAGTATCTTTCAGAGTATCTTTTTGAAAGGGGCTTTTTTGCCGGCGTCCGCGAACTTTTGGCTCTTGTCATCTATCATCCACTCCATGATTATATTTTTTATCATCTTTTCCAGGGGCATGTTGTGCTTTTTGGCCAGCGCCTGTATGGCGTTGTACTTGTCCTGGGCGGACTTATATTTCGCCTGTGCGAATTTTAAAAGATCCTCCTGCATTTCCCTGGAAGGTTTTTCCGTTTCAGCCATTTTTATTTTCCTTTTTTTGTGAGCGCCGCTTTGACAAAATCACGGAACAACGGATGCGGCGCGCGCGGCCTTGACTTAAATTCCGGATGGAACTGGACCGCGACGAACCACGGGTGTTTCGTGTACTCCACCATTTCCACGAGAAATCCGTCCGGCGATGTGCCTGTTATCTCAAACCCTTTTTCCTCGAATTTGTCCCTGTACAGGCTGTTAAATTCATAACGGTGCCTGTGGCGCTCAAAAATAATTTTTTCTTTATAAGCCGAATATGCCTTTGAACCCGGTTTTACCTTGCACGGGTAGGCGCCGAGCCTCATGGACGCGCCCATATACTCTATATGTTTCTGCTCCTCAAGCTTGGATATTACAGGGTATGCCGTATTCTCATCAAACTCCGTTGAATTGGCATTTTTCATTCCGAGCATGTGCCTGGCAAATTCTACGGAAGCCATCTGCATACCCAGGCATATGCCAAAAAATGGTATCTTTTTTTCCCTGGCGTACTGGATTGCGGCGATTTTGCCCTCTATGCCCCTGTCGCCGAACCCCCCCGGGACCAGGACTCCGTCGCAGTCCGCTAGTATCCTGGAAACCGCCTTCTTTTTTACGAGAGGTTCAACATCTTTTTCCGAATCTATCCATTTTATATTAACACGCGTATTATTCGCAATGCCCCCGTGAAGTATGCCTTCCTTTATGGATTTGTAGGCATCCTGCACATCGACATATTTTCCCACAACGCCGATTGTAACCGACTTTTTCGGATGCAGTATCTTTTTTACTATGTTGTCCCATACGCCGAGTTCCGCTTTTTTTGCGCGCAACCCCAGTTTTTTTAATATCAGGTCGTCGAGCCCCTGCTGGTGGTACATACGCGGGACCTCGTAAATCGTCGGCACGTCAAGCGCCTGTATAACGGCCTCTTCCCTCACATTGCAAAAAAGGGCTATTTTATCCCTCTCGTTCTTTGATATCTTTATCTCGGTGCGGCACAGCAAAATATCCGGCTGGATGCCTATTGAACGCAGGCTTGCCACCGAATGCTGCGTGGGTTTTGTTTTTATCTCGCCCGCCACCTTTATATAAGGCACAAGCGTCAGGTGGACGTAAAGCACATTTTCCCTGCCCACGTCAAGCTGCATCTGCCTTATGGCCTCCAAAAAGGGCTGGGATTCTATGTCTCCCACGGTGCCGCCAATTTCTATGACGACCACATCGACATCTTTTGCCTTGGAGAATATTTTCATCCTGTCCTTGATTTCGTTCGTGACATGCGGAACCACCTGGACGGTTTTCCCCAGATATGCCCCTTTTCTTTCCCTTTCTATGATGTGCGAGTAAATCTTTCCGGTGGTGACGTTGTTGTCCCTGGTAAGGCGCGCGTTGGTGAACCTCTCGTAGTGCCCCAGGTCAAGATCGGTTTCAGCGCCGTCCTCGGTCACATAAACCTCTCCGTGCTGGAAAGGGCTCATTGTTCCCGGGTCTACGTTTAAATAAGGGTCAAATTTCTGCATGGTTATTTTAATGCCGCGAGCCTCGAGCAAAGCCGCTATCGACGAAGCCGCAATTCCCTTTCCCAGTGAAGATACGACGCCGCCCGTTACGAATATGTACTTTTTTTCAGCCATTTTCCACCTCACAAATATTTTTAATCAGCCTCTCCCGGAAAAAATTACCTGCCCGTATTCTTTTTGCCGGTTAACCTGATGAGCCTGTTAAGGTCCTCTTTGGTGTCAATCCCGATGCTTTTGCTTTTTACAGTGACAACTTTTATCCTCAAGCCGTTTTCAAGCATCCTTAACTGTTCGAGCTTTTCTACGGACTCATATGCGCTTTCAAGCTTCAGCCAGCGGTCTAGGACGCTTTTTCTGTATACATAAAGGCCTATATGCTTCAGGTAGGCCCCTTTGACTTTTTTTGCATTATCCCTGTTGTATGGCACCGCCGCCCTGGAAAAATACATGGCATTGCCGCGCCTGTCGGCGACTACTTTTACCACGGACGGATCATTAATATCCTTTTCGTCCGTAATGACCGATGCCAGAGTCGAGGCGTCGCATGTCTTGTCGTTCACAAGGGCGCGCACCGCCCTGTCTATGCTTGCGTGTTCCAGCAGCGGTTCGTCGCCCTGGATATTTACCACAACATCGTTTATGTTCACCCGTATGGTTTTCAGGGCCTCGCGGATGCGTTCGGTTCCGGATTTGCACGCCGCCGGGGTCATTATGGCCTTTCCACCCGCCGCTTCAATTACTTTTTTTATCTTTATATTGTCGGTTGCCACATAAAGTTCCCTCAGGCATGATGCCTTTTTCGCGTTTAAGTAAACAAGCTCAATAAGAGCCCTGCCGTTTACCTTTGCCAGCATTTTTTCCGGCAGCCGTGTTGATTTCAGCCTTGCCGGTATCACTCCGATAATGTTCATGCGCCACCTTTACTTGTAATATTTTAAGACCTTCGCGATAACGTTTGTTGTCGACTTGCCTTTTATGTATCTGATATTTTTTACTCTGCCTCCGGCCGCGGACACAACATCCGCGCCGATTATTTTCCCGACGGCCCAGTCGCCGCCTTTTACAAGCACATCCGGGACAACCTGTTTTATGATTTCATACGGATCGTCCTCCCCGAAAAAAGTCACGATATCCACGCATTCAAGGGCTGCCAGCAGTTCAGCGCGCTCCGCCTGTGCCACAACCGGCCTTTTTGGGCCCTTTATCCTTTTCACCGACGAATCGCTGTTTAAAGCCAGAACAAGCACGTCCCCGAGTTTTTTTGCCGCGGTTAAGAACCGGACATGCCCCACATGAAGCAGGTCGTAACATCCGTTGGTAAAGACAATCTTTTTACCCTGTTTTTTTAGCGCCCCGACCGCGGCAAGAAGCTTTTTCCTGTCCGGAATTACCTTGGGATTATTTTTCATTTATAGCGGCCTCGAGTTCTTTCGGCGAAAGTGTCACCACGCCCACTTCGGCCACTACGCGGCCGGCGGCTATATTTGAAATTATGCATGCCTGTTCAAACGACGCGCCCGCGCAGAGCGCGAGGGTTACCACGCTTATTACCGTATCCCCGGCGCCGGTTACGTCAAATACTTCCCTTGCCACAGTGGGGATGGTTATGATCGGCCCGTCGGTAAAAAGCGACATGCCTTCCTCACCCCTCGTTATGAGCACGGCTTTTGAGCCTGTTATTTCCTTTAATATCCCCGACGCCGTAATGACGTCCTGCTCCNNTACCCGCCGCCGCCATTATCCCGGAGACAAGCTCCCCGGTCAAAAGCCCCTTGTCATAATCCGAAAATATAACCGCGTCCATATCATCAATTATCCCTGCGATTTTTGCTATTATTGCGCGCGCTGTCTTCGGCGGAATATCCGTTTTATGTTCCTTGTCTATCCTAACCACCTGCTGGCTGTGCGCTATCACCCTTGTTTTTACGGTCGTCGGCCTGACAGCGTCCGTCACGACCGCTGACATATTTACATTTTCCTTTTTCAGGCACGCCGTCAGTTTAGATGCGTTATCGTCCCGGCCGATTACACCCGCGGCGTAAACTTTTGCCCCGAGGGATACCAGGTTCAATATCACATTGGCCGCGCCGCCGGGCTTTGAATCCTCCCTTGTCACGTCAACCACGGGTATCGGCGCTTCCGGGGATATCCTTGAAACCTTCCCCCATATGTACTGGTCAAGCATAAGGTCGCCGACCACCAGCACCTTTTTATTCCTGAATTTTTTCACTATTTTATTTAATTCAGAGGCGGCTTTTTTCTTCAAATTTTTTCTCCGGAAAGTTTTTTCTCCACCATATCGCAGATGGCATGAAAGAACATAATATGGGTTTCCTGTATCCTCATGGTGTTTTTGGACCTGACATCTATGATGATATCGCACAATTCAGCCATTTTCCCGCCGCCCGTTCCGGTAAAGCCTATGACCTTCATGCCTTTTGCCCTGGCTTCCCTGACGGCAAGCAGCACATTTTTTGAACTGCCGGAAGTGGAAATGGCAATAAGGCAGTCGCCGAAACCGCCCAACGCCTCAATCTGCCGCTGGAATATCCTGTCAAAGCCGTAGTCATTGCCGCATGAAGTCAGTATGGATGAGTCCGTGGTGAGCGCTATGGCCGGGTATCCGCGCCTCTCCATTTTAAGGCGGACGACAAATTCAGCCGCGATATGCTGGGCGTCGGCGGCCGAGCCTCCGTTTCCGCACAGAAGTATTTTGCGCCCCGTTTTAAGGGTCATGTAAAGTGATTCCACTACCGAGAGGAGTTTTAACCTTAATGCCCTGAAACTTTTTTGCTTTACCGAGCAGCTTTCCCTTACCGATTTTTCAAAATAATCTGCCATATTATCTCCTGATATCCTGGGATACATAATTTTATAGGGATAAGAGCCATTAGTCAACGGGAAAATAACCGTTTATTCCGCCTTCACCACTGTAGCCGACTGAAGTACAACATCAATTGTACCTATTGCTATCTGGCTTTTAATCATAACCGGGGTCAGGTTCGCGTCGTCGGTCAGCCAAATCCAGACATTCCCTTTCTGCCTGAATATCCCCTCGTACTTTAGAAACGGCTGCACCACGACGCAGTTAAATTCGCCCGCGTCAATAGTTACCTTTTCTTTCCTTAATTTTTTTACCACAATCTGGTAGGTTTTACACTCATCGGACGTTACGTCTATTTTAGTCTCATCGTCGCCTTTATAGATGCTGCGGTAATAATAAAATTCCGAAAGGACATCCTGGACAAAGGGCGGAATATCGCATTTCTGATTCCCGTTCTTTTCCGCAAACCCCTTTTCCTGGTTAAACACAATCGCGGTATCATTTCTGTAGCCGCCTTCTTCAAGCTTCTTTTCATATTTCCAGGAAAAAAGCCCCAGCACATCCATATATGAAGTTATTACATCCTTGACCCTGTAAATACGCTCGAAAAGCGGAGCCGTCCTGGCCGTCGCGTCAATGTGGTAAACTTTCCTGCCGTTTATTTCCTCTATGTCCTTTACCTCAAGCGTGGCCGTTCCGGCTGTTATGCCGAAATATTTGACCGCAAAAATGAGTTTTTCGCCCGCGCCAAAGGCCCTGTTGGGTATCACCCTGTATTCAAAAGGTTTTGCCGCATTTTCAGCCGTGGCCGCCGGTTGATCTTCTGCCTTAATTTCAAGCCTTTCTCCCGGCAGAATCATATATGGCGGCTTTAAATTATTTTCTCCGGCTATCATCCTCCACCTGGAATACCCGCCCGCCTCTTTCACCGCAATTTCAGAAAGTACGTCGCCTGCTTTTACAATATATGAATTTCCATCCCGCGCCGGGACGCTTTTTTCCGTTTTTGCGCCGTTTTCAAACGCCCGCGCGCTGTCATCAGCCGCCTCTTTTCTCATCTGAGCCTCGTCTCCGCTCACGGCGACAATCAATACTTTTTGGGTTGTTACCGACGCGCATGAGGTTAAAAATAGAAGCGCCAGGAATAGAACGCCGGTTTTTTTCATATTAATTTCCGGCCAGTCTGATTATTTTATCCAATACTGCCGCCGTATCTATGGTTTCCATCAACTCTTCCTTTTCGCCCGGCCCTTCCGGCTGTATTATTTCATGTATATTTCCAAGCGGCCCCCATCTCCTCGGGGCCGTTGCCGGGATTGAATCGGGCGGAAAAAAACTCGCGGTTTTCACCCCGAGGGCAGCGGCTATATGCATCGGACCCGTAGACCCGCTCACAAGCACGTCTGCGCGGCCAAGCACCGCCGCGAATTCACGCAGCCCCAGTTCCTCGTTGAGGACGTGTACCGAATCGCGGGCTATTTTAAGCGCCATGCGCCTTATCATATCTTTTTCCTGCTTTCCGCCCGTGAGCAGGACTTTTTTTCCGGCTGCGGCAAGCGCCTCTGTAAGCTGTGTGTATTTTGCCTCGCTTAAATTCCACGCGGAACCTTTTGAGCCCGGATGAACCGCGATAAAACCGCCGTTTAATCCCTTTGACCTTAATATGGCGTCGGCCGCCGCTCTTTCATCGTCAGATATAAAATAATATTCCTTCTGCCCCCTTGCCTCGCCGATGAGTTCATTGGCCAGCATCAGGTTGTAATCTGATTCATGGTTTTCCGATGACTTTCTTGAGAGTTTCACCCTTTTGTTATAAAGGAAGGAATACCACCTTGAAGAGGTGCCGTACCTTAAAGGTATCGCCGCCCTGAAAAAATCCCACGCCAGGGCCGGCCTTGGATAAACCGCCAGCACCGCGTCAAATCCCCGTTCTTTCAGCATTCCGGCGGTATCTTTTTGCCCGGCGTCATAAATAATAATATCATCCACGAACGGATTGTTGACCAGCAGCGGAGATGCGTATGAGCTCACAAGCGCGGATATGCGTGCCTTTGGGAATTTCATTTTCAGTTCATTGAACAGCGGCGTGGTCAACAGTAAATCGCCTATGCCGTCTGTCCGGGAAACAAGTATTTTTTCCATTTTTCCTCTTTTTTGACTGCGTCTGCCAACCCTTAACTTATAGCGCCGGTCCAAACCTGAAATATGATACTGCCGAACCCCCCCGACAATGCCGCGTGATCCCGGGGGTATATGGCATTTTTATTGGCCTTGCGCCGCTCATCTGATGCCCTCGCAAGAGGCCGTCTATATAATTATGGCGGCAATCCAAGAAAAATGTCATATACCACGGATAAAATCCGCCAATGGTTTATGACATTTTTCTTGGATTGCCGCCATAA
>PLPI01000128.1 GCA_003159495.1 candidate division FCPU426 bacterium | reverse complement strand
GCAATAAAACTTGCAACTTGCCGTTGCCGGTGCGTTATTTGGAATTGAAGTGCTTGTTGTAGGTCAACTGATGTATGATGTGCTCCTTCCGTCTTTTATAGCCGGGATTACAGCTTATGAAGTTTCTTCAAACCTTGGCATTTCCTATTTTTATTCTTCGTTGAATTTTAGCCCTGTATTTTCCGAATTCTTTTTTGTCAAAGTTCTGCTTTCCGGACTGTTTTTCGGTATCATATCCTTTATCATGATAGAAACATTTAGAGTGATTAAATTTATTTTTATAAAAGCAAAACAGGCATGGTGGTTAAACGCCTTAATCTCCGGAATTCTGGTTGCCATTCCAGCCCTATTTTTGGGAACTAAGTACCTGGGATTAGGCCTGAATTCGATTGAATCAGTTCTTAACGGAGGGCAGGCGGCTTGGTATGACCCTCTACTTAAGATAATATTTACCTCTATTACGTTGGGGGCGGGCGGCAGCGGGGGGGTTATTACCCCTATATTTTTTGTCGGTACGACGGCGGGCAGTTTATTTTCCGCCATTGCCGGAGTGGATCCTTCAACTTTTGCCGCAATTGGCATGGTAGCGCTGCTGGCGGGAGCTGCAAACACGCCGATTGCGGCCAGTATAATGAGCATAGAACTTTTCGGGCCGAAATTGGCGCCCTACGCCGCGGTGAGCTGCATAATCAGTTATTTAATGACCGGACACAGGAGCATTTACCCGTCCCAACTGCTTGGAATATCGAAATCCAGGTCGCTTGAAACAGAAGTCGGCAAGGAAATTTCTGCAATAAAAACCTCATCCTCAAAATTAGTCAGTATCATGGAGGGTATTAAAATAAAGATAATTTCAGTTTTCAAAAATACAAAACGCGATAAATAGTGGTAATATTTAATATTGATCGGGGGACATATGTTTTTTTCTGAAACTTGCGTGGGGAAATATAGCAAAAAATCGGCAAACCATAATGACTATATTAATCTGATAAAATATGGAACAAAAACACTTTGGAGTGCGTCTAATTATTATAGGAGTTTATATGAATAAAAATTTTTTATTAACAGGCTTATTGTTTATTATGTTTTTTTTCGTGTCCCCGCATTTGTCCGCGAATACATATGCTGATAATAACATCAACTCATCAGACTCAGGGATATATGATGTTTTATCAGCGCGCCTCTCTTCCGTATGTATGGTTCTATATAATGACCGTCAAATTATCCGCAAAGGTAAATCTTTTAAACCCGAAATATTTAAAAATCCAATGAAGTGTATTGATGGGGCGTCATTATTTGCATATTTACCAACATCCGCCAATTCAATTAACATCAATAATAGTCCGGTTAAACAATGTTTGAGTAAGGAAGTAAAAGGCCGTTCAGCTTTTTTAATGCGTAAAACACGTAAATAGAAACTTCTTTTATCCCGATTTTTAACTGCTTATCGACATAACAATGCTTGTGTTATGCCGATATTGTCTGAAAAATCCGGGAACAATCACCCAACTTCAGCCTGTATTCCTGCTGCGTCATGAACGCGCATAAAGCAACGGTATCGTCAATAATCTGATTTTCAATATAGACAACTACAGCGGTGCCACAATAAGGCCCGCAAATACGGAGGCGTTAAAATGAAATATTTTATCATTTCATTATTGCTTTTTGTGATGGCAGTATTTATCGGATGTGCGTCGGTGCAAAAGGTAAAAATTGAAACAGCAATAAAACCGCAACAGGAGAAAACGCGGGAACCGGCCGCGTTAATTCAGGTAAAGCATGATTCCCGCGAGGAAAAATATACCGTAAAACATGGCGACAGCCTGTGGGAAATATCCGCAAAGCATTCGATTTACGGGGACCCGTTTGAATGGCCACTTCTTTTCAGGTCAAACAGGGATCAGATAACAGATCCTGACATTATTGAAGTAAATCAGCAGCTGAGCGTGGATAAAAGTTTTGACAAGGATATTATGAAGGACGCCAGGCAGGAGGCTGAAGATACTCCGCCGTACATTGCACATGCCGAGCCGCGCAAAACGCTCCCGCTGAGATATTAGGTTTTTCCCTGGAAGCTAAGTAAAGGATTATAAGACCGAAGGGCATTGGGATGCGCCGTTATCTTGGCAATCGGGCCCCTTCGGTCTTATTGTGAAGGTTGTATGGCACCTGCGTTTGACTTTATCATTTTCGCTTGATAAACTTTATATGACGTATCTTTTGGGTTAATACCATAAACATCTAAAAATCCGGCAATTCACGCGCTGTAAATACTATTCTTTTATAACTAAAACCGGGCCCTTATGCTGTGCGGAATAAAGTCTATAGTTAAAAGAATGCAGTCATTTCGCGGGCAAAAGAACGTATGTATAATTATATAAAAACATCAGGAGGTTTGTTATGTTGCGCAGTGTTAAAGGTGTATTTGGTTTTGCGGTCCACGCAAATGACGGGAACATAGGAAAGATTGAAGATTTCTATTTTGATGACGAACACTGGATCATCCGTTACATGGTTACGGAAATAGGCGGTTGGTTCAAAGGTAAAGACGTGCTTATTTCACCGGTTTCGTTTACGGGATTTCCGGACCGTAATAAAAGGGAATTTCCGGTATCTCTTAGCATTGACAAAGTCAAAAAATGTCCTGATGTTGATGTTCATAAACCCGTTTCAAGACAAAAAGAAACGGAAATACTTTCCTATTTCAATTGGCCCATATACTGGCAGCAGGTGCCTGGATTTCCCGGGCTTCCCATGCCCGTACCCGGCCCAAACCCGTTTAAAGGGGTCCTGCCGCCCGGACCGGAAATAATAACGGGAGACATACATCTGCGCAGTTTCAAGGAAATCATTCAATATAAAATTTTAGCAAACGACGGCGATATAGGTCATGTTGACGATATAATTGCCGACGATAAACATTGGGGAATCGCATATTTGGTTGTGGATACTCATAATTGGCTGCCCGGAGGCAGGGTTCTGGTTGCTATAAACTGGCTGCGCGGGATAAGCTGGGCAGATGCCGAAGTAATCGTGGATCTTTCCAGGGAAAAAATAAAAAACTGCCCTGTTTATGACCCGTCAAAGGATATTGACCGGGAATATGAGGAACAACTTTATGAATACTACGGGCGCCCGAAGTACTGGTAAAAAACGGCTGATGAATTAAAAAAATTTCAGGAGTTTGAACATGCCTAATAATCCCGTGAAACAGCTTGGAATGTTCGGGCAGTCGGTCTGGCTTGACTATATCCGGCGGGACCTGCTTGAAAGCGGCGAGCTAAAACGCATGATAGCCGCGGACGGCCTTAAGGGCATGACCTCAAATCCGGCAATTTTTGAAAAAGCCATAGCGGAAAGCTCCGTTTATGACGCGGATATCGCGGCACTGTCGAAAAAAGGGATGAACGCAAAAGAAATTTATGAAGAGATCAGCCAAAAAGACGTGCAGGCTGCGGCGCATGAATTCAGGCCGCTGTATGAAAGTGCAGGCGGCGGAGACGGATATGTCAGCCTGGAAGTAAATCCGCGCCTGGCGCATGATACAAAAGGGACCATTGAAGAGGCTCGCAGATTGTGGGCCGACGTCAACAGCCCGAACATCATGATAAAGGTGCCGGGGACAGCGGAGGGCCTGCCTGCCATAAAACAACTGATCACTGATGGGATAAATGTCAACGTAACCCTGCTTTTTGGATTGCCCCGCTACCGGCAGGTGGCCCAGGCATATATCGAGGGTATTGAAGAACGGCTGGCTCTGGGTGAACCGGTAAACAAAGTTTCTTCCGTGGCGAGTTTCTTTTTAAGCCGTATAGACAAGCTCGTGGACCCGATGCTGGAAAAAAGTCTGGGGTCAGACCTTGCTTATAGCTTATAGAAAATTGAAGTTTTAGGTTCGGGACTTGACCGGAAGAGAAAAGGTGTCAGAGCCGG
>PLPI01000090.1 GCA_003159495.1 candidate division FCPU426 bacterium | reverse complement strand
CGTAGGTGGACCCTTTTTTTACGGCGTCAACGGCCGCCGCCACAACGCTTTTTTCCGCATGGCCCAGTATCAGCGCCCCCCATGAATTGCAGAAATCAACGAATGTATTCGAATCAATATCAATTACTTCTGCGCCTTTGCCGCGCGCGATAAAACGCGGGACCCCTTTTACCTGCCCGAATGCCCTGACCGGGCTGTCCACCCCGCCCGCGATATATTTTTTTGCCCGCGCAAAAGCCGCCTTTGACTTTTTGTCCCTCATTTTTTTCCTCCAATAAGCCGCGCCGCTTCCACGGCAAAATAGGTTATTATGGTATCGGCGCCCGCCCTTTTAATGGCTGTGAGCACTTCCATCATGGCGGCTTTTTCATCAAAAACCCCGGCCCTTGCCGCGGCCTTTAACATGGCGTATTCGCCGGAAACATGATACGCCGCGAGGGGAATTTTCGGGTATGCCGCGCGCACGGCCCTGATTATATCAAGGTACGCATGGGCGGGTTTTACCATTACCATATCCGCGCCTTCCTTTATATCCTCTTTTACCTCGAGCATTGCCTCTTTTGAATTCCTGTAATCCATCTGGTAGCTTTTCCTGTCGCCGAACGACGGCGTGGATTTTTCAGCCTCCCTGAACGGCCCGTAAAGGCATGAGGCGTATTTTGCGGAATAGGCGAGGATTTTTACATTATCAAAACCATTCTTATCAAGGATTTTTCTAATCGCGTCCACCTGGCCGTCCATCATGGCCGAAGGAGCAACAATATCGGCGCCTGCGGCGGCATGAGCCAGCGCCGTCTTTGCCAGGTATGGAAGTGTTTCGTCGTTTAATACCGTCCCGCCTCTTACTATGCCGCAGTGGCCGCTTTTCGTGTAGGCGCACATGCAGACGTCTGTTATCACGGTGATTTTTGGAAAATATTTTTTTATCTCCCTGACAGCTGCGGGCACTATTCCCGTCCCGCTGTATGCCCCGCTGCCGGTCTCGTCCTTTTCGGACTCATCCGGCGTCCCGAACAAAAGTACTTTATCCACGCCGTACTTTAAAATTCCCGGTATATCTTTTACAAGCATATCGGGGGAGAACCTGTTTATTCCCTCAAAACCTTTTATGGCCTCTTTTATCTTTTTGCCCGGGGTTACGAAATAAGGATAAACAAAATCCGCGGCCAATATTCGCGTTTCGGCATATTTGTCCCTGATTTTTTGCGTGGCCCTTTTATCCCTCAAGTGTTTCATTTTTTACCGCCTTTATAATTTATTATGTCATCCACCGCGTTTTTCATAGTGGAAATTGCGCATATTATTTCGGGCTTTACCCCGCGTTTTTTCATGTAAGACGCCGTCGCAGGGCCGATGGCCGCCGTGAAAGTTTTTTTCAGGAGTTTTCGCATCCCCTTTATTTTAATAAAATTTCCAAAGGCCGAAGGGCTGGCGAAAAGGACAAAATAAAACGGCCCGTTTTTGATGAACGCCCCGGCTGTACGCGCGCTTATAAGCGGCATGGTGTTTTCATATACAACAAGCCTGTCCACAGACGCCCCGGCCCCTCTAAGGCCCCGGCCCATATCCCGGCCCGCTTTTGAGGAGACCGGCAGCAGGAACCTTTTTCCCTTTACATCAAATGTTCCGATAAATTCATTCAAAAAATCCATGGAATTGAATTTATGCGGCGTGAATGAAACTTTCAACCCTTTTTTTTCCAGCAGGCCCGTGGTCTGTCCCCCGATTGAGGCCGTGTTTTTGCCCTTTAAAAAACCCTTTCCAACTTTTTTTATAAAAATTTCAGCCGCGTTTTTGCTGGTAAATACAACCCAGTCATAATTCCTTTTTTTTATCCTGAATTTTACGGCCCTTATTTCTATCATGGGGAAATCCACAGCCGCGCAGCCGCCCTTTTTTATGTACGCTTTTATGCAGTTAATACCGCCCTTCGCGCTTGTTATCACTATTTTCTTTTTCCCTGATATCAAACAGCACCCGCTTTCCCCCGGCATCAAGAAGTTTTTGGGCCAGTTTTTTTCCCTGTAACGGGTCGTAAATTGAAAATGAGGCGCTCTCCCTGAAAACATTCTCCCCTTTTTCATCGCCTATATAACCATGAATGGTATAGCCGCTGGAATTTTTTTCGCATAGAGCCCCAATCGGCAAAAAACATCCCCCGCCGGTTTCAAGGAAAAATTCCCTTTCCACGGCGTAGCACATGCCTGCGTTTTCATCGTTTATTTTTTCAAGTATCTCCGCGGACGCAGTGTCGTTTTTCCTTATCTGTGCCGCTATGATACCCTGTCCCGGCGACGGAATAAAAAGATCGCGCGGCAGGTATTCCCTTATTTTACCGGCAAGCCCCAGCCTGATAACGCCGGCGGCGGCTATTATTATTGCGTCAAGGTTCCCTCCGGAGGATTTTTTTATACGTGTTTCAACATTGCCGCGCAGCGGTTCGACCAGAATATCCGGCCTGAAATTTTTCAGCTGGCTTTCCCTCCTGCGGCTCCCGGTGCCGATATGCGCGCCCGCCGGGATTTCACTTAAACTGCCGTATCTTTCAGAGATCAAAACATCTCCCGGATTTTCCCTTGTGAGAAACGCTCCGATACAGAGGCTCTCATTTTGCGAAGCGGGCAGGTCCTTCAGGGAATGTACCGCTATGTCAATTTCTTCCCTTAAAAGTGATTCCTCTATCTCCTTTATGAATAATCCCCTGGACCCTATCTTATGCAGGGGGATATCGGTTATCCTGTCGCCCTTTGTTGTCATTTTTATTATCTCAACCCGGACGCCGGGAAAATTTTTTTCAACCGCGTTTTTTACCATACCGGCCTGCGCAAGGGCAAGCGCGCTCGCCCTGGTCCCTATCCTTATACTATTCATAACCCTTGAACACTTCCTTCACGGTATTTATCAGCCCGTTTTTCTCGGCGGCCCCTTTTCCAATGCGTTTTTTGAGCTCGGCCATATGCGAGGCAATAACCCTGTCCACTGTGGCGATTATGGTTTTTTCCAGGTTTTCCCTTTCCTGTGTTGAGAGCCCTTTTTGTTTCGCGGTCACGGCGCTTTCCCTTACGGCAATGTCGTATATCCTGCGCTTTATCACGCCGACAATGGGCGCGGCTTCGCGCATGTAAAGGTCCTTTTCAAATGTTTTAACCAGCTCCACAACAATTTTTCCGGCTTTAGAAACCTCGCTTTTGCGCATGCTCACGCTGTTTGAGGCTGTTTTTTTCAGCCCGTCAATATCGTACAGGTGCACACCCTTTATATTTTTCACCCCGTCTTCCACGTCCCTTGGCACCGCTATGTCTATTATAAAAAGTTCCCTGTGCCCCCTTTTTGACATTACGTCCCCGACAATTTTTTTTGTCAGCACCGGTTCGGGCGACGCCGTCGAGCACAGCACTATATCGGCGTTTTCAAGGGCCTCTTCCAGCGAGTCAAAACCATAGGCCCTGCCCCCGTATTTTTCCGCCATATCCACCGCCTTTGAATATGTCTTGTTGATGACATCGGCCCCCATGGACCCTTTTTTTATGAACCCGGTTGCCGCGCTGTTGGCCATTTCCCCGGCGCCGATTATGAGCACTTTTTTATCCGACAGGCCGTGGAAAACCTGCGTCGCGAGATTCACGGCGCAGTAGCTCACTGATACGTTCCCCTGCGACACGGATGTTTTTGCCCTTATTTTTTTAACGGCGGCCATGGCCGACTGGTAAAGGGTAAGCAGAACCGCTCCCGTTGTTTTTTCCGCCGCGGCCAGGTTATAAGCATCCTTAAACTGGCCCGTTACCTCGCTTTCCCCGACTACCATGGAGTCGAGCCCGGAGGCGACGTTAAATATATGGCTCACGGCGTCCGCGCCGTAAAAATTATAAAAGTATTTTCTTATTTTCCCGCGGCTGATATTTCTTAATGAAGAAAGGGTTTCCGCCGCCAGCTCCGCCGTTTTTTTACCGCCGGTTGAAACTATCACCGCCTCTGTCCTGTTGCAGGTGGAAAGTATCATGGCCTCGCTTACGGTATCAATGCGGGATAGCCTTTTCAGCGCTTCAGGCAGTTCCTGCTTTGTAAAATAAAATTTTTCCCTGATTTCCACGGGTGTCCGCAGATAATTCAAACCGATTACGGATATTCTTTTCATTTTACACCCTTTAAATACGCGGCAACACGCGCCGCTGTTTCCATTGATTTCATGGTCGCGTCGTTTATTCCCACTCCGTAAAATGCGTTGCCCGCCGGAAATATACCGCCCATTTTTTCCATTTTATTTTCAAGTTTCTTTACCGTATCAGGATGTCCCACCTGATAATTCGGTATGGCTTTTTCATGCGGAAAAATTTTCCAGAAATCAGGAGCCCCCTTAATGCCCGTAATTTTTTCAATCCCTTCACACACCGTTGACAGCAGTTTGTCATGCTCCATCATGGCGTTTTCGGGAAAATTGGCGCCGCCTGTCATAACCGTTACCAGGCTGTACCCTTCCGGCGCCCTGTTGATAAATATATTCGTTGAAAATATGGCGCCAAGCACCTTTGTTCCGGACGCTTTTGTAGTCAAAAATCCGAAGCCGTCGGTCTTTCCGGCAATAACGGAATTTTTATATCCCAGATGGACCACTGTAAGGGGCGGATAATAAATTTCAGCGCATTCTTCCGCGGCCTCCGGCAGTATACGGCCGAGCACATACGCCGGAACAGCCGTCACAACCGCGTCAAATTCTTCATACGTGCTGCCGTGATTGATTTTCCATCCGCGTCCTGATTTTTCCACCAGGTTTATCCCGGCATCAGTTTTTACGCTCTCTCCCAGCGCGCCAGTAAGGGCGTCAATAAGTGAACCCATGCCGCTCTTAAATGAAGTAAGCGTTCCCGGAGGCGCGCCGCCGCGCCTTAATTTCATCATGGCTTTTATGAGGCTCCCGTATTCCCTTTCAAGCCCGTACATGCGCGGGAATGCGCTTTTCAGGCTGAGCCGCTCCGGGTCGCCGGCGTAAATACCGCTCACCATGGGCCCCACAAGGTTGTCCAGGGCCTGCCTGCCTATCCTGCGCAAAACAAAAGATGCCACCGACTCGTCATCATCCGATTTTTTCGCCGCTATAAAAGGCTCCAGCATCACCCTTAATTTTCCCGAAAGTGTCATTATGGGCGATGTTAAAAATTTCTGGGGTTTATCCGGCAGCATCATCAATTTTTTACCGTTGTAAATATAACGGCGCGCGGATGACCTGTTGGACTTTTCCAGCGCGGCTCCGGCGCCAAGATGTGTTATAAGTTCAAGGGTGGATTTTTTGCTGTCAAGAAAACCGTTCGGCCCTGTTTCAAGCAGGTAGCCGTTTTCCTCTACGGTCGATATAGTGCCGCCCGTCCGGTTTTCTTTTTCAAAAACCGTAACATGGACGTCAAGCCCCGCGGCTTTTGACATCTCTTTTATTTGGTATGCCGTTGCAAGGCCGGAGATTCCGCCTCCGATAACTGCAGCCTTCATTTATACCCCCTTATTATATCCGCGAGAAAACCTGCGAATTCATCTGAGTCGTTTAAAAGATCCGCCCTGATAAAATTCTTTATCCCGGATTCCACTGCTTTTTCCCTTAATTTAATATCCATATCGTAAAGCACCTCGATATTATCCAGCGGAAAACTTATATATGACGCAATAATGTTGTCAATATTTTTCATGCCACCTATAACATCCCGGGCCGCCGGCCCGACCCATTTTTGCGGCCCGGCTTTTCCTATATAGCAGAGCGAAACCTTATAACCCGGAAAAAATCCCCCAAGCGCCCTGAATGTTTCATTTGTCTGGCCGATATACGGGTCGCCGTTAATTACAAAACTCTCCGGCAGGCTGTGGGCGACAAACATAATGGCGGTTTTTTCAGGGACCAGTCCGGCAGCGCTTTTTTTTACATTTGCGGCCGTCATTTTTATAAACCCTTCCTTTTCATACCAGTGTTCTATAATACCGCGTCCCGGCGCCCTTTTTTTCATGGCGCCGGCAAGTGATGACGAGTAATGCGGGTATAAAGGCAGTATTACGGCGTCCGGCGCCGCCTGCTCAATATAAGGCGCCGTGTGCGTGTAAAGCGGTTTAACCGCAAAACCCTCTTTGCCAAGCATTGCGTTTAGTTTTGCCGCGAGCGATGAGCTTATTTTTTTCACCGGAGTCCAGCCGGTTTTTTCATAATTTTTTCTGGATGCGTTGAACCTTAAAAGGGCAAGAAGCCTTCCGGAGATATGCTGAAATGGCAGCCGCATCATTTCCCGGTCCAGAAAAATATTTTTTAAAAAACCGCGCAGTTCTGTCTCACCGGCCGGCCCGCCCATATGCGCAAGTATGACCTCTTTCATTTTTTTTCCGCCTTTTTTATGTAATCAACGGCAAAAGCCACATTTTCTTCCGGCGTTTCCTTTAAAACTCCGTGGCCGAGGTTAAAAATATGCCCCTTCAAACCCGCGGCCGCCATTAAAATATCATCTATCCCCTTTTTTATCGCCCCGTGATCCTTTAAAAGTATTTCAGGGGCGAGGTTTCCCTGAAGGATAAATTTTTTTCCGGTAAAAGCATCAAATTCCGCGAGTGTATGCGCGCTGTCCACGGAAAGCGCGTCAATATTTATAAGGGCCGAAACCGCACGCGCCATTTCCCCTTCCCCCTTAAAAAAATATATCACCTTCATGCCGTAACTTTTTGCCGCGTCAACAACCCTTTGTGTATAAGGCCCGATGTCCCTTGAATACTGCCCGGCGCCTAAAATCGCGGCCCATGTATCAAAAAACTGGAAAACTTTTATTCCGGCCATGGCCTGGGCCCGCGCGTATTCCATGACGGCAAGCGTGATTTTTTCCATAAGTAAATGATAAAGGGGCGTGCCGGCCATTTTTTTTATCCCGCTGAAATCTCCCTTTGAGCCGCCCTGCACAAGATAAGCGGCAATTGTAAACGGCGCGCCGGCAAACCCTATCAAATCTTTGCCTGCGGGAAGTTTGCCTGAAATAATCGCGATGGCTTTTTGTATAAAGCCGTATTCTTCCGCCGCCGGAATTTTCAGTCCGTCGACTATGGATAGTTCGGTAACGGCTGGTGTAATAGCCGGACCCGGTGAATATTCAAGTTTTAATCCCATTGCCGCCGCGGGTATAAGTATGTCGGAAAAAAGTATGGCCGCGTCAAAGCCGAATTTTTCAACCGGCATCATCGTAACCTGCGCGGCTATTTCCGGCGTCATGCACATTTCAAGGAACGAATATTTTTCTTTTAACGCCCTGTAGGAGGCCATATACCTGCCGGCCTGGCGCATGAACCACACCGGCGCGCGCCCTCTTTTTTTTCCTTCAAGCGTTTCAAGTATCATCTATTTCCCTTTTTAACCGCGGGAATATGATCACAATACGGGTCGTTGGCTTTCATGTCATCGGTGTAAATCAGCGCCCGGGCCCTGCATCCGCCGCAGGAGTTCCTGTATTCACAGCATCCGCAGTTATCATAACCTTCCTCTGTCCTGAAACCCTTAAACAGTTCCGACTCCCATATTTCAGCAAGGGGAGTCTTAAAAATATTTCCGGCGTTGCAGGTGAAATAACTACAGGGATAAACATCGCCTTCGGCGCTGATATATGCAATCGACCTTGCGGCAACGCAGCCCCTGCCGCCTCCCGGCGAATAGCTAAGGGAACGCCTCTGCGTGGCCCCGCCTTTTTCCTTCTGCTGCTGGGCATATATCCTGTAATACGACGGCGCGCATGTCGGCCGCATCAGGATGTTATCCTCTTTTATCTCGGCCTCGTAGTGCCATTTTAATATCTTTTCATAATCCTCGGGCGTTATGAGTTCACCGAGCAAATCCGCCCCCCTTCCCATGGGAACCACCAGAAACATATACCATGCCTTTGCCCCGGATTTTTTTGCCAGCTTATATGTCTGCTCAATAAATTCCTGGTTCCTTTTGGTGAAAGAGGAATTGATTATGAATTCAATGGAATGTTTTTTGAATTTTTCAACGGCGTTCATGATGGAATCAAAGGACCCTTTTTGCCGCCTGAAATCGTCATGAACCGCGGCGTTCGGGCCGTCGAGGCTGAGCGCCACTATTTTAATCCCGGATTTTTTCATATTTTCACAGGCCGCGTCGTCTATAAGCGATCCGTTTGTCGCCATGGCCATTTTAAAACCGAGTGATGTTCCGTATTTTGCCAGCTCGAATATATCGGGCCTAAGCAAAGGCTCACCGCCGGAGAGTACAAAAACAGGCGTGGCAAAACGAGCCACCTTATCCATCAAAATAAAACCTTCTTTTGTGGAAACGCCTTTAAAATCCCCGCTGCCGGCGCCTGACCTGCAGTGTACGCAGTTCAGGTTGCATTCTTTTGTCGTTTCCCAGGCTACCCACTTTAACGGACTCTCTTTTTTTTCCATTAGGACTGCCTTTGTTTTTTATTAATTATACCACAAAAACAGTGTTATTCTATAACAAGAAAATGACACAGGCTATTTAACATTGCGTCTTTTACTGATATAATACTTTAAAACATAAAAGAGGTTGATGATTATGGTGGAAAAAGAAGTTGTTTTCATCTCCGGCGGCGTGGAACTTTCCGGCACTATAGCACTGCCCGGAGTTGACGGCCCCTATCCGGCGGTTTTATTTATTACAGGATCCGGAAAGATAGACCGTAATGAAAACCACAAAAAGATGCCTTTAAACGCTTTTTACGACATTTCACATTACCTTGCTGAAAACGGAATCGCCTCGTTCAGGTATGACAAGCGGGGCGTTGGCGCCAGCGGCGGCGGCTACTGGTCAACCGGATTTTTTGACCACGTGAATGACGCAATGACCGCGCTGGAATATATGAGACGGTTGGAAGGCATTGATGCAGAAAAAATTTTTCTTCTGGGCCACAGTGAAGGTGCGTTCATATCGGTTAATATTGCCGCAAAAAAAGCAACAACAGCCGGGATTATACTGCTTGCCGGCGGCGCCCAGAGCGGCGAGGCTGTATTAAAATGGCAGGCTCTTGAAATCGCAAAAGGATTAAAGGGTTTAAACGGCTGGATAATCAGGTTTTTTCATATAGATGTATCAGCGGCGCAGCAAAAGGCACTGGATAAAATTAAAGCCTCAAAAAAAGACTGCTACCGCGCCTCAAATTTCAGAAAAATCAACGCAAAATGGCTGAAGGAATTTATGGCGTATGACCCGTCTGTGGATTTTCCCCTTATAAACGTTCCGGTGCTTGCCATTACAGGTTCCAAGGATATCCAGGTTGACCCAAACGACCTTAAACGAATGCGGGAGCTTGTTAAGGCCCCTTTTGAGGGCCGTCTAATAGAGAATATGACGCATATGCTGAGACTCGAAGAGGGCGGAGCCGATATCACGAAGTACAAAGAAGAGATCAAAAATCCGGTTGAACCACAGGTGCTTGAAATAACCCTGAGCTGGATAAAAAAGACGTTAAATCAAAACCCGCGCTAAAGCATAGAGGTTTTTTTGCTCCCATTGCCGGTAATAATATGGTTGTTTTTAGCCCATAACAACTCGGAAATATAAAATGCTGCCGCTTCAATAGCCCGATTTTTTTGTGAAGCCGCGTTTTTTCTCCGCGAATTATCCGCTGTTTTGCACCTTTTCTTATTATCCATACAAACTCCTGTTTATATTTATGATTATACTTATGTAGACGGATAGTCATGGATTTTATTGCATATTATTTTTTATGATTTATGTTTTTAGGATCCGATTTTTCCTGATATTTTTCCCAATCGCTTTTCCATTCCGGAAATTATTTTTCCGCATACAGCTGTATTGAATCCCATTTCCTTAATTTCCCGCATCACCCCGTGCGCTTTTATGGGCATGGAAGAAAACTTTTGTATCAGGCTGTCCATTTCCTTTTCTTTTATATTTATTTCCCGCGCGGTTTTGTAAAAATCATGTTTTTGCACATCTCTGATATCCCAAGCGCCGCCTATCTTCATGGCCATTTCTTTGGAAAGGCCTTCGTAAACTTCGGTTGAGACCAGGTCATAAAAAGGAGCCAGTGCAACGGCGCCTTTTTTACATACCGTGTGCATTTTATTATCCCTGACAAACACCTTTTCAACGTCATGCAATACTGAAAAATTTTTCGCATGGGCGTCGCAGTTACCTGTCAGATAGTTGAATATAAAGATGAACACAAAACTCTCCAGTGAATGTATTCCGGTTTCATTTTCAAGAAATTTATAACATTCCTTAAATCCCGGCCCGCCTTCTTTCTGATATTTTCTGTCCGGTGTGCTCCCAAGTATCTGGCAGAAATCTTCCTGGTGCAGCCTTTCCTTTTGGCCGTCCGCGGCCAGCCGGTCAAATCTCTCAATTATCAGGTACTGCATGCCTTTTACTTTTTTTAACCGCACGTCAGGGACGGTAATGTTCATGCTTCCCGCAAGTTTCATGCAGAAATATTCATTTATTACAAGGTCCTCAAAATCCCTGTTTTCAGGCTTTATCAGGTGTGAAGAAAAAAATGTATCATTGGGATAATACATTTTGTCTTCCTTCATATATACCGCAAATTTAACCTGGGCGCCTGCCAGGGATAAACGGATATTTTTTCCCGTAAGCAGCGGGTCGGTCTTTTGCGAATCCATTATCCTGAATAATTCATCCGCGCAAATTTCAAAGGGTTCTTTTTTCACGGCATCAACCCGATTTTGCCCCTCTTCATAAAGTGAAACAGCCCCAGCGCAGTCGCCGCCTATCTTGTCCAGCAGTGAAAAAACATTCCCTTCCGACACCCTTTCTTTCCTGGCTATTATTTCCCTTATATCCCCTTCAGGCAAAAGGTTCTCAAAAAACGCCCGGCACTCCCTGTCGCCGTATTCTTTTTCCCTTACAGGCAGCCTTACAGACAGCGGCCTGTCGGCATTATTAGAATATTTAAAACTTAACTCACCGTCAATATCCGTTAATACACCGGCTTTACGGTTATATAAATATACTTCCAATTTTCTTGCTGTCATCATTCATTCTCCAGCTGTATATCAAATTTAATCCCGAGCATTTTAGCCACATGAAGGGCTTTATCGAGCTCGCAGGTAGGCTTCCCCTTTTCCAGGTCCACTATAAACCGGGTGCCAACGTTCGAATAATTCGCCACTTTCTCCTGGGTCAATTTCTGAGATTTTCTATAGGCTTTTACAGCCGTTCCAAATGATTTGCTGTCTTCTATTTTCATCTTTCACCTCTTTCTTCCCGTACAGTAATAATACACTAGATTTTTAAAAAAATCAACCGATTCTTACCGTTCGGTAATTTTTATATTAATTTCATGTTTTTTTACATAAATATTACCGTACGGTAAATTGTTACAAAAAGGAACAGAAAATCCCGTTTCGGAATTTGTAAATGGATTTTCTAAACTATTGAATATTTCATTATCACAGATATTTTTTTGCGTTCCTTTTCTTAACCGTTCATGCATTTCAAAATTTTTCTGAATTATAAAAGCATAAGTGAGGTCTGGCCTTATCAATTCCTATCAATTCATAAACGAGGCGACCCTATCCATTCCCTGAATTAGCATTTGACAAAAGCCTTAAAAACCGACTAATATAATATCTGAAATTATTAAAAGCTATTATAATGCCGGAATTTCCGAACCGCCGCTTTATTATTACAGGGATAAAGATAAAAATGAAATAGATCTTATAATAGAAGGAAACGGGCTGTTACATCCGATGGAAATAAAGAAAACGGCCAATCCGGTAAAAGAAGATATTAAAAGCTTCGGCGTTCTTGACAAACTGCCGGGCGTTAAGCGCGGCAGCGGCGGTATAATCTGCAATTATGACAAATTACTATATTGGGATGATAAGAACGCGGTAATACCGGTCAGTTACATTTAAGTTCGTTAACATTTACAAAAGCATATCAGAATTTTTCAAAATTATAAAAGCTATAAACAAGGTTCGACACCATCCGCTAGACACCATCCGCTATAATGAATATTATTTTTTCCCCTGCTCTGCCTTTTTTTTCGCCCTTATGGCGCTCCATGCCCTGTTGCCCAGCACATACACCCTTACCTTCCTTCTTCCCCAGTTAAGCGCCTCTTTGGTGGTGTTGTAGCACAGATCTATGCGGTTGCCCTTTATATCTCCGCCTATATCCCCGGCCCATGCCAGGCCGTAACCGTCCACATACACAAGGGATTTCAACGCGATGACTTTCGGATCCACGGCGGCTATGCCGTAGCGTGTGCGCCAGCCCAGGCACGTGATGCCCGCCCAGTCCACACTGTTGGATTCCGGCGACGGGTCGTATGCCGTGGCTACCATATCATAGGTATAATAGGCGTATGTATCCTTCGGCGCGATAATGGGATTGTTTCCTTTTGCGTTGCCCCTTACGACAAATGCATCCACGGGTTTTTTCAGTATTGCCGTTTCATAGACGGTATCCTGCCTCAAAACGTTCCCCAAAAACGAAACATCCCGTGTCACAGCGTTTGAGTATCCGTCCTGACCTTCCTTGAGCCAGATGTTCCACCCTTTCTGTATCATGGGGCTTTTCCTGGCTTTAATTATGAAGGGGATTTTTTTTCTTCCGTGACTGTAATTTTCAGAACTGAAAAATGCGAAAAGCCCGGCTGTGAGCCATAAAACCAGCAGTATTGCGGATGCGGCGCGTATGACGGGGACAATCTTTTTTTCCATTAAAAAAGCCGTTCTATTTTTTTTAAACTCAGTTCCCTGAAATCCTTTACCCTTAAATCGGCGCCTTTTATTTTATGCGTCGTGTCCCTGTTAATTGCGACACACCTTATTTTTCCGGCAATTGCCGCGTCAATTCCTATCTGCGCGTCCTCAAATACGATGCATTCGGATGGTTTGAGCCCCAGCTTTTTTGCGGCTGTCAGAAATATTTCAGGAAACGGTTTTCCCCGTTTTAATGACGCTCCCTCTACTTCTGCGTCAAAAAGCTCATAGAGTTTTAGTTTTTTTAATATCGGCCCGGCATTTTTGCTTGAGGAAGCCATCGCCAGCCTGATGCCATTTTTTTTGAGTATTTTAATGAAATCAACCGTTGTTTTGAAAACCTTAACGCTGCCCTCGTCTATTATTTTTTCAAAATGGAGCTGCTTTTCGGCGCATATTCTTTCAATTTCCTCCTCCGCCGCTTCCGGGAGGATGGTCCTTGCGCCCTGCGCGCGCGGCTTGCCGTCTATTTTTGTCTTAAAATCCCTGAATGTAAAATCAATGGAGTATTTTTTGAACACTATTTCCCATGACCTGTGGTGCGCGTGCGCCGTGTCCACGATGACACCGTCAACGTCAAAAATAGCGCCCTTAAAAATATCCGCTGCCTTTTTCTTTTCCACTATACGCTCCATGCGCCGTGATTTATGCTTTCTCAGATGGTACTGTCGGAAAACCCCGCAAACATTACCTGATCCGGGGTATATGACATTTTTATTGGCCTTGCGCCGCTCATCTGANNCAATCCAAGAAAAATGTCATATAACCCGGATAAAACACGCAAAAAGTTTTCCGACAGTACCTTAAATATCAAGATTTTTAACCTCAAGCGCATGCTCCTCGATAAACCTGCGCCTGGGTTCGACCTCATCGCCCATTAAAACGTCGAATACATCGTCCGCCTTCAGTTCATCCTGCATGGTGACCTGGAGCATCGACCTTTTTTCCGGGTCCATTGTTGTTTCCCACAGCTGTATGGGGTTCATTTCACCGAGGCCTTTATAGCGCTGTATCCCCATCCCGCGTTTTCCCCTTGCCTTTATGAAATCAACAAGCTCCCTTGCGGAAAAAATAAGCGTCTCGCCCTCGTCGTCAACGGCCTTAAACATCGGGCTCAGGTTCTTTCTCTTCTCTTCTTTTTCCTCGTCATCCTTGCCTGCGTTGTTTAGAACCTCTATTTCTTCCTCGAGCAGTTCGTCCGCGTCGAGCCCCTTGCTCTCGAGTTTTTTCATTATATCCTCAATCGACCTCAACTCGGCCCTCTCGCGGAGGTCCACGATAAGGACTTCGTCCTTTTTCCCCGCTGCTTCTTCCATTATTTCTTCAATCGTCGATTTTTTTGTCACCTTTGGAAGCGCCTTTTTAAGCAGCTCGGGCAGTTCCTTTTCGGTATCCGCGTACTCTATCTTACCCTTTATATTGACCTCGAACATCGGTATTTTTTTCCAGCTTACCCTTGAGGCTATGTACTTTTCGACATTGATCCCGGCCTTTTTCATTCTGGGTATCAGGTGCTCAATCTCGATGATATCATTTAAAATTCCGCTCACCATCGAATCGCTCAATTCCTTGTTTGCTTTTCCTTTTTTTGAAAGTTGAAAAAGTTTCAGTTCCTTCGTGCCTTCTGCCGTGAGGTAAATATTCATCGCCTTGTCGTCGAGCATATACTGCTCGAATTTCCCCTTTTTTATCTTGTAAAGGGGCGGCTGTGCGATATAAATATATCCCGAATCTATAAGCGGCCTCATCTGCCTGAAAAAGAATGTAAGAAGCAGGGTCCTGATGTGCGCTCCGTCGACGTCGGCATCGGTCATTATCACTATTTTATGGTAGCGCACGTTTTCAAGGGTAAAATTATCCTTGCCGATTCCTCCGCCTATCGCGGTTATCATCGTCCTTATTTCATCATTGGAAAGCACCTTGTCTATCCTTGCCTTCTCCACGTTGAGAATTTTACCCTTTAGTGGAAGTATGGCCTGGTAACGCCTGTCGCGCGCCTGTTTGGCCGAACCGCCGGCTGAATCTCCCTCGACAAGATACAGTTCGCAAAGCGCCGCGTCCTTTTCCTGGCAGTCGGCAAGCTTTCCCGGCAGGCCGCCGGAATCAAGGGCGCTTTTTCTTCTGGCGAGATCCCTTGCTTTTCTTGCGGCTTCACGCGCCTCGGCCGCGCCCAGCGCCTTGCTTATTATCCTTTTGGCTTCAGTTGGGTTTTCCTCGAAATACGAGGCGAGTTTTTCATATACCAAAGAATTGACAATGCCTTCGACCTCTGAATTTCCCAGCTTTGCTTTTGTCTGACCCTCAAACTGCGGGTCCGGAACCTTCACGCTGACTACCGCGTTCAATCCCTCGCGCACGTCGTCTCCCTGGAGGGAAATATTATCGTTTTTTATCAGGTTGTTCTTTTTCGCAAAACTGGAGGCCGCTTTTGTCAGGGCGGTTTTGAATCCCGACAGATGCGTCCCGCCCTCGATTGTCCTTATGTTGTTTACGAAGGAAAGCATGTTGTCCGAAAAACCGTCGTTATACTGGATTGCAACCTCGACCTGTACCCTGTCCTTTTCGCCCTCTATGTAAATCGGCTTTTTATTTATGGGTTCCTTGTTTTTGTTGAGATATTTTACAAACTCGATGACGCCGCCTTCATACTGGAAAACATCCTCTTTTCCGTCGGCGCGTTCGTCCTTGATCTTTATTTTGATGCCCTTGTTTAAAAACGCCAGTTCCCTGAGCCTGTTTGCAAGTATCTCATAGTTGTATTCGAGCACCTCGAATATTTTTCCGTCCGGTTTGAATATTGTCTTTGTGCCGGTTTTTTTTGCTTCCCCGATTTCTTTTACACTTTCTTCCGGCTTGCCCCTTTCGTATCTCTGGAAATAAACTTTCCCGTTGCGCCTTACTTCAACCTCCATCCATTCGGACAGGGCGTTTACGACCGATGCGCCGACTCCGTGCAGCCCTCCCGAGACTTTGTATGAATTATGGTCAAATTTCCCGCCCGCATGCAAAACCGTCATTATTACCTCAAGCGCGGATTTTTTCTGCTGCTTGTGCATGTCAACCGGCATTCCCCTGCCGTTGTCTGAAACCGATATGGAATTGTCCGTATGAATGACTACTGACACTTCGTTGCAAAACCCGGCCATGGCCTCGTCTATGGAATTGTCCACTATCTCATAAACCAGGTGATGCAGCCCCGCTGATGATGTGGAGCCGATATACATAGCCGGCCTTTTACGCACGGCTTCGAGCCCCTCTAAAACAGTTATCTTATCAGCGTTATATGTAGTATCGGTTTTCAGCCCGGTCCTGTCTTCTTCTTCCTCTTCCGGCGCCGCCTTGCTTTTTTTCGTTTCAAAAAGCTCCGGCGCTTGTTTTGATTCTTTTTTTACTTTTTTATCCCTGCTGGCCATAAAATGTTCCTCCTGTATTATAAGCCTGCGCGCGTTTTATAAGGTTTTTTGCCGATATAACTGAAAAATTAATATACGGCCTGCCCCTGCCCGCGCAGAGCACGAAACTTTTGTTTTCCTGCGAAATATTTTTAAGCCTGAAATTTTTACGGTAAATTTCTATTATGCCGCAGTTGTCGCCGGTGGAACTGAATATGCCGATAATGTCGGCTGACGGCAGTATTATATCGGAACCGATATGAAGACATACTTTCACTGCCTCATCCTCGCGATTATTTCCCTGACGACTTCCCTTCCAAAATGGCTGTTTATCCTCTTTTTCAATTCCTGCTTTTTATACACGATTTCGCTCATTATAACACTATTTTCAGCGTAAATAAAGAGTTTCTTTCCTGCATATTTGAAGGGTTTTGTCGTGCCGGAAAGCTCCCCGGCAAGCGCGGGCCATTTTTCCCTTATAATATCCCCTTCGTCCGGCCTGTCAATCTTGTTTTTCGCGATAAACTTTTCAAGCAAATCCTTCAAATTGTCCATGTCAATACGGCCCGCCTATTCCCCTGTCATTTACGTAAAATGGCGCGTCAAAATATAAATTGCCGGTAATGGCCGCTGTCGGATAGGAAATCAACCCTGTGTTTCCTGCTATTACATTGTATGAAGCCTCTAACTTCAGTGAAAAGAATTTAAGGACAAACCATTCCAGCCCGGCTCCGGCTTCAGCGGCGGCGGCGAACTGGTTCTCTTTTTTTGTGTCGGTATAGGAATCCTTTATCTGCTCGGAAACAATCGCGCCGCCGATTCCCGCCTTTAAGTAAGGCACCAGAAAAATGTTCCTCTTATATCCAAGGTAATACAATCCCGCTGCCATGAGCCCCTGTGTTGTAATGGTATGGTCGTATGAATCCCCTTTGCTGTCGTCAAGCTTCGTGGACTGGAAATCCAGCCCGGCCATCAGGGAATCCGTGATATCAATGTAAAAATTTGCGTTCAATCCCAGCCCGTATTTATATTCCTTATTAAGCGTGGACGGCGTCACCGGCATGAGTCCGGCCATGCCAGCGCCTATTGATATTTTTTGCTGTGCTTGCTCCGGGCTCTTCGCGCCCAGGTATATCCTTACCAGCGAAATAAATTCATCCGTCGGCTCCCACAGTTTTAACGGTGTTTTTTCAAAAGGGTCATAAAAAACCCTGCCCGCTTTTTCATTGTTCCTTTTGTCATAAATAAACTGCTGAACATCATGCTCCTCGTCATAGCCCCAGTAATTGCCCCTGCAGTCAGTATCGGCCGCGGAATAATTTGTAATATTGACCGAGTTTTTGAAAAAATCATTTTTGCTTATGAGGCCCAGGGATTTCGGCGTATCTTTTATATAAACCGCGAACCTGTTGTTATTGAATGTATTCTCGAGTATCTGATAATTGATGCCCTTTCCCTCGATATAAACGCCGTAAGTATCGTTATAAAAATAATTGTCCTTGACCAGGCAGTTGGCATAATAATACAGCTCAACGCCCGTTGAATTAAGGATGTAATTGTTGGTTATATTAACCTGGCTGCCCCTTGATAAAATTGTGCCCCTTATCATTATGGTGAATTCAACGCTGTTTTTGTAACGCGATTCAAAAACCAGGCCGTCATAAAAACTCTGGTTGTCAAAAGGTATCATCCTGACCGGATTTTTAGGATCTCCGACGCAGTAAAGCGCGCCTTTGATAAAAATTTTCGCGCCGGGTTTAAATTTTACGACCGTACCGGGATATATTGTCAAAAAACCCGTTTTTCCCACAGTTATTGTGCCGTCTATTATATAGGGGGATTTTTTCGGAGTCCATGCCTCAATGCCGTCAATCGCCGGCGGGGGACTTGTTTCGGCAAAAGAAGCGGAACATGCCGTAAACAATGCCGCCAGCAGTAAAAATAATTTTTTCAAAATTTCTCCCCGTTTTCCTTTATACTGCGCCCTTGTCATCCTCAAGGTCCGGCAGGGGCGGAAGTTCATCAATTGCGGCTGCGGGTTTTTTCATCAGATTCTCCGGAACATTTACATCAGTCCCGGGAAGGCTGGCTTTTCTGTCCGTATCATGAACCGACAGGTTGTCAAAAGAGAGCAGGTCATTGACGCTGGTTATATCATTTTTATTTGATGCCGTATCCGGGTGTTTCTCTTCAAAATTATTCCGCTGTATCTTAAAACTTCCCCCGGCAGGCGGTGAAAATGCGGGAGGCGCCGGTTTTTTTACTGCTTCCGCTGCCGCAGGAGCCGCATTTTCTTTCGGCTGTCCTGTCAGGCCCGCGGGTACGGAAGTAACAGTTTTTGGCCTGGCCGCTTCGGCCCCTGATTTTGGAAGTGATATTACAAATGTCTTTCCCTTGCCGATCTCTGATTCAATCCAAATTTTTCCTCCCATATTATCGATTATCGCCTTTAATATCGGGAAACGCAGCCCTGAATTAATAAACTCGGGGCCTGCCGTGGATTCCGGGCCGTGGAAATTTACAAAAAGTATGGATGATTTTGACTGCGGCATTGACATGCCAAAATCGGTTATCCTTATGACAAGGTCTTTTCCGCTTTCTTTTGTTTCGACAATAACCTGCCCGCCGCGCGGAGATACCTTAATGGCCTGGTTCAACAGCTGGCTGATTACGGATGAAAGCTTTGACGTATCGCCAGTGGCAATTGAAAGCGCCGGGGAAAAATTAACCTTCAGGTCGACTTTTTTAATATCCGCCTGCGGCTGGATGGCGAAAATAACATCCTGCACAACGGTATTTATCTCCACTGGATGTCCGGGCGCCTGCGCATCGCCTTTTTCAAGGCGCGCCAGTTCTGTTAGGTCATTAATAAGCCTTTCAAGGCGCGCCGATTTGTTTATGACGACGCCCAGAAATTGCTGTTGGGCGTCTGTTATTTTTCCCTCGCCGCCAAGAACGGATGATATGTAGGTTTTTATAACGGAAAGAACCCCTTTGAGTTCGGTATTCATCATCAGCACCGAATCCATCCTCATATTTTCCTTCTCAAGAGGTACCTTTGATTCAGCCGCTTTTTTTACCTCGGCCTTTAATTTTTCTATATCTTTTTCAAGGCCGCCAATTTTAAGGTTCAGCTGCGATTTTTCGGACTCAAATTTGGTTTCCATGTCGGTTTTCACTCTGGAGGAATCGGCCTTTACTTTTGAAAGCTCGTCATCGAGCGTACCCTTGTTATTCTCGGCTATTTTCAGCGCATCGCGCAGCTGTGATATTTCCATGTCGGATTTTGAGGCTTCCTTTGAAAGTTCCTCCTCAAGCTCCCTGGACATCTGCGAAAGTTTTTCCGCCTTTTCCTCGGAGGCTTTCACCCTGCCGCGCAGTATCAGCAGCGAATCCAGGAGTTTTTTGTATTCTCCTTTTTTTGACTTCGGCAGCAGTTCCTGAAAACTTTCCTCGTCAATATGCGTCAGCGCCCTTACCACTTTTTTCAGCGGGGCATAGGGCGCGTCGCTTGCCCATATTCCGCCAAAAACCGCTATCAAAACAGCTATGATCAAAAAAGCGTAAACCGGAATGCCGGAAAAACTTGAAGTGTCAAGCATTGAGAGCTCATACTGCTTCATTTTCTTCTGCGCGAATTTATAATCTATATACGGAGTGAAAAGGCATACTATGCTGTTTAAGCTGTCGATTTTTTTATAAATAATGAGCCCCTTCAGGTTATTATAACTGCCTTCCCTTACGGCTGTGTCGTCTCCGGCCTCGTTTATTACTATTTTAATATCGGCGTTTGAAAGGATATTTTCGGAATTTTCCCTCGCCTGGTCCGTATTTAAAAGCATATTCCCCGAAGAATCAATTACAAAATTACTCCCCTTTGGAGACATCGTGTTTTTTCTGAATGCCCCTGCCGCGTCCATAGACGGTTCCTTTACATAAAGCACGGCCGCAAGCCTGTCCCTGCCGTCCGTAATTGCCATAAAATATTCGCTCCCGGCCCCAAAATTTAACTCAAAATTGGTCTTTTTTGAGGATACGGTCTGGAGAAAATTGCTGTTTGTCTTGAACTCCGCTTCCTTCAATGCGGCCTTATTTGTTTCAATAACCGTTCCAGCCGTCGAAAGCAGCGCGATATCGGCGCTGAATGATTTGGTTTCCTTTAAAAAATACTGCGATATTTTTGAGAGCCCTTTTTTACCGGTGTACTGCCCGTTTTTCAGTGTTGAACTTGTTGTAAGAGATGAATATTTTTTCTCGATATTTTCCGGCGCAAAATAATTGATGCCCGGAAATACATCCTCCATTTTCTTTATGCCCTGGTCCTTTACAACGTCTATTTCCTTCTGGCTTTCCGCGTGCGAAATTTTTTCCTGTGTTTCGTTGAGCTGCGCGGTGTCCCTGCTGTCAAAATAATAAAAAAGCGCGGCCGGGATGGCGAACGCGATAAGCGCTATGATTATGATCTTGGCCGATAATGAACTTTTATTCATTTACTTCCTCCTGAAAAATCGGGGCTGTCGTTTTATTCCTGCGGGCCGCTTTCGCTTTCATCTTCTTCCTCTACAACGCGCGCGACCGCGCCTACCGCTTCCCCGTCCTTGATCTTTATGAGCCTGACGCCCTGTGTGTTTCTTCCTATGGTCTTGATGTCGCCGACCTTTGTCCTTATAAGCGTGCCTTTTGTGGTGATAAGAATGAGCTCATCCGTTTCATTGACCAGCTTTATGCCGACCACAACCCCGGTTTTGTCGGTTACCTTTACATTAATAAGCCCCTTGCCGCCGCGGCTCTGTTCTCTGTATTCCTTCACAGGAGTCCTTTTGCCGAACCCTTTTTCGGTCACGGTCAAAAGCGTCATATTTTTGTCATCGGAATGGAGCACGGTCATGGATACGACCCTGTCCGCTTTGTCCAGGTTTATCCCGCGCACGCCCATTCCGGCCCGTCCTATTTCACGAATATCTTTCGCCTCGAACCTTATGGCCTTTCCGTCGCATGTCGCTATGAAAATCTGGTCCTGTATCCTGCACAGCTTTGTATCAATCAGGGCGTCCTTATCGTTGAGCCCGATCGCTATTATTCCGCCGGAACGCGGATTTGAGAAGAGTGAAAGTTTTGACCTTTTTACAAGTCCGTCCTGTGTTGCCATCAAAAGGAACTGGTCATCGGTAAATTCCTTGACGCTCACATATGCCGCTATCTTCTCGCCTTCCTCAAGCTTAATTAGATTTACAATGGCCTTGCCCTTTGCCGTCCTTACAGCTTCCGGTATCTCATAAACCTTCAGCCAGTGGCAGCGCCCTTTTGAGGTAAAGAACATCATAAAATCATGGGTATTGGCCACAAAAATATCCTGTACAAAATCCTCATCCTGCGTTGTCACCGCAATGATGCCGCGGCCGCCGCGTTTTTGCGCCTTGTAAGCGGATGACGCCGTCCTTTTGATGAAGCCCTTATGGGTCATTGTGATTACCATGTCTTCTTCCTGTATCATATCCTCGACGGTAAGTTCCTTTTCGCGCGCTATTATTTCGGTGCGCCTCGGATCGGCGAATTTCTCTTTTATTTCGGTGAGCTCTTTTACGATAAGCGCCAGTATTTTCTTTTCGCTGGCCAGAAGAGATTTTAATTCCTCGATTAATTTTTTCAGCTCGGCGAGTTCTTTTTCAAGCTTTTCAACTTCGAGAGCCGTCAACTGCTGAAGTTTCATGTCAAGGATTGCCTGCGCCTGGATCACTGTGAGTTTAAATGTGGAAACCAGCCCGGTGCGCGCCGCGTCGACGTTCTCGGAGGAGCGTATGAGTTTTATGACCCTGTCCAGGTATTTTAAGGCTATAAGCAGCCCTTCGAGTATGTGCGCACGTTTTTCAGCCTTGTTAAGTTCAAACTTTGTCCTTCTTATTATTACTTCCATCCTGTAGTCGATAAAGTTCGACAGGAAATCCATTATGTTAAGAGTCCTTGGTTTCCCGTTTACAAGCGCAAGCAGATTCACGCCGAAAGTCGTCCTTAATACCGTGTGTTTGTAAAGCTGGTTTAACACCACTTCGGGATTGTCGTTGCGGGAAATTTCTATTACGGCCCTTACGCCGTCCTTGTCGGATTCATCGCGCAGATCCGAAATACCCTCGAGTTTTTTATCCCTTACAAGGTCGGATATGGTTTCAAGCAGCTGGGCCTTGTTGACCATGTAAGGAAGTTCGGTTATTACTATCTGCTGTTTTCCTTTTTTTGTTTCCTCTATTTTTACCTTGGCCTGCATGACAACCGAACCGCGTCCGGTTTCATAAGCTTTTTTTATACCGTCCCTGCCTATTATATACGCGCCGGTTGGAAAATCGGGGCCGTGAATTATCTTCATGATCTCGTCTATTTTTATCTTTGAGCCCCTGTTATTTATCATATAAATTGTGGCGTCAATAACCTCTCCCAGATTATGCGGAGGTATGTTGGTCGCCATTCCGACTGCAATTCCTGACGACCCGTTTACGAGAAGGTGCGGAAACCCGACCGGAAATGTCACGGGTTCCTTGTTTGACTCGTCGTAAGTGGGTACAAAATCAACGGTGTCCTTGTCAAGATCGCGGATAAGTTCCTCCGTGATTTTATGCATCCTTGCCTCGGTGTAACGCATTGCCGCGGGTGGATCCCCGTCGACGGAGCCGAAGTTTCCCTGGCCGTCAATCAGCGGCATCCTGAATGTAAATGTCTGGGCCATCCTTACCATTGTGTCATATATGGCCGAATCGCCGTGAGGGTGGTAATTTCCCATTACTTCTCCGACTATTTTCGCCGATTTCCTGTAGGGCTTTCCATAATACAGCCCCATATCATATGTGGTGTAAAGAATCCTTCTCTGGACCGGTTTCAACCCGTCGCGTATATCCGGAAGCGCCCTGCCGACAATAACCGACATGGAGTAATCCAGATAAGAAGTCTGCATCTCGTCTTCGATGGTCGTCTGTTTTACCTGTGCAAAAGTTTTTTCATCCATTTATTTTATTTTCTCCGTTATTTTCTGATAGGCATAACGATGTATAAAAAATCATCGTTTCCTTTTCCTTTGATTATTCCCGGGTTCATAGAAGAAATAAGTTTTATCTCTATGGTATCCGATTCTATGACTTTTAAAACGTCCATTATATAAGCCGCGTTGTAAGACACTTCCACAGGTTCGCTGTCGTATTTTATATCTATTTCCTCGAATGCCTCTCCCTCATCCTGAGCCTGGGCTATTATCATAAGCTTGTTTTTTTCAAATTTAATGATGACTATTTTTGACTTGTCACTTGTTATTGTGGAAGCCCTTCTTATCGCGGCCGCAAATTCCTCTTTATTGACGGAAGCCTCCATATTAAATTCCTTCGGGATTACCTGGTTATAATTTGGATAATTTTCATCTATTATCCTGGATACTATATCCATATTTTCCATCTGAAATTCAATAACTTTGTCATAAAAATTTAACGTTATTTCCTTTGTTTCGTCGTCTGAAAGCACTTTAACTATTTCATTAATTGTTTTTAAGGGTATTATATAATCAAATTTTGATTTTACACCGGTTTTTACCTCTGTCTTATAATAAGCCAGCCTGTGTGCATCCGTCGCAACAGCTTCAATAATTTTTCCTTCAAATTTAAAATACACGCCGTTAAGGTTTCTTTTTGTCGTGTCTTTAAGGGCGGCATAATATATTTTTGATATTATTTCTTTTAATAATTTCTGTGGAATTGTAATTGACTCGAGTTTTTTCTCGTCCAGCTGTAACACCGGGAAATCTTCCGCCGGAAGGCCGTTTATTTTATACGACGCCTTTTTGCACACAACTTTTGTATTGTCATTTTTGTCTGTTTCTATTTTAATTATGTCATCCGTAAATTCTTTTATGAGCGGTATTATTTTTTTCGGGATTGTCGTCTTTCCCGCCTGTTCTACTTTTTCAACCCTGCATTTTATCTTCACCGAAATATCCATATCCGTGGCCGACAAAAATAAAAAATCATCCTGTGCGTCGAAAAGTATATTCGACAAAAGCGGAAGGGTTGAACCTGTTGAGATAAAAAACTGCGCAACCTGCAGGGAATCCAGAATTTCATTTTTCTTTGTAATTAATTTCATCGGAGCCTCCTGAATTTTTTTTTCCACAATTAACAAATACCAATAACAATAAACTACATTAATATTAATTAACTGCTGCTTCTGTTGTATGGTTAATAATCTTAAGAACATTAATACACCATAAAAAATATAACAATATATGCATTGTTAATGTGAATTACTTTACCATTTTAATACAATAACGGCTATTTATCCACATTAAAATATCGGGCAAATTTTTATCAACAGCCGCCCACAAACTATCAACAGCCAATACACATCATTTTTTGATGCGCGCTATTAGCTCATCCATGGCAATTTTAAATTTGTCATCTGATTTTATCATATGCTCCACTTTTTTTATCGCGTGCATTACCGTGGTATGATCCTTGCCGCCGAAATACTGGCCGATCTGGACCAGCGAATAATCCGTGAGATTTCTGGTTATGTACATGGCCGTCTGCCTTGCCATCGCAATATTTTCCGGCCTTTTTTTGGATGAGAGATCCTGTACTTTTATATTGTAATAATCCGCCACTATCTGCTGAATAAGGTCTATGCCTATTTTTTTATTGGAATCAAAAGACGGGTTCGTCACTTTAAGCGCCTGCTTGGCCAGGTCAAGGTCAATTTCATTGCCGGTCTGCATTGAAAGGGCGACAAGTGTGGAAAATGTGGCGCTTAAGGAGCGTATGTTTGTGTCGACATGCTCCGCGAGAAAAGCCAGCACATTGTCCGGAACTATTTTATTCATGTCTTTTGCCTTAAGCTTTAATATGGCAACCCGTGTTTCAAAATTTGGCGGCTGAATGTCCGCTATAATGCCGGCCGCAAAACGAGATTTTAACCGGTCCTCTAAATTTAGTTCCTGGGGAGGGGAATCAGATGTGGCAACTATTTGTTTGTTAAGGTTTGAAAGGTCGTTGAATGTATGAAAAAATTCCTCCCTGGCCTGGATGCCCTTTTGAAGAAATTCAATATCGTCCACGAGAAGCAAATCAACGCTCCTGTATTTTTCTTTAAAATCGGCCATTTTCCCGCTCCCTATGTGCTGTACCACGTCAAATATGAATTTTTCCGCCGTCGTTATCAGTATCTTGGCCTGTGGATTTTTTTCATATACAAGATTTCCGATAGCATGAAGCAGGTGTGTCTTGCCGAGTCCAACCCCGCCGTAAATGAAAAGCGGGTTGTAAGTCTGCCCTGGCGCCTCGGCAACGGCTTTGGAAGCGGCATGGGCGAACCTGTTGGAATCGCCTACTATAAAATTATCAAACTTGAATTTTGTGTTTAAGTATGGAATATGTCCTGCCGGCGCATCAAGAGGAAGCGGCATCTGCTGTTGTTTTATGGTTATCTTTGGTTCACCGCCTTTTTGCGAGGAATCCCCTTTTTTTATTTCGATTGCAAAAGAGACGGATTCGTTTATTGCCGATTTGAGGATATTGAGTATTTCCTCTGAATATTTTTCATTAAGGTTTTTTTTATGGAGCCCGCTGGGAACTTCTATCATGCATTTGTTGCCGTTTTCATCCCACGAGGCGGTGGATTTTTCAAGCCAAACATATAATGAAGGGGCGCTCATCTTCAATTTGCTTACTATTGAATCCCATTCAAAAACCATTTTATTTACCAGCCTTTTATAATATTTAAAAAGATATCCACAATTTGCTTGTTTTTAAAACAAATTGTGTACAACAATAAAACATCATATATTTAAGGCGTATTATTAATTATCCACATACATTAACCTTTATATGTTAACAACTTAATAACATTGAAAAAGTGGCAATAAATCCCTTTATTTGACTGGTATTATAACCCAAATCAGTTTTTTTTACAATAGAAAGTTTGGTATGCTATAAATAAAAAAGGCCCCCGCGGGTTTTAAGCCGCGGGAGCCTTTTTTTTGATGCTGTTATTGCCTATTTCCAGGCGTAGGTCAGGGCAATCTGGCTTAAGAAAGTATTGCCCGTGCTGATTACGGTGTCAAGTGTGACATCCCCGAAGGTGCCTGAAAGCCCGAGCGCCACTGCGGGAGCATCGCTTATAATTGTATTTGTAGTGGTATTAATATTTGATATTGTATTTCCGGCGGCATTTTTAATGACGGTTGTGGTTGAGTACATTGACCAAACTGATTTATTGACGCCTCCGCGTATTGTCCATGTGTCATTTATTTTTCCCTCAACTCCGGCATAAAGGGGGATGGACAGGGTAGTGTCGCTTGCTGTATTACCGTTGTTGGCCAGATTTGTGCCATTCATTTTATTTTTATTTGATTCAAGCGAATTAGCGAGACTCAGGTTTGGCTGGACTCCAAGGTACAGGTTCACAATCCCTATTTTTACTATTTTTGCGCCGCCGAGCTGGAGATTAATTGTTGTCGTGGCGGTTGAGTCTTCCGTATGCGTGGTTAAAACTCCGGCATTGGTAAAGGTTTTTGCAAGTATTAATTCAGTGGCCTGGATAAATTCAACGTTGATATTTGCCAGCATATCATTCTGCATTGTAAGCTTGGCGTCGAGATTTGCCTCCAGACCGGTTGTTCCTGTCTGATTAATAGCGGTCGTTACTCCATTAACTATTGTTTCATTATCCTGGTTGTAATTTGATGGAATATTCACGTTAAGGCCTATATCAAGAGGCGTATTTTTTTTAAGGTTCAGTGTATAGCCGGCCATTATTCCAATATCGTACTCGTGGTTTGAAGTGTAGCTGCCTTCCGAGTTGCCTGTTATTGCGCCTTGTAAAGTTTTAACATTTTCCATACCATATGTTACTCCAAAACCAAATTTTCCCATGCTGTATATGGCGCCGATGTTGTTCAGGTTATTTGCGATAACTGACGCGCTTGGAGTGTTGGCAAGGATTCCGACGACGCCGTTCAAGGCTGACAGGTCGACATAGCCAAATGTTCCGGCTCCCGCTTCCAGCACGGCTGAATTATTATAATCGCTGACCATTTGCGGGAAATATTTGTACGCCAAATACTGGTCCTGAACCATCCATGCGGCACCACCAAAGCCCAATCCATCTATCCTTGCGGATGTTGCAAAAAGTGAAGCTGAAAATAAGGCAAAAACGCTTAAAATCAATAAAAATTTTTTCATAAACCAATACCCTCCTGAATTTTATTTAAAATATTAAAAGAAGAACTGAATAAACCGCACCACCACCTTTCCTTTTATAATGTAAATAATAAAGGCTGTGCCATAATATTAATAGTTTATCGACCCCTGCTTAACTGTAAATTAATAATAGCAGAGATGTTTTTTATTGTCAATGGCGCAAAACCAGGTTGATAAAAAAAGGCGCATATGCTATTATTTGAAAAATTGATTTGAGGGAGGATTATATGGATAAAATAATTAAAATGCTTCTGGCAGGAATTTTAGCTGGTTTTATTCTGTTCCTTGTTGCGTCGATTTCCTACAAATACACGGGCAGGATATCGGACCCTTCACTCAGGGAGCTTTTCAGGGATGAGGTTTCAATGAAATGGTTCTATAAACTCCTGATGTTAAATGTGGGCATGGGGCTCATTATGGCAATATTTTACGCCCTTATGTCAAAGGGCATGCCGGGCGGCAGCCTCCTTAAAGGCGCTTTCTGGGGTTTTGTGGTCTGGGCGATCCTAATTTCACAGCAGTTGATAATGTCGCTTGTCGCGGGAAAATTTACCGCGGATTTGATAATTTCGTGGCTGGCGCAGGGGCTTGTTAGTTATGTCGCCGCCGGGCTGTGCATTTCACTTATATATAAGGATTAGCAGTTTATCCATTCAAGGGTAAAACAAAGGCAGTTTTTTTTGTGGTTTTTTTCAACGATTGAGGCCTCTTTTGTCCTGATGGCGCGCGATGAATATTTGAGCCAGCCGCATATTATATTTGAAAGATGCGGCGACAGGGGAAGGTTTTTTATATACAATTCCGCTTTGTTATTTTTGATATATTTTATCTCTGCCACAGCCGCTGAAAAAAATGACAGGAACACAGCTTCAGCGTTGCTTAACGCGCACTGCATTGAAAGGTCCCTGAATAAACTATGGGATGATTCAAAGGCTTTTTTCGCGGCGTATTCTCCGGCTTCAAGAAGGATGGACGCGTCACCGAAGCCGAAATATTTGTCGACTGTTTCCGAATACTCCAAATAATAATCCAGTTCATACCAGTCAAGGTCCAGAAAATCCTTTATCCGGCAAAAATGCGAGTTATCAATGTAAAAATTTTTTGTGCGCTCACTGCCGTATTTTTTTTCAGCGAATTCCACCAATGTTTTGAAAGCGTTTCCACTTACCTGCATTATTCCTCCGTGAAACATGAAACCGAGTTTCATAATTAATAACACGGATATATGTATATTGTCAAGTATTTTATGATATATTAAAGAAACAAATAGGAAATATATAATAGTTATGCTATATAAATATGGGCAATAATTGATTCAATAAAAATTACTTATTTTCAAAGGCTTTCTTAAGTTCCTTGATTGCGCAATATTCCCCGCACATGGAACAGACTTCTTTATCAATCAGGGGAAGCGAATCACGCATTTTTTGCGCTTTTTTGCTATCAATTGCGAGGCTTATCTGCGCCTCCCAGTCAAGATTTTTTCTGGCCAGGGCCATTTTATTGTCCCATTCAATTGCTCCCGGAAGTCCCCTTGCAATATCTGCCGCGTGGGCCGCAATCCTGGACGCAATAACACCTTCCCTGACTTCATCAATATCGGGAAGTTTTAAATGTTCGGCGGCGGTGACATAACACAGAAAGTCGGCGCCGTTTGACGCGGCAATCGCTCCGCCTATCGCGGCTGTTATGTGGTCGTATCCCGGAGCAATATCGGTGACAAGCGGTCCGAGTACGTAAAAAGGGGCGTTGTTGCATAGTTTCTTTTGTATCTGCATGTTTGTGATTATCTGGTTTATGGGCATGTGTCCGGGCCCTTCTATCATGACCTGCACGTTTTTGTCATATGCGCGCTTTGCAAGCTCCCCTAAAACTAGAAGTTCGTGTATCTGCGCCCTGTCTGTGGCGTCTGAAAGGCAGCCCGGCCTCATGCCGTCGCCAAGGGAAAGCGTCATGTCATATCTGTATGCTATTTCAAGGAGCCGGTCAAAATGTTCGTAAAGGGGGTTTTCTTTTTTGTTCTTTAATATCCATACGGCCAGAAATGTCCCGCCGCGGCTGACTGTGTCGAGTATTCTGCCCTGGGCCATCATGGACTTTACAGTGGCCTGGGTGATGCCGCAATGCACCGTGATAAAATCAACACCCTGTTTTCCGTGCTCCTCAATTACGCCGAATAACTCGTCTTCGGACATTTTGGATATGTCGCCTTTATCGGCAATAGTCCTTACCGCGGCGTCATAAATAGGAACGGTGCCTATCGGGACATTTGACTGTTTCATAATTGCTTCCCTGATTGTGCGCAGTTCTCCGCCGGTGGAAAGGTCCATCACTGCGTCGGCTCCGGCGTCTATGGCGGCCTTTAATTTTTCAAGCTCGCTTTCAATGGAGCACGAATCCTGGGAAGAGCCGATATTGGCGTTGACCTTTACCCTGGTATTTTTTCCTATTGCCGTCGGCCTGCAGCCCGCATGGTTTATATTTTTGGGTATGACAACTTCCCCTGATGCGACCAGTTTAATAAGCTCGTTTACATCCATGTTTTCGGACTTTGCGGCTTCCCTAATTTCGTGTGTGACAATTCCTTTTTTTGCCATTTCAAGCTGTGTCATTTATATCTCCTTGGAATCTATTATTGATTTTATGGCCCGGGTACGCCCGCAGACATCACCGGCTGAAAAAATCGCGGAAATAAATGAAAAATTTTTTATCCCGATTTTTTTCAAATCGTTTATATTATAACTGTTAATGCCTCCGATTGCAACCACGGGGGTTGAAATTAACGGCATTAATTTTTTAATCGCCGCAGCGCCCATAGGCGCCGTATTTTTTTGCCCGGTGGCAAAAACAGGGCCGATGCCCATATAATCCGCTTTCAATTTATCGCAGGCAAGCGCCTCTTTTACAGTCGAGGCTGAAATTCCTATCAGCATTGTTTTTTTTATAATTTTTTTTGCGGCCGCAAAAGGCATATCGTCCATTCCTATGTGAATGCCATCCGCTCCGGCTGCGGCTGCGGCGTCAACCCTGTCGTTTACTATGAAAACGGCTTTATAAGGCGCGCATATATTTTTTGTTTTCAGCGCCGCGCTGTAAAAGGCCGCGTCACTCATGGTTTTTGAACGCAGTTGGACGGCTGTGGCCCCGCCTTTTAAGGTTTCTTTGAGGCATTTTACCCAGTTTTTTTTCAGCAGTATTATGTAGTCGATATCAAGTATCGCGTATACCGAAAAATCAGAGTTTCTTTTCATAGCTCTTAAGCATTTCTTTTTCAAGCTCGTATGTTCTGTAACGAAGTTCCTTGAATATAACAGCGGCCTGAACGCTGACAAGTTTTGTGACTTCCTCAAGGACCCTGAAGGACTCCTGGACCCTTTTGAAATTGGAGGCAAGCAGGTCGGAAATTGAGCCGCGCGTCAATTCGCTTTTACCGGCGGTGTGCCTGCCCACGTCGTTTTCGGAATAACGGTTCCTTAAAAGGAAGGAATATCCCTCCGGTATTTTTTTTACGCCGGTGTCGACGCAGTGCCTGATGGATTTAAGTTTCGGGGATATTTTTTTATCGGCAAGAAGAAACCTGGATATGTCCTCTATCACACGCAGCCCTTCTTTGGCCCTGTTTACATTGGCGTCAATCAGGGTATAAATGTTCCTGCCGGTTTTCATTTTATCTTTTTATCCGCATGGAGGAGGAAAATTTTTTCAGCATTTGTTTTAAAGACACTCCCTCGTCTTTCCATTTGCCGAGCAGGTAGCCGAGCACGCAGAACGCTATGATAAAAAGCGTCTTTAAAAACCCGAATATTACAAGCGACAGGCCCAGAAGAAAGAACAGAAGGACTCCTGCTATCTTCCAAAAATTAAGTATCAGATATTTCAGGAGCTCGTTCATTTTTCCTCATCCTTTGACCTGTATACGACCTTGCCCACAATGACACTCGGTTTTATTTCGTTGGCTATGCCCAGCGTGTACTGTATATACTGGATGATGGCCTCCTGAATTTCCTGCGTCACTTCGGCGACGGACCTGTCCGAATAAAGGGTGACGTTAGCGGTGACTTTTAGCCCTTTTCTTGTCGATATTACTTTTCCTTTTATATCCTTTACGCCGCGTACCTGATTTTTAACAACCCTTGAAAAATCCTCAATGGCGCCCAGGGAGACCATTATTTCACCTAGCGGCGATTCAAGCACCACGGTGCGTTCGCTGCGCCTTTTTTCAATGTTGCCGAAAATGGTAAAAAGAGCCACGGATATAAGAAAAACTCCCATTATGAATACTGCGATACGGATTGCTATTATTTTGGCGGTATCGGAATTGGCCAGGGCATTAATTAATTCCTGCTGGGTGGAGAGGGCCCAGTGGTTCGCGCTGTGCGTGCTGCTTGCTGCTATAAAAAGCGCGCCCACAAACAGAAAAAGAAGAGTATTGATTGTTATTATTATCCTGTTGAAATATTTCATTAAAGCCTCCTTATATATTAAAGGATGTATCACCCTTTAAATTTGATTTTTTTCTTACGCCGTTGATGTTTATGTGGATCTTGTCAACGGTAAGGCCCGTCATGCTTTCTATTGATTCCCTTACCTTATCCTGGACCTCTGAGGCTATATCGGAGACTTCCCTTCCAAAGGATACTATAAGGTCTATATCAAGCGAGACCGTTTCATTTTCCATCTCGACTTTTACGCCTTTTATGGAGTCCCTGACGCCCAGGGCCTCGGCAAGCGCAGAAGCCGTTCCGCCGTCTAGTTCCTCCACGCCGTCAACGTCCTTTGCCGCAATGCAGGCTATAGCCGCTATCGCATCGTCGGAAATTTTTATATTGCCGGCGTCGCTTTTTTGTTCTACCATTTCACACCTCTATATCGACTTTTCTTTTTCAAGTTTTTCAATAAAACTGGTGGAATAATTGTTTTTTACAAAATTTTCATTATCCAGTATCTTTTTATGGAGCGGGATGGTGGTCTTTATCCCCTCTATCACAAATTCATCAAGGGCCCTTTTCATCCTGGCTATGGCCTCGGCCCTGTCTTTTCCGTGCGCAATGAGTTTTGCGACCATGGAATCGTAATTGGGGGGTATCCTGTAGCCTTTGTAAACATGCGTGTCCACCCTTATGCCGGGGCCGCCGGGAACGTTGTATTCCGTAATAGTGCCGGGCGATGGACAGAAGTTATTGTCCGGATCCTCAGCGTTAATCCTGCACTCAATAGCATGGCCGCGGAGCTTCAGGTCCTTGTTCGGTATGGTAAGCTTTTCACCGGCAGCCACTTTTATCTGTTCCTTTATAAGGTCAAAGCCCGTTACCTCTTCGGTTACGGTATGCTCAACCTGTATCCTGGTATTCATTTCCATGAAATAATAGTGTCCCCATTTATCCATGATAAATTCGATTGTGCCGGCGCCCTCGTATTTGACCGCGCGTGCCAGCCTTAATGCCATGGAACACATTTCGTGCCTTGTTTTTTCGTTGAGCATCGGCGACGGCGATTCTTCGATGAGTTTCTGGTGCCTTCTCTGCACCGAACAATCCCTTTCGCCCAGGGCTATGTAATTGCCGTGGTTGTCGCACATTATCTGAACTTCTATATGGCGTGGTTCTTCGATATATTTTTCAAGGTAAACAGCAGCGTTGCCGAAGGCGGTCTGGGCCTCCTGGCTCGCGGTTTTAAAAGCGGTCCTGAGTGAAAGTTCGGTGTGCGCGATCCTCATACCGCGGCCGCCGCCGCCGGCGGTCGCCTTCAGCATTACAGGCATTGTTATTTTTTTTGCCACTTCAACGGCGTCATTCTCGTCGCGCAGTATCCTGCCGGACCCGGGAACAGTGACAACCTTGTTCGCGGACGCGGTCGCGATCGCCTGAGCCTTGTCACCCATCGCGCGTATGGATGAAGGAGACGGCCCGATGAATTTGATGTTGCACTGGGCGCACAATTCGGCAAAGTGCGCGTTTTCAGCCAGAAATCCGTATCCCGGATGAATGGCTTCGGAATCGGTAATCTCCGCCGCGGAAATGATGGCGGGAATATTAAGATAGCTGTCTTTTGAAGGGGCCGGGCCGATGCAAATAGCCTGGTCGGCGTACCTTACATGCAGGGAATTTTCGTCGGCTTCGGAAAAAACCGCGACAGTTTCAACTTTCATTTCCTTGCAGGCACGAATTATCCTGAGGGCAATTTCACCCCGGTTTGCGATAAGTATTCTTTTGAACAAAATTTTTCCCCTTTCGCAAATAACCTAATTTTTTTCGACGATTATCAAAGGCTGGTTGAATTCCACGGCCTGCGCGTTCTCCACAACAATTTCCTTAACGGTGCCTTTTATCTCCGATTTTATCTCATTCATGATTTTCATGGCTTCGATGATGCAGACTGTTTTTCCCGGTTCTATCATGTCGCCGATTTTGACGAAAGGCGGCGAGTCAGGAGTAGATGCCTTGTAAAATGTTCCGACCATCGGGGATTTGATTATGCCGGTTTTTGGGTCGTCAACCGGTTTTTTTGTCTCGGCCGGCGCTGCCACGGGCGCGGCGGGCATGTATTGCGGGACGTTTGTGGTAATGGTCCTGGCCGCTCCTGCTTTTTTCAGTTGTATTTTCAGGTCGCCCTGTTCGTACATGAGCTCGACGAGCTCGCCTTTTTCCATTATTTTCAGCGCTTCGTTCAAAATGTCGGTCTTTACTTTTGATGTTTCCTTTTTTGCCATTTTACACCGCCTGACTGAAGTTTTTAAACCCTTTCGACATACTCTCCGGTCCTTGTATCGACCCTTACAGTGTCGCCTTCTTTTATGAACATCGGAACCATGACTTCGGCGCCTGTTTCAAGTTTCGCAAGCTTGGTGGCGTTGCCGACGGTATCGCCCTTGGATGCCGGCGGAGAAGATACGATGCGAAGGTCGACTTTGTTGGGGATGTTGACTCCAAGTACCTCTCCCTCATATATAAGCATGGAAACGAGCATCTCTTCCTTAAGGTATTTTGCCTGTTCTCCGACCTGTTTTTCGTTGAATTCATACTGCTCGTAATTGTCCGTATCCATGAAATGGAAAGAATCCCCCTGCCTGTACATGTACTGGAGTTTCCTCTCATCTATCCTGGCGTCCTCAAATTTATCATCCGGAGAAAAGGTCCTCTCCACTATTGTGCCGAGTTTAAAATTCCTCATTTTAAGCCTTACAAGCGGCGCGAGCCTTGGCCTCTGGACATGATGAAAGTGAACCACTTCCCAGAGAGTATTTTCAAGTTTAAAAATGCTTCCCGGCCTTACGTTTGCTGCTAATGCCATTACAAAATCCTCCTTGATTTTCAACCACTAATAATTAGTGAGTCGGAAAGTTTACCCAGTTTTTCCGGGCCGTTATCGGTAATCAGGTAATCGTCCTCGATCCTGATGCCGTATTTTTTATCCATATAAATACCCGGTTCGCATGAAAAAACCATGCCTTTTTTGAAACGTCCGGTTTCAATCCTGTTAAAGGACGGCGCCTCATGGACGTCTATCCCGATGCCGTGGCCAAGGGAATGAGTGAAAAGCCCTTCCATGCCGTATTTTGCCAGCCATTTTCTGGCGGCCAGGTCGGCGTCGCTTATAAGGCCGCCTTCTTTATAAAAACCAAGAGCCTCTTTTTTGGCGTTTTGAACCAAATTATAGTTATATTGTACGGTTCTAAGGTGAGGTTTAATTATACCGAAAGCGATAATTCTTGTCAAGTCTGAACAATACCCCATGTATTTTACACCGGCGTCTATTAATACTATGTTATTGACCTTGAGTTTTCTTGGAGATATTCCATGATGTGGAACGGCGCTGTTTGGGCCGAAGGCTATTATCGAAGAGAAGCTAGGGCCGTCCGCGCCGTGCTTCCTTATATAATAGTCAAATTCAACAGAAAGGTCAGCCTCGCTTATGCCGGGTTTCAAAATGGAATTAAGGTGAAGTATCGCCTTTTCATTAATAGCCGCCGCCTTTTTTATAAGGGTTATTTCCTCCGCGTCCTTGAGCATCCTCAAACCGGCGAGGGTTTCGTCAAATAAAACCTTTTTGCCGAGTTCCATCAGCATCAGGTATTCCCTTAGAGGGATATTTTTTGGGCATTGGACGGTGCGGAAATTTTTGTAAAGCAGATTAAGGGTTTCTTTCAGGGAGCGTGTGATTATAATTTCAAAGGGGCCGTCTATGGCTGAACCGGTTAGAGCCCCCTCATACCTGGTGTCCGTGATGAAATAAAGTTTTTTACCGGCACGGACTATCTTTCCGAAGGTGCCGGTGTATCCGCTGAGATAAAAAACATCCGAAGGGTCCGATATGTAACCGGCCCCGCCGGCCGCGGCAGCCTTGAATTTTTCAGTTCTTTTTTTTATGTTCATTTTTTGGAAATGATGCCCAGGTTATATTCGATGATTGGAGAATAAATTTTAATTTTTTCAAGCATGTCCTCTGCCGCGTCAAAAGCCCTTATTATTGCCGGGTTGTTTATCCAGCATACCCTGGCGGAAAAATGTTCCACGGTAAAAGGCAGGCCGCCGGAGCCCATTATCCGGAGAAAACGCTTCTGTGTAAAATGCTGGTGGTTGTTCATAAGCGTCAGGTTTATGTAAAATAGGGGATTGTACCTGTTGGCCTCTATTACTATGACCCTTTTTTTTGCCACGCGTATCATTTCCTGAAGGGCGCGGACGGGATTTGAGGCATGATGTAGCATATCTTTTTCAAGCACCGTGTCAAATGACGAGTTTTTAAAGGGAAGTTTCTCCGCGTCTGATTTTTTAAAGGTTATGCCCCTGCCGGAAAGTTCCTCCCAACGCGGGCTTTCGGCTATATCCACGCCGGTTATTTTTTTAAAATATTTTTTCTTCAGGTACACATCCTCGCCGTCGCCGCAGCCGGAATCAAGCAGGGATGTTCCTGTAAAATATTTAACGGTCTTTGATATAACTCTTTCCCTGTACTGGGTGACATTCTCCGGTATATTAACGGTCATATTTTTCCAGCTCCTGTATAACATTTTTAAGGGGAGGGGAGTCAAAAACATTTTTTCCGGTGATTTCATTCGTTACGGACATATACATCTGCGAAAGAAGCTGCTTTAATTCGGGTGGAAGTTTCGGCGGCTGGTTTTTAACGGACTGTTTCCATTCGCGGCCTCCGGATTTTTTAGCGGTTTCAATCTCGTCATACCACGGCGTTTTGCGGTACCACATACGCGCGAATTCCTTGCTGATATGAAAATTACCCGACATAAACCTGCATTCATCGGGGGTGCCGAGCACATCTACAACCATTATATTCCCGGCGGCGTCCATTCCAAATTCAAATTTACCGTCTATGTTTTTGATATTTGCGCGTGAGCAGGCGGCTGTTATTATCATGTCCACTGACAGTACCATATTTTTCAGGGTTTCCATGGACCTTTCGTCCAGCCCAGATATGGATGAAGCCTCGGGCCAGAGTATGTACCTGTCTGTGTGCTCAAGTTTGGTGGAAACATCAAGTATCGGCGTCTTGAGGATCTCTCCGGGCTGCGGAGTGTGGTCATAACCAAGGTCCTTGAATGTAACCTGCCCGTTTTTGACCCTTTTGAAAACGCTTGAACCTTCGGTAAGTGCGTTCCTGTAGATGACCTCGAGGGGGATAAGGTAATTGAGATGTTTTTTCTTATATTCGGAATAATCGTAGGTATTGTTTGCGGAGTCGTAAACGGGTTTAATTACCCTTACCACACCGACCCGCATTTTATTGGACGCGCCGTTCATTCCGGAAAATTTTTTAAGTGTACCGTCTTCTTCAATCCCCTTAAAATGCGTTTTTATCCCTTCTTTTTCCAGCAGTTCAAAAAAATATGAAGAGAGCATGCACAATGCTGCGCCTTTTTTTTCTATGTGATCCGGCATTTCACCCCAGTCAAAAACGGAATACCTGTCGGAAAAAGTGAATACACCTTCGCCTTCGTAATCCTGCCCGGCTTTTTTCAGTATTTCAACCTCTTTGACGCTTCCCATCTGCCACCTCAAAATATGAATTAAATATCAATGAGCCGGAATTTTACCAGCCGATTGATTTTTGTGAATTGGAGTTGAACTGCACTTTCACAGGCGCCGCTGTTTCGGGCGTTGTTGCGGGCGCAGGGGTCACTGCCGCCGTAACAGCCGGTGTATTGGACGGTGCGGCCGCATTTGCCGGATTTTGAACGGAAACTTTTACATTAACCGGCGTGTTTTTTGCGGCAGGTTCGGATACAACCGTGATGACAACCACCTGCGCGCGCCTGTTTTTATATCTGTTGATTTCCGTGTTGTTGACCACAAGCGGCTTTGAATCCCCGTAGCCTGTAACCGTAATGCGCGACGCCGCGATGCCTTTATGTTTGACCAGGTAATTTTTAACCGAGTTGGCCCTTGCCAGCGAAAGTTCATAATTTGACGGGTACTTTTTTGTTTTTATAGGCAGATTGTCGGTGTGGCCCTCTATAATAATAGGAGAAGATTCTGCTTTGAGGATATCGGCCATGTAATCAAGTGCCGGCTTGAATTCGGGTTTTATGTTCGCAAGCGCCGAATCATAGTGAATGACAGGATAAAACAGGAGCTTGTTGCCCTGCTGAATAGTGGTCACTTTAAGTTTGTCCGTTAATCCGTCGTTTGCCACATATGTCCCGGGATTGACAGGCGTGAATACCGGCAAAGCCGCGGCGCCGGCAGCAGCTTCTTTTATGTCAAATACGGTTTCCTCTTTTTCCGGTTTTGCGGCCATTGAAGCGGCCGGCGTATTTGCCGGAAGAGGGGCATCAAGCACCTGATAAAGCCATACAGGCGATACTCCACCTTCGGAAGTTAATTTAATCCTGTTGGTCTTGTCGATATTCATCATCCATATATCGGGCTGGTATTTGTTGTTTAGATAATTGGAATAAATTATCCTTGTGCCGTCATAAGAGAATGCCGGGGAATTGCTCTTTCCGTCAAAGGTAAGCTGATCCTCGGATTTGACGGAGGGGTCAACCATAAAAATATTAATTGAATCGTTATCCTGGACCGTGTATATTATTTTTCTTCCGTCGGGAGAGAAAGCGGGTGAGCCGGCCTTTTTGCCGGACTGATTCGTTATCTTTTCCGGTTCCTGGCCGTTTATACCCTGCATATAAAGGTTGCATGTGTCGTCGCTTTCTTTTAAAACAAAAACAAGCCTGTTGTCCCTGGATATTGCCGGAGAAAAGCAGTTGTGTGTCGAGGTCAGGGCAACCTGGTCATAACCGTCCCTTGTCATTTTCCAGATGTCGCCGTGATAGGCGTATATTATATATTTTGAGTCCGGGGTAAAGCACGGGGCGTTCCTGAAATTAAAATTTTGTATGGAGCTGTCAAAAGTATCATCGTTGAAGGTGACGGGATATGCCGCCTGTTTATGCAGGTCCGCCACCCATATGTTGTAGCTGGTCCTGTTCTGGACCCAGTAAGCGATGCTGTAACCGTCCGGCGAGACGGAAGGGAACCATTTTGAGTTTGAGTCCGGAAAAATTTCCTGCCTGTTGGTGCCGTCCGGATCCATCCAGAACATATTGCCGTTAAATGTAAAAATTATTTTTTCACGGTGGGGCACCGGAGTGGCCGTGGCAACAGGGGTCGGCACGGGGGCGGCTTTGGTGCTTTTGCAGCCTGTTGAAAACGCGGCTGCCGTGAATATAATGCATAATATTTTTAATGCGAGCGCCGGTACCTTTTTTAGCTTCATTTCAACCCCGGCCCCGCGGAATTTATTTCCGCGACAACAGGGTAATATGCGCTGAAATTATATGTAAGCCTTGCAACGCTTTTTGTTTTCAGGTTTTTGCAGTAAAGATCGCTGCCTTCTACATAAACAAGGCTGCTGCCGTCCGGGAACCAACAGGGCGAGAACCCGCCGTTATCGGTGATCTGTTGCTCGCCGCTGCCGTCAGGTTTCATTATCCATATGTTGGGGCCGTTATTTTTATCTGAAATGTAGGCTATATAACAGCTCATTTCATCCGCCGGAGTATTTTTGGACCACTCAATGTCATTGTCCAGATAATATGTTTCCTTAACCAGTTTTTTATTCATACCGCCGGAATCAATTATTGCAATGCCCCTGTTGTTAAAATATGCAATTGTCAGGTTGTCCCCCCAGTCGAACGCAGGTATTTTTATCGTCGACTGTGTTATCTGCCTCGTTCCGGTTTTGTCTATGTTCATTATCCACAGGCCGTTGTGTTTTTTTGTCTTCTCGCGGGAAAATAGGGCCTTTGTTTTGTCGGGTGAAAGCCTGAACGATGTGACGTCGTGATATTCCGTAAGGGCCGAAGGGGTTTCACCGCCGGTGTCTATCTGCCAGATATCGCCGTCTTTGAGAAAATAAATTACAGATCCGTCCTGTGACCATGATATTTGCCCGCGGTTCTGAAGGTCTATCGAATTGACTTTCTCCATGTTTAAAGTGAGCTGTTTTTCAATGGCGCCGTCCGAATTCATTTCCCACAGATTGGGGAAGCCCGTCCTGTCGGAAAAGAATGCTATTTTATCGCCGCCCGGGGAAACGCAGGGGCACCAGTTATTACCTTCATCCGTAAGATTTTTTTTATTGCCTCCATCAGGGTCCATTGCCCCTATCTGGTATAAAAAACGGCTGTCTTCAAGAATATATATGATTTTTGTCACAGGCTGTCCGGAAACCGGGGTGTTTTGCGCGGCCCCGGGAATTTCCTGCGCGCATATAACAGAGAAAGACGCTGATGCTATTAATGTTATCAAAAGAATGAATTTGATTATTTGCCGTCCTGGGCCCATTTTTTTCCTCAATTTCTCAATTTTCATTTATTTTATATGGTTCTTTATGCTAAGTCAACACCATTTTGAGAGGCAAGTTGCAAGTTTTATTGC
>PLPI01000045.1 GCA_003159495.1 candidate division FCPU426 bacterium | reverse complement strand
TGGAAGATAAATAGTTAGGTATTACAAAAGTCATAAATAGTCGATAAAAAACAAATCCCAACATTGCCTTTCATATATCTGCCGTGTATTATTGCGTTGCAATGAATTCAGAATAATACATGGAGGGAAATATAAGAATAATTAATGCTTCCATTAAAAATTGAATTGATTGACAGCAAAAGTATAAAATACTATATACAAAATTCCGGCCCCTTTCACTTCTTTGCCGTGATTTTTAAATGAAATTTTTCCGGGGATTTCCCTTAAGATTTTCCTTGAAAATTACCGGCAAATTCCTTATAATCGTAAAGTTGTTATTGAACCGTTTTAATACGCAAACACCACAAGGAGGAAGTGCAAGATGGACGTAAACCCGTTTGTAAGCATTATCAGCCCGGTGAGAAACGCCGAGCGCACCATCGAAACAACGATACAGTACCTTTTAAACGTTGATTATCCGCGCGATAAAATGGAGATTGTTTTTGCGGACGGCGGGTCGACGGATAAAACGCAGGAAATAATAAAAAAATGGCAGGAAAAACACCCGTTTATAACCCTGGTGCTGGTGCCGGACTCCAAATCACCGGGCCATGCCAGAAACGCGGCTTTAAANNTCGTAAAGGGTGAATACATCCTCTTTACCGACGGCGACTGCGCTCCGCATAAGGACTGGATCGAGAAAATGATCGAACCGTTCATCAAGGACCCGGAAGTCGGTATGGTCGGCGGGGAAGTATTTACCCTGCGCACCGACGCAAATAACGACACGGAAACATACTGCGAAGCAACAGGTTTTCTTTCGATAGGCGACAGGGTCGGCATGAAGAAAGGCGGATATTATCCGTCGATAAAAAAAGACTGGCCCAGCGAGATAAACGGCTCGCAGACATGCCCGTTCTTCGCGACTGCAAACGCGGCGGTCTCAAAGAAAGCGGCGCTTGCAATCGGCAACGAGTTCTGGCACGAACCCACCGGCGAGGACGTGGATTTCAACCTGCGTATTCTTAAAAAAGGGTTCAAGCTTTTCTTCGCCCCGGCCGCCGTGGTTGACCACATGCACAGGGCAAGCCCGCAGCAGTTCTACAAACAGCTTTACGGCTACGGCTACGGACACCCGCTGCTTCTTAAAATGCACGCAAAAAAAGTTCTTGAGGTATATTTTGCGTTCGGTAAAGGGCTCTCTTTTGTGGTCCCTTTTTATACGCAGGGGATATTTTATATCGGCGATTTTATGATGATGAACCTCTCGTTTTTCGCGCTTGTAATAAGCCTTGGAACAACGGCCCTTTTCGGCGGAATAGTCGGACACTGGGTCCCGAATGTTGTGACACTGGCTTTAACGCTCTTTTTCGGCCTGAGATTTTTCGGGCCGTGTTTTAAGATAAAGCCCGCGGGCAAACTGCTTACGTGGATGACTATCGCTTATCTTTCCAAATGGAACTTCATCAAAGGCGGCCTTGACGGGCAGAAAAAATTCGGCACCGTCAATGTCGAAGGCTGAGGCCCGATAATGGCAAAAAGCCGCGCCGCCGTAAGGTGACGCGGCTTTTTTTATTTAATCCGCGTAAAAGATAATAAAATAGTTTAACTGGAGGAAAAATGAAAGAACCGGAAATACTGCAAACACTTGTGGAACTGCAGAAAGTTGACCGCGCCATCCTTGACGTGGAGCATGAAAAAACCGCTTTAAAGGAAGAAATCAAGGGTTTTAAGGACAGGATAGCCGCAAAAAGGGGCGAGTCCGCATCGAAGAAATCAAAATTTGAAGAGACCCGCAAGAAAAGGGTTTCAATCGAAATGGAAATTAAGACAAAGGAAGCCGAGATAAAAACAAAGGACGGGCAGTCGGCCGGAATAAAAACCAACGAGGCATTTAAGGCCCTCCAGCGTGAAATTGATTCCGTAAAAAGCGATATAAAAAAACTTGAAGACGCTATAATTGTTTTCATGGAAGAGGAAGAAGCCGCGTCGGCGCTCTTTAAAACGCAGGAGAAAGAGGATAAGGAAGAGGAAAACGTCCTTATAGGCAGGGTAAAAGAGCTTGAGGAACAGGAAAAAACCCGGGATTCTGTCATCGCGGGATACATGGAAAAACGGTCTGGCGTTGCCGCGGCAGTCGACAAAAACTGGTATGACAGATATGAAAGGATCAGGAAAAACAAGGGACTCGCGCTTGCCTCGATAATAGAAAATGCCGATGGCTCAGGCGCGTGCGGCGGCTGCAAATTTACGGTAAGGCCGCAGACGGTCATAGAATTAAGAAAAAACACCGCTATAAAGACCTGTGAAAACTGCGCCAGGATATGGTACCTTGAACCAAAGCAGGAAACTGCAAAATGAAAATTAAACAGGAAATAAAAAGGGTTTTTCAGATAGAAATTGACGCGCTTATGCGCGCAAAATCACTTGTAAACGCCGATTTTGAAAACGCTGTTAAGCTCCTTCTTGACTGCAAAGGCAAGGTCGTCATATCAGGAATAGGAAAATCAGGGCTTATCGGGCAGAAAATAGCCGCGACAATGTCGTCAACGGGGACGCCCTCTGTTTTTTTACATTCGACGGAGGCCGCGCACGGCGACCTTGGCATCGTCAGTAAACAGGATGCAGCCATAATAATATCGCAGAGCGGCGAGACCGGCGAGGTTATCGGGGTGCTTCCCGCGGTAAAACGTTTCGGAATCCCGCTGATAGCCATAACCGGCAAAAAGACCTCGACCCTTGCAAAAAATGCGGACTGTGTCCTTGATTCATCGGTCGATGAGGAAGCATGCCCCATGGGGCTCGCCCCGACCGCGTCCACTACCCTGCAACTGGTCATTGGCGACGCGCTCGCGGTGGCCCTGCTTAAATTAAAGGGATTTAAAAAAGAGGACTTTGCCGTTCTGCATCCAGGCGGGTCGCTTGGCAAAAAGCTTATTTTAAAGGTACATGACATTATGCACTCCGGACAGCCGGTTCCGTTAGTCGGTATCAATGATACCCTCCAGGAAGGGCTGCTTGAGATGACACGCAAAAGGTTCGGATGCACTGCGGTTGTGGACGCAAAAGGCGTAATGCGCGGTATATTTACCGACGGCGACCTGCGGCGCCTGCTTGAAAAAAATGAGAATCCCTACCTTATGCGCATGAAGGATATTATGATAAAGAAGCCGAAGACGGTTGACGCTGATGAACTTGCCGTCAGGGCGCTTTCTGTAATGGAAAAAAATTCCATAACGGTCCTGATGGTTCCGGATAAAAAAGGAAAACCATGCGGGATACTGCACCTGCATGACCTTTTAAAATCAGGGGTTGTTTAATGCGCGCCGCGGCCGCGAAAAAATTAAAGGATATAAAGTTTGTCATGCTCGATGTCGACGGTGTTTTAACCGACGGCTCCATAATTATCGGAAGCGACGCGACCGAGTACAAAAGTTTTTCCGTCAAGGACGGCACCGGCATTACGCTTGGAAGATACGCGGGGCTGAAGTTCGGCATAATCAGCGGCAGGTATTCAAAGGTAATAGAGTACCGCGCTGCCGAGCTTAAATGCGAGGCGGTATATCAGGATGTCCAGGAAAAAATAAAAGCCTATGATGATTTCAGGAAAAAGTCCGGATACGGGGACGCCGAGATATGTTTTGTCGGCGACGAGATAATCGACGTGCCCGTAATGGAAAAATGCGGTTTTTCCGCCGCGCCCGCAGACGCGGTAAAACAGGCGAAAGACGCCGCCGACTATATCTGCGGGGCTTTGGGGGGCAAAGGCGCGGTACGGGAGGTTGTTGAACTTATATTAAACGCGCAGGGGCTCATGCAAAAGGCGGTAAACAGGTATCTAAGGCATGAAAAATAGCCCGCTAAAAAAGGCCAGGAATTATCTCTTTTATCTGCTTGTGCAGACCCTGAGGCTGTTTATTTATCCCATACCCTGGAGGGCCTCGGGCGCGGCAGGAACGGCGCTTGGATACATACTTTACATGATGCTGCCCGGTGAGCGCAAGAAAATTTACAGGAACCTTGACCTTGTTTACGGAACAGGCCGTTTTACCGACGGCCAGAAAAAGAAATTTGCCCTGGAAAACTTCAGGAATTACGCGATAGGCTTCTTTGAATTTGTGAAATTTACCGTCTGGCCACTTGAAAAGACGGCCTCGCTTGTAAAGGAAACAGAGGGACTTGAATATCTGGAGGGGTTTTTAAGGGATAAAAAGCCGTGTGTATGCGTTACGGCACATTATTCCAACTGGGAACTTCTGCTGGCATATACCGCCAGCCTGGGATTTAAAACCGGGGCTATAGGCAAAAAAATATTCGATGAAAACCTGGACAGGGTCATCAGCTCGACGCGCAGAAGGTCGGGGACCAGGCTTTTTGACAAGGACCATATTTCAAAGGACATGATAAAGGGATTAAGGTCGGACATGTTCCTGGGTTTTCTTGTGGACCAGGATACAAATGTAGAGAGCATAGAATCGGTTTTTCTTGGCCTGCCGGCAAAAACCCCGTCGGCGCCTGCCGTGCTCGCGAAAAAGTTCGGCGTGGACATAGGGACGTTTTTTTTGATACGCAGGAAAGACGGTTATTATAAACTGAAGGTCAACAGGCCTTATGTCCCGGCTCAAACGGATACTATAGAGGAAATTGTAAGGAAGTATAACGATGAAATCAGCGCGGTTATAATGGAAAATCCGGCACAGTGGGCATGGATCCACAAAAGGTTCAAGAGTACGATAAAAGAATAAAACGGCGGTTTAAATGGCAAAAAAAATTGTGATTTTGTTTGTGCTGGCGGTTGTGTGTGTGTTCATGTCCGCCTGCACTGACGACGACAGGATCAAGCCCCGGCTTCCGGTGGGCGGAAACATAGAGGATATACCCAATTATATAATAGAGGGTTTTGCGCTTCAAAATTCCATAAAGGGAAAAACAGACTGGGAAATTACAGGAAAAGGCGCCCAGGTCTTTGAAATGAAGAAAAAAATTTATGTCCAGGATTTTTTGATGAAAAATTACGACGACTCGGGAAAATATTCAACCCTCACGGGTAAAAAAGGATTAATTTACAGCGACACGAACAATCTTGAAATAAGCGATGATGTTGTGTATAAGGCGGTAAACGGCATGATCCTGAAAACCCGGAAACTTTACTGGGATAACGCGCTGAAAAGAATGCATACGGACGATGAGGTAATCATAATAAAAGGCAGCAGCATATTAAAGGGGATAGGGCTTGAATCGGACGCGTCCATGAAAAATATGGTAATAAAAAAGCAGGTCAGGCTGACGGCGAAAGATATCCAGGAAGCGGAAAAAAAATGAAGCGATTCCTTGCGGCTGTTCTGGCATACGGATTATTAATCACCGTATGCGCGTATGCGGAGCCGGTAAAAACAGCCTCCGCAAAGCCTGACGCCGGTGTTGTTACGGACGTATCGCCAGTTTCAAGAACCGCGGCGGCGGATACCGCCATTACCGCAAAAAATACAAAGGGCTCGGGAACCAAAAGTTCTCCGGGATTCAGGGTTAAAAAACTTCTTATTGACTCGGATACAATGACATTTGACAGGGACACTTCCGAGGCTGTTTTTTCAGGAAGCGTCACCGCCGCGGCTTCCAATGTTGTAATATATTCCTCAAAGCTTGTATCCAAAAATTACAGGGATAACGCCGTGGCGACCGGAAATGTCCGGGCCATTTACCGCGAGTACGGGGTAAACATAACATGCGACAGGCTGGTCTATTCCGGAGGGTTGAGCAAGGTTTATGCATACGACAATGTGGTGGCGCGTAAGTTCCTGCCGGACGGCAATACAGTCAATATGTACTGCGAGGAGCTTGTTTTTAACGCGGCGGACAACACCATGGACGCCGTCAAGAGCAGCAAGAGGGTAAGGGTGGTCATGAAAGATATTGTGGCGTTTTCCGACGAAGTGAGCTACAATGACGCTTCACGGCAGATGCATTTTTCAGGGCGGCCCATTATAAAAAAAGCAAAGTCCCTGTTTTTGGCCGATAATATCTGGCTGAATATCGATGATAAATCCATAAATATGAAAGACAACGTCTGGGCAAGGTTTTATTATAATGATTTTCAGCGCACAAGCATGGAGGTAAAAGTTGAGACGGATAAAAACGCAGCATCTGGTAAAACTTTACAATAAAAAACGGGTTGTAAACGACGTTAACATAGAGGTAAAGGAAGGCGAGATTGTCGGGCTTCTGGGGCCCAATGGCGCCGGAAAGACANNAAAGACAACGACTTTTTACATGATACTCGGGATAATCCAACCCGATATGGGGAATATTTATCTTGAGGAAACCGAAGGCAAAGCCATAAAAGATACGGATATTTCCTTCATGCCGATGTATCAGCGCGCGAGGCTGGGCATATCCTACCTTGCGCAGGAACCCTCAATTTTCAGGAGCCTTACGGTAGAGGAAAATATAAAAGCTGTCCTTGAATTCCTTGATATTCCGAAAGACGAGAAAAACAAGAAACTCGAGCACCTGCTCGAGGAGTTCAATATATCCCATCTCCGCAAACAGCGCGCGTATACGCTCTCCGGAGGCGAACGCAGGAGGACGGAAATAGCCAGGTCGCTTGTGCTGTCGCCGAAATTCATCCTGCTTGACGAGCCTTTTGTCGGAATCGACCCGATTGCCGTCAATGATATTCAGAATATTATCAGGGACCTGAAAAACAAGGGGATAGGCATCCTCATAACCGACCATAACGTCAGGGAAACACTTTCAATAACCGACAGGTCCTATATCCTCTTTGAGGGAAAGATACTGCTCCACGGGCCGGCAAAAAAGCTCGCAATGGATAAAAAAGCCAGGGAAATATACCTCGGGGAAAAATTCACGCTATGAGGAAGTATTTTGCTGCCGCAATATTTGCGGCGTTTTTTTTCGCCCCGGCCATTTGCGCCTCGGGACTTGACGATTATTATTCCGGCGACGTCCAGAATGCCCTTAAAACCTACGCGGAAGACTCCAAAAAAAGCGGTTTTGACAGGATGGCGTTGTTTAATCTTGCCTCGGTGCAGAAAGAATTCGGCATGAACGCGGATGCGGTTGAATCCTACAGGAGGATAGTCGCCATAGCGGACAATGAATACCGCGCCCATTTCGAACTGGCCAAGGCCTATTATTTTACCGGGGCCTACAATTACGCCGAGGAAGAGATAAAAAATCTTGTTTTTAAGAACATAGTCAACTGGGAAGTATATTACTGGTGGGGTTGTATACTTCTGGAAGAGGGAAAGCTTGACGGGGCGCTCGAAAAGTTCAACGGCGCCGTCGCGGCCGATAAATACAAAAACCTGCCTTATATAAAAATGTCCGAGCTTTATGATCTCAGGGGCGATATTGACAATGCCATAAAGTACTGCAGGCTCGCCATAAAATTTGACAGGACTTACACCGAATTAAACCGCAGGATAGCGGCGCTTTACGAGAAAAAAAACGACAGGGTCGACGCCTATGTTTACTGGCGCAAGGTGAATGAAGTGGAACCGAAGGACGCCACTGCCCTGGATAAAATGAAACAGTTCATGGCAAATATACCTTTTTTGAGGCAAAAAGCAGTGGAATATATACAGTACAAAAAAGACGAAAGGGAAAAAATACTGCCGCCGGAAAAGGCCGGCGTAAAAAATAACGGCGGTATAACAAAAGTCATGGTCGGCATCATGGAGAACGCATCTTCCATAAGTTTTAAATGCGGGTCAAACTTTGATTTTGTCAATGACCGGCTTGAGTCGATTTTCAGCGGGATAAAACTAAAGGAATATTCTTTCGGAGTCGACAAATCGAAAAACAAGCCGTTTTTTACAGACGGCGCCGCAAGGGTATATTTTGACAGGCAGATTGATATAGACAGGGACAACCCCGAATCCACCACGGTTATTTATAACATCCAGTACGCGAAGGGTTTTTACTGGGCCAGCAAAAAAGACACGACTTACAGGGGTGATTTCAAGATTTTATACGCGGACGGCGGGTTGACGCTGATTAATATTGTCAACATGGAGGAATATCTCTACGGCGTGGTCCCGGCTGAGATACCCCCTGTGTGGCCGATGGAAGCCTTAAAAGCGCAGGCGGTCGCGGCGCGCACCTATACTTTCAAGCATATGGGGAGGCACGAAAGCGACGGGTTTGACGTCTGCAACACCCAGCACTGCGCGGTTTACGCGGGTGTCGACGGGGAGACAAAGGCCACAAACGAAGCGGTTGACACCACAAGGGGGCAGGTGCTTTACGGCTCGGATTATAAAATGCTCAATACATTTTATTCCGAGGACTGCGGGGGCCACACACAGGATGTCAGCGAGGTGTGGGGAATGAGAAAAGTCGGATCACTGGCCGGTGTTTATGACGGGAAAAAATCGGAATGGAATTTTCCGCTTCAGCCATTTGACCTTGAGGAATATGTCAGGTCCAACCCGGATGTTTACTGCAAAACAACAGGGGCGCTGGAGACCAGCTTCAGGTGGATAAGGTATCTTGACGCCGATGACCTGGCTTATTATGTGGACAGGAACGGCGATATCGGCAGGATAATGGATATTAAACCGGTGCGCAGGGCGCATGGCGGCGCTCTTGTAAAGGTCCGGATTGTGGGAGACAAGGGGACAAAAACCTGCGGCTATGACGCCATGCGGAATGTTCTGGGAAAAATAAGGTCCAATATGATAAAATGGGAATATTTGAAGGATGATAAGGGTTACATAAAAGAAATATACATTTACGGGGCGGGCTGGGGGCACGGGGTCGGGATGTGTCAGCGCGGGGTAAAGGGGATGGCCGATGAAAATGAGGGTTACGAGTCCATACTTTACCATTATTTTCCGGGAAGCTACATAAGGACAAAATATTAAGGATGAAAAAGGAGCAATTGATGGATTTTAAACCATACCCGATTACTGTCGGGCCGATACTAAAGGAAAAGGTCTGGGGCGGCAGGAACCTGGAAACGTTTACAGGAATTAAAGCGGGCAAAATAGGCGAGGCATGGATGCTGGCGGACCAGAGCGGCAACGAATCTGTGATAAACAACGGTATTTACAGCGGCATGGACATAAGTACGCTAATAAATAAATTCCCCGAAAGTGTAATGGGCCCTTTGATGATAAAAAAATACGGCAGGAAATTTCCCCTGCTTTTTAAATACCTGGATACAAACGAACGGATATCCGTCCAGGTCCATCCAGGCGACGCATACGCAAAAAAACGCGGCTATCCGGCGGGAAAGACAGAGATGTGGTATGTGCTCTCGGCCGGGAAAAACGCATCGCTTCTTGTGGGATTCAAGTCAAAACAGGATAAACTGTCGCTGGTAAGAATGGTGGAAAATAATACGCTCGCGTCAAATCTCAGGGAATATAAGTCAAAAAAAGGCGACTGTTTTTTTATACCTGCGGGGACCATACATACCATCGGAAAAGGTAATGTTATTTTTGAGGTTCAGCAGAATTCCGACGTCACGTACAGGATATTCGACTGGGGGCGGCACAACCTTACCGAAGACAGGCACCTGAATATCAGCGATGCGGTGGCTTCGGTGGATTTTAAAACGCCTGGCGGCAGGGTGGAACATAAGAAAGCAGGGGCATCGGGCGGCCTGGCTGTAAGGCCCCTTGCGGATTGCGGCTATTTTTCATGCAGCGAGGTATCAGTGGAAAAGCAAGTAAAGTACTGGTATAATAAAAACATGCCGCTTGTTTTGATGGTCGCTGAAGGCTCTCTGTCAATCATCCAGAACGGAGCCGACGGCGGTACTTTCAAAAAAGGAAGCGTGGTATTTATTCCATACTGCCTGAATGGGCTGTGTTTTATAATAAAAGGCGGGACGAAAATTATTGTTACGCAGGCGAGGTGAACCATGTTAAATCCTGAAAAACTTACGGTCAAAGCGTACGAAACCGTGCAGGCCGCACAGAAAACGGCCGCTGAATATGCCAACCAGGAACTCTCGTGCGCGCATCTTTTGCACGCGATGCTTTCCGACAGCGAGGGCGTCACACACTCCCTTCTTGCCAAGATAGGGGCAAATCAGGAAGAGTTAAAAACAGCGCTTGAGTCGGCAATTGAAAAGCTTCCGAAAGTCAAAGGCTTTTCAGAGGCCTATGTTTCCGGGGAACTGAATTCTGTCTTTGATGCGGCGGAAAACAAGGCAGGTGAATTAAAGGACGAGTTTGTCAATAACGAGCATTTTCTCCTTGCGATGGCAGCAGACAGGAAAGTTTCAGTTTTTCCGCTCTTATCCGCCGCGGGGGTGACTTACGACAATATACTTATCGCAATGAAGGAAATCAGGGGCGGGGCCCGCGTCACCGACCGCAATCCCGAGGATAAATACAAGGCTCTGATGCGTTATGGCAGGGACCTTGTTGCGCTGGCCAGGCAGGGAAAACTCGACCCGGTCATTGGACGCGATATGGAAATAAGGCGCGTTATGCAGGTGCTTTCGCGCAGGACCAAAAATAATCCGGTTCTCATAGGAGAGGCCGGAGTGGGAAAAACAGCCATTGCCGAGGGTGTGGCCATAAGGATAGTCAAGGGCGACGTTCCCGAGAGCCTTAAAAACAAAAAAGTTGTCGCACTTGACCTGAGCGCGCTTATTGCCGGGGCAAAATACCGCGGTGAATTTGAGGACAGGCTTAAGGCTGTTTTAAAAGAGGTCTCCGAGTCGGACGGCGGGATAATACTTTTCATAGATGAAATGCATACTCTTGTCGGAGCCGGCGGCGCGGAAGGCGCGGTGGACGCGGCAAATATACTGAAACCGGCCCTTGCAAGGGGCGAACTGAAAGCTATCGGCGCCACGACCCTGAACGAATACAGGAAATACATCGAAAAGGACCCGGCGCTGGAGCGCAGGTTCCAGCCCGTGATGGTTAATGAACCGTCTGTCGAGGACACAATTTCAATACTCAGGGGGCTCAAGGAGAAGTATGAGCTTCATCACGGCGTCAGGATAAAGGATTCCGCCATTATAGCCGCGGCGGAGCTCTCCGACCGTTACATCCAGGGAAGGTTCCTGCCTGACAAGGCCATTGACCTTGTGGACGAGGCCGCATCTTCGGTAAAAATGGAAATCGATTCCATGCCCCAGGAAATAGACGAGCTTGAGCGCAGGCTGAGGCGCCTGGAGATAGAGCGGGAAGCCATAAAAAAAGAGGCAGGTGAACCCGGGGCGGCTGAAAAACTTAACGACCTTAACAAAAATATTTCCGGGGTAAGGGAGCAGCGCGACGCGCTTTCAGGGCGGTGGTCCGTGGAAAAGGGGGCCATTGACAATATCAGGAAGATAAAGGCATCCATTGACTCCTTAAAAATAGACGAGGAGCGTTTTGAGCGGCAGGGGGAGCTTGAGAAGGTCGCCAGGATCCGTTACGGCGACATGGTGGAAATGAATAAAAAATTGTCGGAAGCCGAAGCGGCCCTTAATTCGCGCGGCGGCGGGACGCTTTTAAAAGAAGAGGTCGACGAGGAAAATATCGCCGAGATAGTGGCCAAATGGACGGGAATTCCGGTTACCAGAATGCTTGAGGCGGAATCAAACAAGCTTATAAAAATGGAAGAACGGTTAAAACAGCGTGTTATCGGCCAGGATGAGGCCGTTGAGGCGGTATCCAATGTGATAAGGCGCTCAAGGGCCGGTGTTTCCGATGCCTTAAGGCCGCAGGGCTCTTTTATGTTCCTGGGGCCCACCGGGGTTGGCAAAACAGAGCTGGCAAAGGCGCTGGCGGAATTTTTATTTGATGATGAACAGGCCCTGATAAGGATTGATATGTCCGAATATATGGAAAAGCACGAGGTGGCAAGGTTGATAGGCGCGCCGCCTGGGTACGTGGGTTATGAAGAGGGCGGACAGCTTACGGAAAGGGTCAGGAGAAAGCCATATTCAGTGGTGCTTTTTGACGAAATAGAAAAGGCCCACCCGGATGTTTTTAATGTCCTGTTACAGGTGCTTGACGACGGCAGGCTCACGGACGGTCAGGGGCGCACCGTTGATTTCCGGAATACGATAATAATAATGACTTCCAACCTTGCCTCGGGCATCATTGCAAGGGACGTTGAACGCGGGGCGGATTTTATGGATGATGTGAGGGAAGAGCTTAAAAAATATTTCAGGCCGGAATTTTTGAACAGGATTGATGAAATAATAGTATTCAAGCGCCTTACCGAGAATGACATGGGCGCCATAGTGGACAGGCAGCTGGCGCTTTTAAACTCCAGGCTTTCCGGGAAAAAGATTGCGATGACATTCACCGACAGGGCCAGGACATTCCTGGCTGAAAAGGGTTTTGACGAGGTATTCGGCGCGAGGCCGTTAAAAAGGGTAATACAGAAATACATTGAGAACGAGCTGGCGAAAATGATCCTGACCGGCCGGGTTTCTCAGGGGCATGAAATATCGGTCGATGAAAAAGACGGATTTCTTGTCTCGAGGATAAAATGAGAGTAAAGATTTTCAGCCGCGTATTTTCAGCCGCGGCGCTTCTTTTTTTTATAATTCTTGTTTCGGGGGTTGAGTTGATGGCACAGGATGGAATCACCATGGAAAAGCTTCCAAACGGTCTTACTGTTATAGTCAAGGAAAGCCATGCCGCTCCGATTGTGGCATGCAATTTCTGGGTTAAAACCGGCGCGGCTTATGAGGATGAAAATGAAAAAGGCATGTCGCATTTTATCGAACACATGATGTTCAAAGGGACGCCGACGCGCAGCGTGGGGGATATTGACAAGGAACTCAAGGCCCTGGGCGGTTACAATAACGCTTTCACATCCTACGACGCGACTAATTTTGTAATTGTGCTGCCGTCCGACCATGTTGAAGAGGCGCTGGAGATTGAGTACGACGCCCTCACGTCATCGGTGTTCGACCCCGGCGAATTCGACAAGGAACGCGAGGTTGTGCTGACCGAACTTAACCGCGGGCTCGACAACCCGGACGTATTTTTATGGCAGAAATTCATGAACCTGTCGTTTGACAGGTATTACAAGGACCCGATAATCGGCTATGCGCCGGGTTTAAAGGCCATGACAAGGGACGAATTGTACGGATATTACAGGAAGTATTATATCCCGCAAAATATTATTGTGGTGGTCAGCGGCGATGTCAAAACCGCGAAAGTAATGGATTACATTAAAAAGACCTTCGGGGCCATAAAACCCGGAAAAGAGGAGGCTCCCTCCGCCATATTGCCGGAAACCGGGCCGGAAAAACCGGAAATTAAATTTGAAAAAATAGCCGGCGGGATAGAAAGCACATACGTGGCGGTGGGATTCAGGATACCGGACGCGCTTTCAAAGGATATTCCCGCGCTTGAGGTGCTTGCCAGGGCCATGGCAGGATCCGAGTCATCGCCGCTTTACCAGTCGTTAAAAGAGGAAAAACAGCTTGTCGACGAGGTTGATTCCGACATATTCACCGGCAGATACGGCGGTATGTTTGTAATATCGGCAAATGTGCGCGAGGGAAAATTCGCGGAAGCCTTTACGGAAATATTCAGCCAGATAGACCGGCTGAAAAAAGAGGGAATAAACAGGGACCAGCTGGCGCGGGTAAAAAACGACATAGCAAGGGAAGACGCCAAAGAGGACATGCAGGTTGAAAACGGCGCGCTTAACCTGGGGTATTACCAGACACTCGGGGATTACAACCTTTATTACATTCACAACGACGCTGAAAAAAGGGTTCTGGATTCGGACGTTGATGCGGTGCTTAAAAATTATATAGACCCGGACAACGCGGATGTTGTAATTTATTATCCCGAAAAAATGGGAAAGGAATTTGCCAAAATCAAGACGCCCGGAGATTTAAAAAAACTTATGCCTGCGCCTGTATCCGAAACCGCGTCCGGCGAGGGGGTTGTGACAAAAACAATTCTGCCCGGGGGGATAACCCTGATACACAAAAAACTTTCCGGCGCGGGGATCATAGACATGAAATTCATGTTCCGCGGCGGAGTTGTTTATGAGGGCACCGAGGACGGCGATTATAAGGGCATTACGAACCTTATGCTTCAGTCGATGCTAAAGGGGACAAAGGATATGGATTTCAGGCAGATAGCCGGGGCAATCGACGATACCGGCGGCGTGCTCAATAAGGATATAAAACGCGACGCGTTCGGGTGGTCGGCCGAGGTGACCCCTGAAAATATGGAGCCGTTCATGAAGGTTTTTTCCGACATAGTGCTGAATCCTGTTTTCCCGGCTGCCGAGGTCAAAAAGGAAAAGACGGATATTATAAACCAGATAGACCAGATAAAGGATGCGCCGTCGGCATATCTCATGAAGCTTTTTAACGGCCTCTTTTTTGAATGGCACCCTTACGGTTTTCCAATCATGGGCGAGGCGGATACGGTAAAAAGAATATCCACGGAAAGGCTGAAGAGCTGGCACGACACCTATATGACCCCGAACAATCTGATAATATCCGTCGTGGGGGATGTCAATGAGGATTATTTTGCCGGGCTTTTAAATAAATATTTCAAGGGCTGGAAGCCGGGCAGGGATTCAAAACCAAAACTGCCGCTAAAGATAACGCGGCAGAAAAAGCTGCTCCGTGAAACAATTGACAAGAACCAGTCCCATATAATGATAGGTTTTTTTGGGCCCAAAACGAACAGCGCGGATTATTATCCCATGAGGGTGCTGGACAATATTCTCAGCGGGGGGATGTATTCGCGGCTTTTTACGGAAATAAGGGACAAACAGAACCTGTGCTACACGATATTTTCCACATTTGACCGCAACATCGAGAACGGGGCGGTGCGTATATATACGGCAACATCCCCGGAAAACGAAACAAAGGCGGTTGACGCGATATTCAGGGTTCTCGCCAATATGGAAAAAGGCGGGGTTACGGACGAAGAGGTAAAAAACGCCAAGAGTTATATAATCGGCATGTATAAAGTCAGCCTCCAGGATTATATGTCGCAGGCTGATTCCTATCTTTCATACGAGTTGTGGGGGATGGGGTACAATGAAGTCGACTCCTTTATCGCGTCCATACAGGCGGTAAAAAAATCGGATGTTAACGCCGTCCTGAGAAAATATTACACTCTTGAAAATTACACGCAGGTCATAGTCGGGCCCGCGGACACAAAGGAGAAAAAGAATGATAAAAATTAACAGCCTGAGCGCGGCTTCTTTCAGGAAATACGGAACCGTGCTGGAGCAGAAAAACAAAAAAAAGGTTTTCTCGGTAATTGCGGGGGATAAAGACGCAAAGGGCTGGCGCATCGGTTATCTTATTTTTAAGCCGGCGCCGGTTGACTCGATGGAGGCACACCCGCTGTCCATGGAGACATTCGAGCCGGTCTCGGGCACCACGGTGATAATTGTGGCACAGCAGAAAACTCCGGAAATAATGGAGGCCTTTTTGCTGGACAGGCCCGTATGCGTGGCCAAGAACGTATGGCACGCGGTGCGGGTGGTATCGGAGTCGGCCGAGATAAAGATTACGGAAAATTTTGATGTTGATTCGGTGATTTATAAATTAAAAAAACCGGTCGATATTGGGGTAATATGACCGCCACACAGGCCGGATATATAAAAAAGGTATTGTTACATGCCGCTATTTTTGCGGCATTGACGCTGCCTTTTTATTTTTTTAACCTTGATATGAAAATAGAGTCCTGGTTTTTCAATTTGAACGCCTTTAAGTGGTATTCGTCGGAAAACCCATTTTTTACCTTTATTTACAAATACTGGACAATTCCCGGAGCGATGCTNNCCGCGCTGGCAATTACCGCCTTTTCCGTCAGTTTTATTTCAAAAAACTGGGTTAAATACAGGAAGCCCGCGGCCCTTATCATATTGACATTTTTACTCGGGCCGGGGCTGTTCATAAATGTAATCTGCAAAAATTATACCGGAAGGCCCAGGCCCAGGGAAGTAAAGGAATTCGGCGGCAGGTGGGATTTTAAACAGCCTTTTGAATTTGGAACGCCTGGCCGCGGATTTTCTTTCCCGTGCGGACATGCCTCAATGGGGTTTGTCTTTTATGCGGTATATCTTGCCTACCGCAGGAAAAAACCCAAAACATCAGCGGCGTTTCTGTCCGCGGCTTTCATATCGGGCGGATTGCTGGGGTTTGCAAGAATGGCCCAGGGGGCACACTTTGCCTCTGATGTGTTGTGGTCGGCAGGGTTTACAATCCTTGCCGCGGAAGCGGTCCATTATTTTGTAGTGCATACTTCGGATGATGACAGGGAGCTTTTTGGCGGGGTTAAAAACATGAATACGGGTTTTGCCGTATTGAGCATATCAATGATATTCATCGCCGCGGCCTTTTTTATGTTCGCAACGCCTTTTAACAGGTTCCGGCGCTATAATCTCGGGTGTGCGGCTTCGTTTTCCGCGAAGACCGACAACGCTTCATTTAACATAACCGCGCAGAAAACAGGGGAAGCCGGTACGCTTGATTTCTCCGCGGCCGGATTCGGCCTGCCATGGGCGGACCTTGAGGACGACCTTAAAAATACGGGCGGAGCTTACATTTATTATAACGATGAAAAATCCATATTTTCAGAGTTGAATTCATCCGTTGTACTGAAAGCGCCGCAGTGCGCCTATAAAGAATTCGCTGTAATGACAAAAAAAGGCGATATTAATTTTCGCGGCCCTTCCGGGGAAACAGACAGGCTTTCGCTTTATACAGCAGGCGGAGATATTTCCGCGTCGCTGGCCGAGGCCGGCAGGGTAAAAACAATTTATATAAAAACATTAAACGGCAATATTGTATTCATGGCGGACAATAAATTCAAGTTCCCGGAAAATTCCGTGATTGACATATCAGCCGTGAACGGTTCTGTGAGAATTATCAGCGCGGCGGCAGATTTTGACGACCTTGACAATAATGTGAAAAAATTTGACGGCTCAAAGGAGCTTCACCTCAAACCAATGGTAAAAGGCGGCCTGGAGATGAATATCATTGCGAAAGACATCGAGATAGGAGAAAAATAATGGGAAAATATTTAAGGGCGGTTTATTATATCGAGACGCCGGATGATTTCAACAAAACAGCGGAATTGATGGCAAAAATGCAGTCCACGGGAACATGGAAGGAACTAAACGCTGAAACCCAACGTATGACCGAAAGGTTCGGAGCGAAAGTGGTTAAAACCGAAATTATGGGTGAAAAACCGGGTTTTGCGCTCCCCACGAAACACGCTCCGGCCATGAAGGTCTCGTGCGGCATTGTTGAGATAGACTATCCTGTGGAGAATTTCGGGCCGAAAATATCCATGCTTTTAACCACGGTAGCCGGGGAAATTTATGACATGTCGGAATTGACCGCGGTAAAGGTGCTTGATATAAAGTTCGATGATGAATACCTGGCGGGATTTCACGGACCTAAATTCGGCCTTGAGGGGTGCAGGGAAATAGCGGGGGCTTTTGGAAGGCCGCTTTTCGGCGCCATTACAAAACCGTGCGTGGGGCTTACCCCCGAAGAAATCGCGCAGTTGGCTTATGAAGTTTCAAAAGCGGGGGCAGACTTTATAAAGGATGACGAACTGCTTGCGGATGCTCCGTATAACAGGGTCATTGACAGGGTAAAGGCCGTATCTGCCGGATTGAAAAGGTCATTCGAGGAAACCGGCAAGACCACCATGTACGCTTTCAACGTCACTGACGATCCGGATGAGGTTATAGCGCTTCACGATACGGTAAAAAAATACGGCGGCAGGGCGCTGATGTTCAACGTCATGACAGGCGGCTTCGGGGTGTTGAACAAACTTTCCAGGATAACAGAACTTCCCATACACTGCCACAGGGATTTCGCCGTGACAACTTTCAGGCCGAAAGAGATGGGTATAACATCGACGCTCTTTACAAAACTTACCAGGATGTGCGGCGGCGACCAGATACAGTGCGGCGGCATCGACGGGTATCTTTTTGAGACTGATGATGAAGTGGCGGGAAATATCAGCGCGTGCACGGAAAAATTGGGAAATATTAAAAAATCTCTTCCGGTTTCATCCGGCGGGCAGTGGGCGGGAAAAATCCCGGTAAATATGCGTATAATAGGAAATAACGATTTCATGATGCTCTCCGGCGGCGGGGTATTTTCACATCCTGACGGCGGTTACGCTGGAATGAAATCCATAATATCCGCATATGAGGCTTTTTCAAAAGGGATAAAACTTGAAGAATACGACAGCGGGGAATTAAAGCGCGCCATAGGCCATTTTGGAAAGGTTTCGTACTGACGTTTTTCGTCAGTTTTTTATATCATTTATCATAATTGAAAATAATTTTTGATAATTACAACCTTAAAACCATGTGTGACACTCCTTATTATTCGTATTAATCCGTTGGCACGCCAATTGCTAATACTATATGTGTTTCCAGCGTTCTTTAAAAATCAGGCGTGGTGTAAACGCGCGGCAGAGATGATAATTGTAGGCGGGTTGTTTTACAACCCCCCAAAATTCTCCCCATCCCGTAACAACCCCTAACTTTTCCCGGCCCGCCTACTTAAATAAAAAGCCCCTCATGGACAATAAATCCATGGGGGGCTTTTGTTTTTATAGCGGTACTGTCGGAAAACCCCGCAAACATAACTTGATCCGGGGTGTATGACATTTTTA
>PLPI01000110.1 GCA_003159495.1 candidate division FCPU426 bacterium | reverse complement strand
CGGTAAAACTCCATGTCAACGTTATTTCCTCGGAACTGCCTCAGGCAAAAACTTCGGACGAAAGCCGTAAAAAAAGTTCCGCCTGCACGGCAAACCCGTGCACGGCTTCGGGCCGCCATCATTCGGCAAGCTCATGATCCTGAGTTTATCGAAGGACATGGGGCGGCCCCTACAGGGGCAAAACAAACCATGATAAACCCCGGCCGGCCGGGTAACGCTCCATCTACTTTCTCCTGTCTACTTTCTGTAAGTTCTTGCCCTTATTTGATGCAGTAAAAACCCGCCTGCATGTATGAATACCAGAACATTTCAACCGCCTTGAACCCGGTTTCCCTGTAAAGCTTGAGGTGTTCCTCGATATTAATTGGAAAGTAATCCTTTCCAAAACGGCTGATATGTTTATCCGCTTCGCCTACGGTTTTCCCGTTTTTTACCTGGAAACTTTTCCAGTTGGCCTTGCCTATTGCCGTTCCCTCGAACGAAAACGGCATGATGTTCTCCGTTGTTACAAATATGCCGTTCTTGTTGAGCATGTTAAATGCCGTCTTTACCGCAAGCACCCTCTGCGCCGCGTCGCCGTAATGATGCGACTGTATAGCGGTTATGACATCGCATTTGTCATTGATGCGCAGATCCTGGGTGGCAACGGGCGGCAGGAAACGGAACGAACCCCTGATGCCGTCGAGTTTTTTCTTCGACTCGTCCATCATTTCCTGCGACGGATCGGCAAGTATAAAAAACGCCCCCGGATATTTTTCAAAGGCCTTTTTCACGAACGTGCCGGTCCCGCATCCGGTATCGAGCCATATGGCGGGCTCAATTCCGGCCGCCCTGACAATATTGAGCGTTTCATAGTGCAGTTCGTTGTAATACGGTATTGTTTTTACAACCTGCACGTCATATTGGGCCGCGTTATGAGCCGATTTATTATCCTTATTGGCCATTTTAAAACTCCTTTGATATTTTAACGGCGGGATCAACCCCGCGTTTTCTTCATAAGCCAGGCAATATTTTTCCCGAGATTTTCAAATGTTTTTATCCCCTCCGCGTCGTTTTCAATTTCGCCCGGGTCCCTGGCAAGAGTCATGTTCCAGTATGAGGATGTGGCAATGGGCATTTCCATGATGCCGAAAAAGAAATTTATGGCCGCATACGTGAAATTGGATCCGGCCCTGCGCACGGCCACCACCGGCGCCCCTATTTTATGCCTTAAAAAACTGTCGTTGGCGCGCGCCACCTGCCCGCACCTTTCAATCAGCGCCTTTACGGACGCGGTCACATTGCCGTAATAAACCGGCGAGGCGATTATTATCGCGTCCGCCGATGCCATCTTTTCAATGTAAGAATTCATGCCGTCGTCTTTAAGCGCGCATTTCATGTCCTTATTGGCCTTGCACTTATTACAGCCTGTGCATCCCGCGAGCGGTTTGCCACCTATATTCACCAGTTCGCCGTCTATTCCCTCTTTTTTAAGTTCCCCAAAAACAATCTCCACCGCCCGGGCCGTGTTGCCTTTCGGCCTGGCGCTTCCGTTAAACGCAACTGCTTTCATTTTTTTCTCCTTATTTTTTCTCTGTATCCTTCTGTTTCGCCGCCCCGCCCCATATTTTTTTTATATAAGCGTCCCTGCCGGAGCCGGCCCTGTATATCATATAGTTCATCGGCGATTTGTTGTGGTATTCCTGGTGATATGCCTCCGCCGGAAAAAAGTTCTTAAACGCGGTAACTTCCACCCTGATGGGCGAGCTGTATTTTTCTGATTTTGACATCACGGCTATATACGCGAGCGCGGCTTTTTTCTGGCTTTCACTGTGGAAAAATATTGCGGGCCTGTACTGCGGCCCCCTGTCGACGAACTGGCCGCCGGCATCGGTAGGGTCTATCTGCATCCAGAAATTCTCGAGCAGTGTTTCATAACTGATTTGTGAAGGGTCGAATGTCACCTGAACCGCCTCGGCATAGCCATTCTCGGCATAATCTTCATATGAGGGTTTCTGCCCGTCGCCGTTTGCGTATCCGGCAAAATTTGTCTTTACTCCCTTTAAATAATCAAATACGGGCTGTACGCACCAGAAACATCCGCCGGCAAATGTGGCGGTTTCCGTCTTACCGGATGCAAAAACAGCCAGCGGCGCAGTCACAAAAAACAAAACAGCCAGAAAAACCAATATTATGTTGTTCATTACCGCACCTCCTTTGTACTGTTGGAAAACCCCGCACATGTTGCCGGATCCGGGGTATATGACATTTTTATTGGCCTTGCGCCNNTGTCATATACCCCGGATAAAACATGCAACGGGTTTTCCGGCAGTAACTCATTTACAACATTATAACATTTTTTTAACTTCTTCATATACCGTTTCCGGTGAAATTTTATCCATACAGCCGCCCCTGCCGCAGTCCGTTAAATCGCACGGCGCGCAGTCAACTCCCGGGGTTAGAATCACATTGCCCGCGGACTCCGGCTTCGCCCAGACCAGCGGGTCGGTGGGTCCGAATAACCCTATTGTTTTTACATTAAACGCGTCCGCTATATGGCGCGCCGCGGAATCATTTGAAATGATAACGTCTCCGCCGGAAATAATAGCGGCAAATTCCCTCAATCCCGCCGCGGGGATTACCGACACATTTTGCATGGCGGAGAGCCTCTTTAAAAAATCGGGGTTGTCTCCGGGCCCCCATAACACAACGCACCTGTGGGGAATTCCCGATGCCGCCAGCAGTTCAGCAAGCCTTATCCAGTGCGCTTCCGGCCAGCTTTTTGAGGGCCATGTCCCGGAAATTCCGAAAAGTATTTTTTTTATATCCGCTCCTATTCCCGCGGAGGAATAAAACAGCGCCGCCTTTTCCTTTTCGGGCGCCGTCAGCGAAAGCACCAGGCCTGTGGCTGAATCGCCGCCATCTTTTACCATTTTTACGAGAGCAAGCTGCCTGAGCGCCGAATATATTCGCCCGCCCTTAAAATCAAGGCGCCGCTGATAAAGCAGGTTATATAACCTCCTGCTTTTGCGTTTTATAAGGTGCCCAATTTTTACCTTTGCGCAGGCAAAAAGCGAGACATAAGCGGAAAAATAGCTTGATTCAAAATCGATGAAATAATCATATTTTTCGCCGCGGAAATAACCGCGCAGTTCCTTCATGATGAATAAAATCCCGAACTCCCTGGGTAAAATGTGTTTTTTCAGCCTTATCGGCATCACCCTGTCTATGTAAGGATTGTTTTCAAGCACAGGCGCCGCGGGCGCTCCGGCCATGTAATGTATTACCGCATCGGGATAAATCGATTTTATGTACCTGACGGCCGGAGTGGTCAGAAGGCAGTCGCCCACCGCCCCGAGACGGAAGAACAGGATCTTCATCGTAATTACTTATTTATTATATATGAGAATAATTTAAGGTCGTTCTTTTTTATGTGCAGTATGAACCACATTCCGAGCCTGTCGTATATTTCTTTTGCGAACTGTTTGCCCGTCTCGCCTGATTCGGCCAGCCTCTGGACGGTATGCAGTTCGTCAATAAAATGGCCGTGAAGCTTCCAGTGGCCTTTTTTGTCCGGATAGAAAGACTCTTCCATAAGTTTTCCCTCTGTGGAGAAATGTTCCTCGGCGGAAACTTCAAGTTTTTTCAGGTATGCGATTATCTTCATGGATTCACCGCACTCTTCGGAACAATCAGCCGCCTCTGAACACAGATTCAGGAACTCCCTGTGCTGCTTATCAATGTGAATATTTCCGGTAATAAGGTCCTTTGTCAAATCCAGTTTTTCCATAAGAAATCCTCCGCGTATTTTTCTTACATTTTAACACGCCGGACGGCGCAGGCAAGCAAAATTATCCACAAACACAGACTGTGCGGCTACTTGTCAGCGTGCCTGAAAACCCCGTCCCAATAGGAAAGGAACGATTCGTCATCGCCGTACCTGTCAAGTTCAAGGAGCCGTTTTATATAGATATCTATCATGGGGTCGTTAATGGAAGAATCTGTCTGAATGGCGTCGGCAAGCCGGGAATTAAGATCGGTAAAAAGCGCCATGCTTGACTTAAAATCCCCGGACTGGTAAAAAGAAACGGCCTTTTTATAATTTTTTAGCGTCTCAAGCTTGAATTCAACAACCCACGGGTCCTGTTCGTCAATGACCTCATATATCGCCGAAGGGCGCGACTTGCCCTTCACGGTTATCGTATCAAGATACCTCAGCTTAAAGTCCCCCGTCAGCTCTTCCCTGACAAAATCCGAGATTATCACATCCGTGTGGTAATATTTTGTCAGCGATTCCAGGCGGGACGCCAGGTTGACCCCGTCGCCTATTATGGTCCTGTCCATTTTTGTCCCCGCGGTTCCCAGGTTCCCCTCCACAACCTCGTCAAAATTTATCCCGGCCCCGGCCTTTAATTCCCCCCAATCCCAGGTCAGAAGCGACCCGCCTTCGGTCTTTAATATCCTCTGCATCTGCAGTGCCGCGGTTACGGCGCTGTTGCAGTCCGTAAAAAGCGCCATTACTCCGTCGCCGATAAGCTTGTCTATCTCCCCGCCGTTATTGATAACCGGCTGGTTTATCTTAAAAAAATAGGAGTTGAGAAATTCCGTTATCGCAATCGGGTCCAGTTCCTCCGTCATTGTGGCAAAATTCCTTATATCGGTGAACATTATCGAAAGGGATTTTTTCTGGGGCTTGAATTCAAGGGGATTTTTCCCCGCTTTTATCTCCTGGTAAATCGAATCCCTCATGTAAACCGATATTATCTCGTCGCGCCGCACTATTTCCTTCATGGAATTCTGCAGTTCCTGCTTGACCGTGATTGCCTGCCTGAATTTTTCTTCGGTCATTTTCAGCTGTTGCTCAAGAAAAAGTATCATTTTCCTGTTGTTAAGCCTTTCAGCAACAAAAAACTTCTTTTTATAATTAATCCTGAAAACACAATACGGCGCGTTATATACGTCGCCGGCGGAAAACGCCATCATGCCGTCGAGCATATAATCTTTGATAAATAAGAGCGCGTTCGATTCCCCCGCCCCGCAGTAATCACCCGTCCTTCCAAAATACTCCGGATTATCTTCCCCGGGATTAAGTTTTATGTACCGGGCATAAAGAAGGCCGTTTATGTATAGTCCGGAATCACGGTATGAAAAGTTGTTTTTATTCATGCCGTAATAATTGGAAAGTATCTTATCCGCCTTCATGGAGCATATTTCATGCGCCGCCTCCGAAGAATAAGCTATTTCATCCTTTGCGCCGGCTATGGCCTTGATAATCCCGAGGTTATAACTGCATTCGCAGCCCAGGGTATTCTCCCCTTTCAAATCATGATTTGATATGACCCTTTTGTACGTAATTGTTCCGGGCCTTGAAGATATAATCTCGTAATCAACCGCTCCGGCAATATGTTTCACGTATTTGGGCACATTCATGTAAATGTCGCCTATGGGCAGAAGTATAAAAAGCATCTTAAAATACCCGGAAGTTTTTCCCTTGTATGCCATATTGCCCGCATTTATCCAGTCTGTGTGGGAAAAACCCTTTATGTTTTTTACCGCATTTGAAAAAAGCCTGGCGCTGTCGGCCCCGCTTATCCAGTTGGATATGTTGTCTATATAATCGAAATCAACCGAAAGCCCTTCCATGAGTTTCTCAACCGGAACGTCCTGGTGCTTGTTAAAATAATATATTAAATTCAGGGCGCTCATACAGCTTGACCGCTGTTCATTGACCATGTTTCTTTCTTTTGTCTTTGGCATACGGCACCGCTTATTATATTATTTAATATGGTACTGTCGGAAAACCCCGCAAACATAACCTGATCCGGGGTATATGACATTTTTATTGGCCTTGCGCCACCCATCTGACGGCCTCGCAAGAGGC
>PLPI01000082.1 GCA_003159495.1 candidate division FCPU426 bacterium | reverse complement strand
GCAGGCGCCGCTTCAACTCCGGGCGCCTCAACATTACCAGGCGACATTGCCGCTTCTCCCGGCAAAGCCGGAACAGTTGACTGATTCGTATTATTATTAGTGGATGGCGGAGGCGGTAACACAACCTGCGCCTTGACAGCCACAGAAGATGCAGCTTTATTCTTTTTCGCCGCTTTCTGGTTGGAATACATTATCTTTTTTTCTTTAAATTTTCTTATCCTTGCTTTTGGATACAAGCTTGCCGATATCATTTTCCCGCCGTTGCCATTTTTAAGCAGCCAGCTGTCAACAATTTTTACCGCCGACATTCTCTGAAATACCTCGACAACCTCAACCATTACCTTGCCGTACCTTCCCTGTACCATAAAACGCTCGCCCTGTGTGATGCCCTGCGCCTTGCCGACATCAACATAGGTATATTCATTATAATTCGGATCGGCAACGCCAATGATCTTTGCCTTGACATTGTAATCAGTTTTGGTATCGCCGTGGGATTTCGCGGATGAATTTGTGGAATATATGAAGAGCATTATAATAGCGGATAATAATATTGTGGAAAATCTTCCAAGTTTTTTCATATTTCCTCCAAACCATTTTTTACAGCATTACATTCGTTTTCCATTATATGTTAAAGGCAATTTTTGTCAATAGAAAATTATTTCTTAAATCAAAATATAGTTTCACGGTTTTGCCCAATATCGGTGTTTTTGCCCCGATTTGGCCTTATTTTAAAGGTTTAAACCGCATATTTTCTTTTAATCCCCATCCGGCAGTTTTTTACGGCTTTCATCCTGTGGGAAATGGAGTTTTTTTCATCGGAATTCATTTGCGCGAATGTTTTTCTTTTATTTTCCGGAATGAACACCGGATCATATCCAAAGCCGTATACACCGGACATTTTTTCCGCTATAGAGCCTGATATTTTCCCCTCATAAATTTCCACATTTTTATCCGGGTAAATTACAGCCACAACAGTCCTGAAAACAGCTCCCCGTTCTTTTTTTGCAACGCCTTTTAACAGTTTCAAAAGTTTCTTATTATTGTCCAGATAAGAGCAGTCAGGCCCGGCAAATCTTGCCGAATATACCCCGGGCGCCTTCGCAAGATAATCAACCTCAAGGCCCGTATCGTCTGACATTATAATTTTCCCGGGCGCCTTACACGCAACCGCCCTTGCCTTGATGAGCGCGTTTTCCGCGAGAGTTTCACCTGTCTCTTCGATTTCACCAACAAAACCTATTTCAGGAAGCGTAAAAATTTTAACTTTCTTTCCAAGTATCCGGGAAATTTCCGCCGCCTTGCCGGCGTTATTCGTTGCAAGCACAATCTCGAGCACTATTTTACCCCCAGCACTTTTTTCTGCAGCGTTATAAGTTCTTTTATCCCTTTTTTACCGAGCGTTATCATCGCGGAAAGTTTATCATCCGCAAAAGATTTCTTCTCGGCTGTTGCCTGCAGTTCCACAAATTCACCGGCTTCGGTCATCACTATGTTCATATCCACCTGCGCCGTGGAATCTTCGGAAAAATCAAGGTCAAGTATTGCCTCGCCCGAGGAATTTATCCCGGAGGATACAGCCGCAACAAAACCCCTGACCGGATTTTCCTTAATATCGTGGTTTAACATCATTAAACTAAAAGCGTCGTAAACCGCCACAAACGCGCCTGTAATCGCGGCCGTCCTTGTACCGCCGTCGGCCTGTATGACATCCGCATCGATAATAACAGACTTTTCACCGATTTTTTTCACGTCAATTACCGCCCTTAAGGACCGGCCTATCAGGCGCTGAATTTCCTGGCTTCTTCCGTTGACCTTCCCCTTGACCGCGTCGCGCGGTATCCTGGTCGGGGCGCACCTGGGAAGCATTGAATACTCGGCCGTAATCCATCCCGATCCGGTGCCTTTTAAAAAAGAAGGCACATCCGTGGAAACGCTGGCGGTGCAGATCACTTTCGTACCGCCGAATTCGACCAGCACGGAACCCTCCGCCGGTTTTATATAATCACGCGTTATCTTTACGGGCCTTAACTGGTCGTTGCCGCGGTTATCGTTCCTCATTTTTACAACCTCCACAAGTTGGAAAATTTAAAATTTAAAACGCAAAACCAAAAAGTTTAAAACAAAAAAAACGTTCTGTTTCCACTTTCCCGGTTTTTAATTGTAACTTTTGGTTTTACCTTTTTACTTTTGACTTTATTCGTAATATGCCGCCATCGAATTTTCCGACTCAAAAACAGCCACTTTTTTAACAGCCGCATTTTTTACCTTTTTTTTCAGCTCATGATAGATATATGCCGCAATATTTTCAGTTGAAGTGTTGTTCTTTTCAAAAAAAGCAATATCACTGTTCAGGTTCCTGTGGTCAAGGGTGTCCGTGATTTTCCTTAAATATTTCTTAAGGATGGTAAAATCGACCGAAAGGCCGTTTTTGCCCAGCACAGCCGTTTCAAAATATGCCATGACCGTATAATTATGGCCGTGAACTCTCTCGCATTTTCCCTTATAATCCCTGAGATTGTGCGCGGCCGCAAATGTATCCTTAACCATAAGCTCGTACATTGGTTTCTCCGGTTAAAGGCGGACTTTTTTTGCTTCCACCATGAATTTTTTTAAAAAGAACCTGCCCACCTTGTTGAATTGCGCGGGTGTATCCGTGACAAAGAACTCTGATTTCCTGCCGGCTCCCTTTTTTGCCGTCATATCCCTTGCTTCCAGCATTGCCCTGACTGTTCTGGCAATTTCACGCGCCGAATCTATGACCGTAACTTTCGGCATGATCTTTTTTATAAGAGGCTTTAAAAGCGGATAATGGGTGCATCCGAGCACCAGCGTGTCTATTTTCTTCGGCCCGAATCCGGCCAGATAATGCCTTAAAATGCTCTCTGTCTCTTTATTCGACAGCCAGCCTTCCTCAACAAGCGGCACAAGCAGCGGCGCCGCGCTCGTAAAAACCTTTGCCCTGGAATCGTATTTTTTAATAGCGTCCACATATGCGCCGCTTGCTATAGTCGCCCTTGTTCCTATTACGCCTATCCGCCTGTTGACAGTGGCCTCGACCGCCGCCCTTGCGCCGGCCTCAATAACACCTATAATATCAATCTCGAATTCATTTTTTAGTTCCTTCAGGGCAAGAGCCGATGCCGTATTACAGGCGACCACAATCATTTTCACGTTCTTTTTCAAAAGAAAAGCCGTGTTTTCCTTTGAGAACTTTATTATGGTTTCCTTTGTCTTTGATCCGTACGGCATCCGGGCGGTATCTCCCAGATAAAATATCTGTTCATCCGGAAGCATCTCCATTATTTCCTTTGCAACGGTCAGCCCGCCGAGGCCGGAATCAAATATGCCAATGCCTTTGTTATCCATACCGCTCCATTATTTTATTATTTAAATGATACTGTCAGAAAACCCTGTCAATGTTACGTGATCCCGGGTATATGACATCTTTATTGGCCTTGCGCCGCTCATCTGACTGACCCACAGGGGCCGTCTTTATTATACCGGGCGNNTACCCGGGATAAACCGTGCAACGTGTTTTTCTACATTATCTATATACCATTATAAAAATCAAACTTCAATGAGTTCATATTCCATGGTCCCCAGGCCTATTTTCTGCGCGTGCTCAAGCTGGAGGCGCCAGTTCAATTTTGGATGCACCATCCTGAACTTGTCGCTGCCTGCGAGTTCCAAATTGTAGCCATCCTTACCCGCCACATTTTCCCGTATGACATCCGCCTTATTGACAAGCTCAGCCGAGGCTGTGTCTATGGCCACCGGGTCAAAAGACGCCAGTATGCCTATATCCGGGACAAGATAATTGTCCGATGACGGCATACAGTCGCATTCCGGCGTAATGTTCAGCAGAAAATTAAAATATACCATTTTGTTCTTCTTATTTGAAGTTACCGCCAGCGCGTATTCCGCCATTTTTTCGTTCATTTTTTCAAGGTCCGTATCCCACTTTGATTCTATCGCGTCGAGCCTGCATGCCGCTATGCACTCGCCGCAGCCCGCGCATTTTGCGGGGTCGTTTATAGCCTTGCCGTCCACTATGGTTATGGCGTCAAAGTTGCACCATGCCACACAGTCTCCGCACCCGGCGCATAACTCCGGCGAGAATTTCGGCACATTACCGGAATGCTGGTCCTGTTTTCCCGCCCTGGCGGTGCATCCCATCCCGAGATTTTTTATCGCCCCGCCCATGGCGGTCATCATATGCCCCTTTACATGGGACATAACCACGAGGGTTTTGGCCCAATAAATAGCGGAAGCGACTTTTGCCTTTTTAAGGTGTTTTCCATTTATCTCAACCTCGACAAAATCCGAACCTGTCAACCCGTCGGCTATCACTATCGGCGCGCCCGCAGTCGCGTATGCAAAGCCGTGTTTTATGGCAGTGTTAAGGTGTTTCACCGCGTTATTGCGTTCGCCCACATAAAGCGTATTTGTGTCAGTCAGGAAAGGATTTCCGCCGCAAACCTTTATGCGGTCGACTATCGTCCTGTAATATAACGGGGATACAAAAGAAACATTTCCCTGCTCGCCGAAATGCGCCTTGACGGCGACTGTTTCATTGTCCTTAATCAGGGAACCGGCGCCGACCCTGTCGAACATTACGGAAAGCCTTTTTAATATGGAATCGTCGGCATGCGGTGCGCCGAACCGTGTAAAATACACCTCTGATTTCATTGTTATTATCTCCTTTTAAAGCCTGAAATATCCCGGCTGAATGATTTTATTAAATAACCGTTTTAATTATTTTTTAAAAGCTTGTATTCAACACTGTCTTTTAACGCGAACCAGCTGGCTTCAATTATGTTCTCGGAAACACCCACCGTTGTCCACGAACCTGCGTTATCGGCGCTTTCAATGAAAACCTTTACCTTTGCCGAAGTCCCGGTGGATCCCTCGATAACCCTTACTTTATAATCCACAAGGCGCACATCGCCGATGGCCTTATAAAATCTTTTCAGCGCCTTACGCAGCGCGTTGTCAAGCGCGTTGACCGGCCCGTTTCCCTCCGATGCCGCGTGTTCGGCTAAGCCGTTCACCTCTATTTTTATTGTGGCTTCGTCATAAAGCTCCCCGCCCCGCTCCTCCACTATGACCCTGTAACTCAACAGCTTAAATAATTCCTTTACCTTGGATGTGTTCTTCAGAATAAAAAGCCTCAGTGAAGCGTCCGCGCCCTCAAATTCAAAGCCTTCACTTTCAAGTTTTTTTATCTTTACTATCAACTCCCTTGTGCGGGGGTCATCTTTTGTCAATTTGATGCCGATTTCACGGGCCTTATGCACAAGCGTGGAAACTCCGGCCTGATCCGACATGAGCATAATCCTTTCGTTTCCGATGACTTCGGGATTCATATGCTCATAGGAACTTGCCACCTTTAATACGGCATTCGCGTGTACTCCTGCCTTATGGGCAAAAGCATTTTTTCCCACAAAAGGCTGCCTGTCGTCCGGCGGTATATTCACCCTTTCATAAAAAAAGTAGGCGGTTTCGGTGAGTTTTTTAAGGTTCTTCTGCGGTATTGTAAGATATCCCATTTTAAGAGAAAGTATGGGTATTATTGACGCCAGATCCGCGTTGCCGCAGCGTTCGCCGAATCCGTTCATGGTGCCCTGTACCTGGTTAAAGCCGTTGGCCACGGCCACAAGGCTGTTTGCCACCGCGAGCCCGGAATCGTTGTGAATGTGCGCTCCGAGCGCGGTCTTAATGCGGCTTTTTACTTCCCTGGTTATCTTTTCCATATCCTGTATTGTCGCGCCGCCGTTGGTGTCGCATGGCACTATGGTGTCAGCCCCGGCTTCCTGCGCCGCAAGTAAGCATTTCATGGCGTAATCCGGATTCGCCTTAAAACCGTCAAAGAAATGTTCGGCGTCGTATATGACCTCTTTTTTCTTTGACTTAAGATAGTCAATTGATTCCCTTATCATATTGATATTTTCGTCAAGCGTGGTGTTGAGCACTTTTTCAACATGAAGATCCCAGCTTTTGCCGAATATGGTTACCGTCTTTGTGTCGGCCAGCAGAAGTGAATTTAAAATGACATCTTCACGGACATTTTTCTTAACGCGCCTTGTGGAGCCGAACGCGGCTATTTTTGCGTGTTTTAAGTCAAGCTTTTTCGCCTGCCTGAAGAACTCAAATTCCTTTTCGTTTACATCCTTTACGGGCCAACCGCCCTCGATATAATCGACCCCTAGTTCGTCCAGCTTTTTCGCGATAGAAATTTTATCCTCGACCGTATAAGTTATCCTCGCGCTCTGCGCGCCTTCCCTTAATGTGGTATCATAAATGAATATCTTTTCCATGATCCGGCTACTTTAAGGTAAATTTCATGATAAGATAAAGAACGCCGAGAATAACATATATAACCGCCAGGATCTTTAAATTCCAGGTTATTGAAAATTCCTTTTCCTTTTGTTTATGTGCGCTTGCGTTTTCAGGCTGCGGCGCCGCAGGAGCCTGTTGTCCGGTCTGATCTATATTTTCCATATATCCTCCGTTTTAAAGCCTTATTCCACAACAGGCTTTTTCTTGCCAAGCTTGAACGCGTTATGAAGCACCCTGACGGCATCCTCAACCTGGTCTTCCCTGACAACAACCGATATCTTTATCTCTGACGTGGATATCATTTCAATGTTTATCTTCTTATCGGCCAGCGCCTTGAACATGGCAGAGGCTATCCCGGTGTGCGTCCTCATTCCGACACCGATGACAGAAACTTTGCCTATAGCCTCATCGATGAAAAATCCCTTTGCCATGACTTTTTTTACTATCGCATCGAGGACCTTAACGGCTTTTAAGGAATCTTTCCTGAATATTGTAAAAGAGATATCAGTGGCGCCCTTTTCGGAAACGTTCTGTATTATCATATCAACATTAACATCGCCTTCGGCCAGTTTGTTGAAAACAAACGCTGCGATGCCGGGCCTGTCCGGAACTCCCTTTATGGTTATCTTGGATTCCTTTTTATTATATGTTATTCCGGATACAACTATTTTTTCCATCTTCACGTCCTCCTTTTTGATTATGGTGCCGTTTTTGGATGAGAATGTCCCCCTGACATGCAGGACAACCCCGTAATTCTTTGCGTATTCCACACAGCGGTTGTATAAAACCTGCGCGCCGCTGCTTGATAATTCAAGCATTTCATCATATGACAGATAATCGATTTTTTTCGCGTCTTTTACAACTTCCGGATTTGCCGTAAAAACACCGTCAACATCCTTTAAAAATTCGCAGACATCCGCGTTTAAGGCCGTGGCAAGCGCGACTGCCGTCAGGTCTGAACCGCCGCGCCCCAGCGTCGTAATGTCCTCGCCTTTGGTTATTCCCTGGAATCCCGCTACCACGCATATATAACCTTTTTTCAGCGCCTCTTTTATTCTGGAAGCGCCTTTAATATCAAGTATACGGGCCTTTGTGTATTTGTTGTCAGTCACAATTCCCACCTGCGCGCCGGTAAACGATTTTGCCTTGTATCCTTTTGCTATAAGCGCCATTGACATAAGCGCTATGGACTGCTGTTCACCCGTCGACATGAGCATATCCAGTTCCCTGGCATCCGGTTCTTTTGCCAGTTTTTCCGCAAATTCAATAAGATTATCCGTCGTATCACCGGGTGCGGAGACTACAACCACCATTCTGTTCCCTTTTTTCATTTCTTTAATTATCCTGTCGGCCACAAAGAGCATCTTTTCCGGTGTTGCCAGCGATGCCCCGCCGTATTTCTGGACTATCAATGCCATCATCTTCCTCCGGGTTGCATTATAATTCAATAATTTTGTAATATCAGCCTTTTATAAAAAAATCAAAAAGTTCCCAGCCTTTTTTGTAAAATATCCCTGTTTTTGACGCGTTTTTTTCGCTGAAACCGCCGGAATTATTCTCTTTATCTTTCCGGGAATCATAAATCATAAAAGCCACCGGATCGGCCGTGTGGGTGCGTTCCTTTACCGGCGTCGCGTGGTCCGATGTCAGAAGTATTTTGTATTCCTTGAAATTTTTCATGCCTTCCATTACAGGGCCCAGAACTTCGCCGTCAATTTTTTCGATGGCGTCCATTTTTCCCTTTAAGTCCCCGTTGTGGCCCATTTCGTCCGTGGCTTCCACATGAAGATACACAAAATCTTTTTTCTTAAGGGTTTTAAGGGCGTATTCCGCCTTGCCGCGAAAATTAGTGTCTATATATCCGGTGGCTCCCGGGACATTTATTACCTCGAGCCCCATGGAAATGCCTATGCCGTTCACAAGATCTACGGCGGATATTACGGCCCCGTTCAGTTTGTATTTGTCCTTTAATTTCGGAAGGTCAAGTTTTTTCCCCTGGCCCCAGAGCCAAATCATATTGGCCGGATTTTTTCCTTCGGCGCGCCTTTGCGTATTTACCTCATGTCCGTCCAGAAGCGTGCGTGAATCCTCCATAAGCTGCGTGAGCAGTTCCGACTTCGGCCCCTTTGGCATATATTCCGCTATCTGCTTTCCGGTGATATCGTGGGGAGGCGTGGCCTTAATATTTTCCCCGCCCTTCATCACCATTATATGCCTGTAACTTTTTCCCGGATAGAACTTTACCGATTCAGAGCCGAGTTTTTTATCAATCATTTTTATCAGTTTTTTAGATTCCCGGGTCGATATATGGCCGGAACTGTAGTCGGCCATTACCCCCGATTTAATCGTGACCAGATTGCACCTGAATGCCACATCGCTGTCGGAAAGTTTAATTCCAAGGTTTGACGCTTCCATGGGAGCCCTGCCTGTATAATGATCATGCGGGTCGTTGCCCAGTATGGACATATTGCCTATATCGGAACCGAGTGGAAATCCGTCCACAAGCGGTGTGACCATTCCGGCTGTGGATTTTTGGAATAATGCGTCCATATTCGGGGTTGCGGCCGCTTCAAGCGGGGTTTTGCCCTGAAGTTCATCGACGGGCCTGTCGGCCATTCCATCGGCAAGCAGTATGATATATTTCATAAAATTCCCTCTTTGATTTTTTTCGTAAAAAAAATTAAAAGTAATTTACAGGAATTTGCTTAAAATTCGTCCGCATCCTGCGTGTTTGCCTGGGCATCAGACGCGTCTTCGCCCTCTTTCGGAGTGGGCTTAAAACTGGGCATCCTCAGGTCCTCGACATTTTCAGCTTCCGCGGCTTTCTTCTTTGCCGCCGCTATCTGTTCGTCGGTCAAATCCTGCGTGGAGTCGTCCTCTTCCCCCTCAACCGCGATTTTGGGGAACGTTATGTGGTCGCGGAACCCTTTCTGCAGCTTTTTTACGTAGTCGAGCCCCTTCTTGGCGAGCGTATATTTGCTCCTGTTTTTCAGCGCCATTCTGTACGCCGCCTCTGCTTCCGTGAACATATACTTGTGAAGGTATGCCTTTCCCAGGCTGTAATACGCCTCGGCAAATTTTGGGTCAAGCCCGATTGCCGCTTTCAGGTGCGCTATGGCGTCATCATAATACCCCGACATTATAAGCGCATTTCCGTAGGTATACTGTGCGCCGGCAAACTTGTCGTCTTTTCTTAATGTAGACTGGAGTTCATACATCGCCTTTGCCAGGTTTCCCTTTTTCTCATAGGTAATCGCAAGATTCGTCTGCGCCTCGACGTATTCATGTTTTAATTCCACCGCTTTGGAAAACATCTCGATTGCCTTATCATAAAGCCTTTCATCAAGGTAATTCAACCCGGCTTCATTATAAAGTTCCTGGAACGTCGGTTCGGCTTTTATCGCGTTTCTGAGCGCCTCAATTGCGTCGTCATGCCTTTCCTGTTTTCTGTAAAGCTTCGCAAGGTTAAGCGACGCGCGCGCGTAAATATAATCGTCGTTGTTTAGTATAATGGCCTTCTGGTAAAGCTGTTCCGCGGCGTCTATATTTTTCGGGTCCTTTATCTCAGTCGCGACTCCGTAGTCATAATATGCCTCTGCAAAATCAGGATCTATATAGACCGCCTGTTTGTACATAAACAACGCGTGGTCCACCTGTTTCATGGCAATATAAGAAAGGCCCGCCATATTGTAGGGCTTTACAAATTCCGGCTCCATTTTAATGGCCTGCTTAAAGAGCTTTACCGCGGCCTTATAGTCGTTCACCAGGTAAAGGTCGTATCCCGAATTATAAACATCCCCCGCGGTCTTTACCGCGTAAATATTAATGCAGCCAAGGGCAAGTAGCGCGAGCACTGCCAGGATTTTTTTCATACCAATGCCTCCCTATTTATCAATAATCTTCATTATGGATTTCAGGTCCGGTTTTACAACTATGGGCTTAAAATCCACGCTTTTAATGGCCCTGTCCGGGTCCTTTAATCCGTGCCCGGTCAAAACGCATACGACTTTCAGTTTTTTCTTTTCCCTGAAGAATTTTTTCTTCCCGTATTTTAACAACCCGGCGAAAGAGGCCGCCGAGGCCGGTTCGCAAAAAATGCCCTCCCTGTCCGCGAGAAGCTTATACGCCGTTATTATTTCAGCATCCGTTACCATATCAATGACTCCGCCGGACTCGTCGCGCGCGTCTATTGCCTTCTGCCAGCTCGCCGGGTTTCCTATCCTTATCGCCGTGGCTATTGTGTCCGGATTTTCAACCGGTTTGCCAAGCACAATTGGCGCCGACCCGGCTGCCTGGAAGCCCATCATCTTCGGAAGCTTTTTCATCATCCCGGCCTTTTTGTATTCGGTATAACCTTTCCAGTAAGCCGTTATGTTGCCTGCGTTGCCCACCGGGATAAAATGATAATCGGGCGATTCTCCCAGAAAATCAACTATTTCAAAGGCCCCGCTTTTTTGCCCCTCTATCCTGTAAGGATTCAGCGAGTTGACAAGTTCTATCGGGTATTTTTCGCACACTTTCTTGACCATTTCAAGGGCAACGTCGAAATTACCCTCGACCGCGATAACTTTCGCGCCGTGAATCAAAGCCTGTGAAAGTTTTCCAAGCGCGATATAACCGTTGGGTATTATAACGTAACTTTTGATTCCGGCGCGCACCGAATAGGCCGCGGCCGATGCGGATGTATTGCCCGTGGAGGCGCAGATTGTTGCTTTCATCCCCTTTTCAACGGCCTTTGAAATGGCCATTGTCATGCCGCGGTCCTTAAAAGAACCGGTGGGGTTTAACCCCTCATATTTGACATAAAGCTCCACCCTGTCGGATACAAGCGCCTCAAGGCGCTTTAACCTGATAAGCGGCGTATTCCCCTCGTGAAGGGTAATTACCGGCGTTCTGGATGTGACCGGCATAAACTTTCTGTAACGTTCTATGATGCCTTTATACTGCTCCATAAAAAACTCCTTTAGTTTTACAGCCGTTTATAAGTCAACAACCCTGTAAACTACCGTTTTTTCCTTTACAGCCTTCATGGCGTCGATTTTCTTCAGGGATTTTTTCATGTCGGACTCCCTTGCGGAATAGGTCATTATAACCACCGGCACCTGTTCGTGCTGTTTCTGCACTTTCTGTATGACCGACTCGATGCCGATATTGTTTTTCCCGAGGACTCCCGCAATCGAAGCAAGTACCCCGATTTTATCCACGACAGTAAACCGCAGGTAATATTTGGAAACCACCTCGCCTGATTTTTGCATCTTAACAAAGTTTCCCGTTTTAATTTCCTTTGCCGCGCGCTTCATTCCGTTCGATATGTCCCTTGAAATATAAATAACATCGGAAAGCACCGCCGATGCGGTCGGCATCTCTCCGGCGCCGCGGCCGTAAAATAACGTCTCGCCCACCGCGTCGCCCTTTAAATAAATCGCGTTGAATTCATTATTTACAGAGGCAAGAAGGTGTTTTTTATTTACAAGCGCGGGATGCACCCGCACGCTTGCCAGTCCGCCTTCACGCTCGGCCACGGCGAGAAGTTTCATGACGTAGCCGAATTCTCCGGCGTATTCAATATCCGTATAATCGATCTTTTTGATCCCCTCAACCGGGATATCCTGCTCGCGCACCCTGCCGCCGAAAGCCATGGTGGAAAGTATGGTTATTTTATGCATAGTGTCAAACCCCTCGATATCAAGCGTGGGGTCCGCCTCGGCAAAACCTTTTGCCTGCGCTTCCTTTAAAGCCGCGTCAAATGACATTTTTTCAAAGGTCATTTTTGTGAGTATATAATTGCAGGTGCCGTTCAATATCGCCATTATCTTTTCTATCCTGTTTGCCGCAAGCCCCTTGTCCATTCCCCTGAGTATTGGTATTCCGCCGCCGACGGAGGCTTCCGCCATTACCTGAACCCCGTTTTTTGCCGCGGCAGCCGATATTTCGTCCCAGTATTTTGATAATAACGCCTTATTGGCCGTCACGACATTTTTCCCGGAATTAAGAGCTCGCAGGACAAAATCGAGCGCGGGTTTATAACCGCCCATCAATTCGATGACAATATCAATTTCAGGGTCGTTTAAAATGTCATTCACATCGGTGGTAAGCACTCCGGCCGGAATTTTTATACCTCTGTCCGTGGTTATATCAAGATCGCAGATTTTTTTTAATTCAACGGGTATTCCCGATTTTGAATTAATGATTGTCCCGGAATTCAGGAAAAGTTTTGCAACGCCTTTTCCAATGGTCCCGAAGCCTATTAAGCCAACTTTTACAGAATCTTTTTTCATAAAAAAACCTCGCAACACAGTTTTAAAACCTCAAAAACACAATATCACAGATGAAAAAAAGCATAAATATAATAACAATAATAAAATAACGGAAAAAACAAATAAATTCCCGTTTTTCCCTTTTATTAAAGGTCTTTTGATTATATTATTGCGTCTTTGAAATGTCAAGTATTAACAATGGCTGCATGGTAAATAAAATCCGGGGGGAATTTACAATTTAAAAGTTAAAAGTTAAAACCAAAAATTACAATTCATAATTACAAGCCAAAAGCAAGTCCTGCTTTTTAATAGCTTTGCCGTGCTTTTGTCCTGCTTTCAATTTAAAACTTTATAAGCTGCACTTATTGATTTTGCCTTTTAAATTTTACCTTTTATTCTATTTATAAAATTTTGCAATATGGGTATGCGATAAGGCTTCTGCGGCTTCGTCTTCTTTTCTTACCCCGAGCACTACCAGGGTATTGTCCGGGAATTTATAGCCTTCAATCTCTTTTCTTATCAAAATATTCATTATTTCATCCTGTATTTTGGCATCCGTCAGGTGAAATTCCCTCAAATATAAAATATAACCGCCGGGATTCTTTGATTTCATGACATCCTCAAGCCAGCACGGCGGGCTTGATTCGTTTTTCATGCAGCCAAGTTCACCGTGCTTTAATGTAGTAAGATCCTTGTCAATAAACTCCCTGCCGCACTCTGTGCTGACCTCTTTTAATACTTTGTCAACCGTATTGCGCTGGTCATGAAACAAAATAACCTCGCCGGGCTGTTTTGTATGGCACGCCCTTAAAAAATATTTCTTTGCCTCAGCTTCACTCTTAAACACAGGCTGCATAGACCCCTCCCGTATAAAAATTTTATGGTAATATTATCTCGGTATCGCAGATATTTCCTTCGAGTACTTTGATTCCCTGCCCTTTGCGTCTACTGAAGTCACCACAAAGTACATGCGGACGCCTGATTTTAATTTCGGCCCCACTTTCAGGTAATACCTTGTCGCGGGAAGCGGTACTTTGTATGTAAGCTTGTAATATTTTCCGCCAGGCGTATAGCTCATATAAACGTTGTATCCCGCTATCTTCGTCTTTGAATCCCTGTCAAGCGACCATAATACCCATATCTGCTGGGCGCCCGCCTTTAGTTTCACAATTTTCGGAGGGTTGAGCTGTTTTGGCGTCGGCGTCGGCGTCGGCTGCCCGACATTGATGGTCATACCGAACATCTGTGACTGCCCGAGATCCCCGTAAGGTATATAGGCGTAATCAATGGATATATCAGCGCCGTCAAAATTCCTCGATATACCGAATCCGAAGGTAAATCCGTTAAACCAGCCAAGATCCGAAACGAACTGGTTTCCGTCAAAACGGTAGCCAAAACGGGGTTTAAAGAAGGTATCGCCAAAATTCATGCCGTATTCAAATCCGCAGTTAACTCCAAAAGGCATATTTGCGGGTGAAATCGGCAGTATGCCGTCCACATCAAGCGCAAGCGTGTCTTTGGGGTTGCCGTCATCATCAAACATCCATACGCCTTTTGTTTTATATCCGAGGCCAAATTTAAGGTTAAGCGGAAGCGGCGCGTCCGGCGCGCCCTGTACCTGATTCATCTGCATGAAGCTGACATTCTGCAGCACCATGCCCAGGTCAAAACCCGGTAGTGATGTATTTACAAGTATTCCGAAATCCATCGCCGGTATCCATCCCTCTTCAAGGGCTATTTTCTGGTTAATGAGCTTTAAAGTCGCGCCGACAGAGAAAGATTTCGCGGCCTGCCAGCTGTAAGCGGCTCCGAAAACCGTTCCGCCCGCTCCGTAAACATCCCCGTCAAGGATTGTATTGGAGACATAATTTCCATTTACATCTTCCTTGGTAGTCGGAACATCATCGACCCTTACAAGAAGAGCGTATATGCCTATTGTTCCCCATATGTCAAAACCAAGCTGCTGCGCTGGAAAACCCACCGCGAGGTATTCATAATTTGTCCCGCCGAAACTTGCGTTATGCATCATGTCAAACTGCGGATTTTCAACCTTTACAAGTGCCCCGGGGTTCCACCAGCCGGCGTCCACGTTATCGACAATTGCCGTATACGCATCACCCATGCCGGACGGCCTTGCGCCGACGCCGAGATTAAGATAAGGCGACGCCGTAACCCCGCCGAATTCCGAGGCAAACAGCGGTAATGCCATGAGCAATATGGCTGCCGACAATAATATTTTTTTCATTATGCTCTCCTCACCGTTATTTACTAAAGTATTTATTGATTGCCCGCAAACTTACTGCGGTTTATAAACAGGATCGCACTTATAACAAACAATGACCCTGAAAACAGCCGTTTTACTCGATTTTGGATCTTTCAGCACAAGATAATAAAGACCGCTGACCACCTTGGAACTGTTTTTATTGGTCCCATCCCAGGTAAATCCGCCCGTCGATGCCGTATATGTCCCGTCAAAAACAAGGGCCCCATCCATTGAATATATATGTATAAGCGTTCCATCCGCCACATTGCCGACATGGAAAAACTTATCCCCGCCGTTCACGCTTCCGTTAGGATTGAAAGGATTGGGATAAACATAGGCGTTGGAAAGCTGTGGTGTTCCGGAAAACGTCGGGATTGATGTCGGCGTTGCAGTTGCGCAATTTGAACAAAAGGTCGGAGTAATTGTCGGCGAGAGCACCGGTGTATATGAAGGCGTCGGAGTCGCAGGTGCTAGGACATGCCCGCATATTTCAATAACATTTGTGGCATTTAAAAGCGGTTCGTTATATGAAGCATTAATGGTATTGGTCTTTTCATTATTCCAGTCAGCCATAGGCCCGTTGTTGCAGGCAAGCACTTTATAACAGAAAGTATTCCCTCCAGGGCAGTTAGTGTCCGTGAACATGGTCACACTCGCAGGCGATGACGACGGCCCCGTGGCAAAACCAACTGAAATGTAAGGCCCGACTCCGGCGGAATGCGCCAGAGACCTGTAAATGTGATATGCGGTAACAGGGACGAGCGAAACCGATGAATAATTACTGTTTGCCGTCGCGTAATCTGCCGCATTTTCCCCTAAACCATTAGTTACTCCAAGATCCGTCCATGAAATCAAAGCTCCGGCTATAGGATTGACTCCGAAGCCGGGAGTATTATAAGCAGTTGTGACATTCCCATTTTTTGGCGAATCATAATAAGGCAGATCCGTGCTTGCGCCAAGCGTGAGGTAATCGTAGTACATTATCAAAGAATTTGTAGGAGGAGACTGTGAAAAATCATTAATTGTCGGCGTCGGCATACTGCTGTTGCTGTAGTAAACATCCGGCGCCGGAATAATAACATCCGCGATATTTGACACCGAAAAGTACCTTCCCGTGGCAGTATCATATTGATTTGCAAGGTAATTTAGAGAAACGCTCAGGTGATAAATCCACGGTTCCAGAGCCCCGGACCTTCCCTGTATTCCCACTGTAATGGCCGAAGATGTTATAGTGATATTCCCGTCATATAAGGAAACCGTCTGTGAAACATTTGGGGCATCTGAATTTGCAACATAATTGCAGTAAGTGTAAAAACGTAAATATCCGTATTTTGCCCAGTTACCGGAAGGCGTTCCGCATGGCGACGGATAAGAGGAGCCGTCGCAGTTGTCATTTTCAAAAGCCGTATGAGAAAGTGAAATAAACTGCGGGCTGAAATAATTCTGTCCCGTCCATTCCACCCTGAGAAACCCCTCATCATGGATCGCGTTTGGAAAACAATAAGTGCACGACTCTGCAGCGCCGCAATTGCCGTTGCCGCAATCCGTCATAATCGGAGTGGGATATGCGGTAGCAGGCGGATATATCTGGCTTCCAATCCATGATCTGTAGTCAAACTCCGCTCCAATCGGAGGAGCTTGCATTGTACAACCGCTGGAACCATGATCCGCGTCAAAATCATTTACAAGATTAGGGCTGGTATAGTACCCATAAGTATCAACACAAACGCCTGTGGTTGGATATGTCGGGTCATAAGCATAAACATAAGGTGGATTTATATTATTTGTAACTGTACTGATTAACTCTATCAAGATAATTGCCGCAAGGATTACGCCTGTAAATAAAAGTGATTTTTTCATTATAAAACTCCTTTCCATTTACCCATTTATATATATTATATTTAAATTTCATATTAAAGTCAATGGGGTTTTTGTTTTAAAAATAAGATATATTGTGCGTTCTTACAAAATATTTATACGCAATTGGTCAGGTATTTAAACATAAACAAAATAATCACATTTACGTACTTACTTCACTCCATTCGTGAATACCATAGGCCAAAATAACCGGTTTTTCGCAGTTTTTCTTAATAAATTTTTAATAAACTCCGATTTGAATACAGCGATATCCAGATAAGTATCAAAATATGCTGAACTGACATTGGTAAAACCAGCTTTCTTATAATACTTCTCCATTGTTGAAATAAAAAACGACTTTTCCAGTCCAAAAATCATAAATTTCTTTCTAAAAATATTGACATGGACGAATTTATATAACTGCTTTAGCACGGGTAATTCCGGGATATTTCCATATAACTGCCTGTAAGTCAAAGACGCAATTGAAAGTAAAGGATATGTGAGCGTTAAGAGCCCTTCCTGCCTTAAAACCCTGCGCAGCTCGTTTATGCCAAGTTGCGTTTCCTCAAAATGCTCAATAGAACCGCCTCCGTATATAAAACCTATTTTTGAATCTTTTATGGGCATGTATCTCATATCGCCGCAGATAAAATAAGAATTCCTGATACCCGCTTTTTCAAGCCACCTTCTGGTCAGCTTAAGCGCCTCGACAGACAGGTCCATTCCTATAACCTTTATGCCAAGTTTCCCCATAAGATAAAGAAGCCTACCTGAACCGCATCCCGCTTCCATAAAATTATCCGAAGGATACAGATCAAAATATTTCTTAACGTGGCCAAAAGCGGACATGATATCAGGCTCATTTTCCAGGCCGGAAGGAACAGGCTCAGCTGTTTTTAACCAGCGTGAATTCCACGCAGGCAGTATTTCGCCTATGTCATGATATGTGGCCGGAGATAAAAGAACGGGTATTCCGTCATCAACATGGTAATTTATACCGCACTGCTTGCAAATAAGCCCGCCGTTATTTTCTAAAAGTTCCCCTTTACATTTCGGGCAAATAATAATATCCAGAAGATATTGTTCTATCATTTTACCTCCAACAAATTATGATTTGGGGTTGCTGGTATAGATTGCCGGTAATTTAAAGAATTTTCACATTATTGACAGTGCAGCATTTTGAACAAATCGGCAAAAGCTTGCTGTTTTTGAGCTTACGCCTGAAATCGATATACTTACTGCCGTTCCAAATCGATTGCAGTGAGTTATCCTTAATATTCCCCATTACCGCGTTTACCATTGAAAGCGGGACGCAAGGAAAAACCTCCCCGTATGGTGAAACAACCACCCTGGCCCACGGATACAGGCAATAATTCACCTCATTAAAAAACGGCTCTGAATATTTTCTTATTGCCTTTTCCGACGGAAATGTAATCTGTAGGCCGGCGTCAATGTTCTTTTTTTTCAATTCTTTCCTGGTTTTCAACATTTCTTCAACATTTAAATTTACCATTTCGTCCGGCAAAGAACTCAAATCCCCCTGGCCGTGTTCTTCGCCTATGCCGAGTATTTTCTTCGTTGAAACGCTCAGTTTTTCGCTGTTATAAGTTACCAGCCCGATATTCCAGTCCGTAATGCCTGTTGCCTTTATCTTTTCAAATAATTCAAGTATGCTGTCCTGGTTCATGGTTGATACATAAGTTGATATAGAGAGTTTTGGTATCTTGAATCCTTCTTTCTTTTTTCTCATTAAAATTTCAATACCGTTAAATATTGAATTAAAAGCTCCTTTTAATCCCCTCACGCTGTCATGAATATAGCCGGGGCCGTCTATCGATATCGTTACGCTGTTAATGCCCGCTTTTATTATTTTTTCTATCACCTGTTCGTTAAGAAGTATGCCGTTGGTTATGAAATTAACAAGCAGCCCTTTTGAGGCGGCATAACCGGAAATTTCAAAGACATTATTATATATAAGCGGTTCCCCTCCGTGAAGGGTCAGCACCCTGACTTTCATCCTTACCATATCATCAATTAATTTTTTTATCTGTTCCTGCGACAATTCTTCTGATTTTCTTCTGTTTATCAAAGACTCGGTGTTTGATTTTTCAGCTTCGTTATAATAAAAACACATCTTGCATCTGAGATTGCAGCGGTAAGTAAGCAGAAGTACAACAGAAAGAGGGTTCATGGCGCGTCCGTTGGATAGAAAATATGGAATACGGCTGTACATATCCTCGGCAATACGTGCAAGTGATTTATTTTTCTGCAGTTGTTTTATAAGGAAATTGATGATGTTGTTCACGATTTTTCCGGTTTTTTTATCATTTGGTATAATCCATGTTTTTGAATATTCCAATATTATAAGTAAATACATAAATAAGTCCGTTCTTTCCGCCAGTGACTGAAGCGGCATACTGAATCATAAAAGTTTTATCCTCTGTCCCCGAAAAACTCCCAAGAAATTTTCCCTTCATGTTAAAAACACATATCCTGCTTTTCTGAGTATCATTTATGTACGCGTCTCCGTTTGATGCCACGGCCATGTTTGTAAGGCTGTCAAAATTCTTTATTTCTTTTACGGGCCAATTTTCCAGAATTTTGCCTCCGGAAGAAAATATCTTAATTTCCAGACCGCCTTTTTTCATAAAATTCATGGCGTATAATTCACCATCCGGCCCCGTAAATATCTTGCCGGCGTTAAAAAATCCATCCGGCCCGTCGCCTTGGCCCCCAAAAGATATTGTTTTTTTAAAATTATTGTCAAATTTATATATAATATCCGAAGTCGGGTTTACTAGAAAAAAATTATCGCCGGAATCAATGTCCATCCATGAAAACGGCCCTGAATTTTCCGGATTATATTTTGCTATAACAGAATAGTTTTTAGGGTCAAGTTTTAGTATCCCTGAATTACGTGTAAGCACATAAACAAATCCCTTTGAATCCTGCAGGGCGGAACAGACGCCTTCCTTAAAATTCAGAACCCTGACCGCTTTTCCAGTAGTTTTGTTGTTTATATACACATCGCCGCGGGTATTGTCAACGGCATATATCATATCGCCATATTCCCCGATTGAAGTGCAGCCTTTATAATTATGCGGCCAGGTACCAACAAGCGCAGGGTATTTGTCTTTATGCATGGCTTTGCCCATAAATACAAAGAGTTCAACTATGTTAAAAGCCAGAAAAACCGCAAAGAAAGTTATAAGTACTTTTTTTATTATACCGTTATTATTTTTATTTAAATTGCTTTCCGGCTCTAAAATAGGCCCATTATTTAAATCAACAAGTGCATTTTTTGAATTAACACCATTCACTTTGTTTTTCGCAGACGGATTTCTCTTTCTTTTCGCCATAACAATCCTCCGGTGATATTATTTATTAAAAAAAAGAGCGTAAGAAAGGGCATAATGCCCTTTCTTACGCCGTAAAATACCTAGTAAGTTAATGTTTTAAAAACAACAAGTTTATGGGTATGTACATAAATAAAACCGTCTTTTCCGCCTGTAACAGATGCCGCATATATTATCTGAAAATGTTTGTCCTTATCTCCGTCAAAGCTGCCCAGGTATTTCCCGTTTCCGGAAAATACGTAGATTTTGCTTTCCTCATACGAATTTATATAAACATTTCCGTCTGCCGCAATCGCCATGTTTGTAAGAGAATCAAATTTCTTTATCTTCGTGACAGGCCATGATCTTAGATATTTGCCGCCATCATTGAAAATTTTTACTTCCATTGCCCCCGGTTTATAGGAGTTTAAAACATAAATATCATCCTTTGGTCCGGCGAAAATTTTCCCCGCTCCATTAAGATTTGCCTTATCATCTCCGTGCCCGCCAAAAGAAAGTATTTTCGTAAAATCAGGAGAATATTTTTCCACCAAACCGCTTGACGAACTTATAAGGTAGAAATTATCTTTTGAATCCACATCCATCCAGTTCACGTCATTTATATCAGTTATTTTATTTGTTTTTACAGTTTTATATGTTTTGCCGTCAACCTGGATTACTTCATTCGTTTTTGTTAAAACATAAATATCTCCCGTTGAATTCTGGACAGCGCTGTAGACGCCTTCCGGAAACGACATTATCTTTTCCAGTGTTCCGTTGGTTTTATCGGTCTTATATACATCACCCCTGGTATTATCGACCGCATATATATAATCACCATATTGACCTATTGATGTGCAGCCTTTGTACTGATGATCCCAGCTGTTTACATAAACCGGCCTTTTACTTTCACGAATATTTTTCATCGTCATAAAGTAAATCTCCGCCGCCACAAAAACAAGCACAGCCGCAAGAATGTACATTCCTCCGTTGGATTTTTTTGATGGTTCCGCTGTTTTAACTGGTTCCACAACTGTTTCAGGCGCCTTTTTTTTCCTTGCGCCCGCTGCCTTAACTTTCCTTTTTGACATTTCTTTGCCTCCTGATTTATTTGGTTGTTATCTGGTAATCCGGTTCAAGTGCGTCAACCGGAACCGGTTGACTGTTTGCCGCCCCTTTTTTATTCCACATAAGTTCAAGCAGTGAAGCATGCAGGCTATAAATCTCAATGGAGTGTTTTCCTCCGGTCAAATTAAATGCGTTCACCTTCTGAAGATGCCTGCCTTTAAAATACCCGTCAACAGTATCGCCTGTATTTTTATTGCCATCCCCCTGTTCCCAGTAATATTTTCCGTCAATAATAATCCTGACATAACCATTATTTTTTGTAAAAATAGTATATGTGTCCGTGTCCGGGATTTTAATTGCCCCTTTCCACTCCGCCGATTCGGTAAGTATCCCGCCGCCGCCAAAACACATATTGGTATTTATCACCTCATATCTTATCGGGTTCCCCGACCATTCCGGCCCTTCATAGAAGTAGCCATGAAGCCCGAAACTCGGAAAATTATACAGGTACTTACTGTCAATTTTAATAAGCTCGCTTTTTGTCACATTTTTCCCGTCAAGCATCTTTGACTGCATCATAAAATTCAGTGTATCGCCGGGAGAATTTCTGAACGCAGTTACTGTGATTTTATGGAAGCCCTCGCCGAGCAATATCTCCTTTTCCTGGTTTTCTTGGTGACCGTCAATCATAAAACCAATCCTCGCAGTGCCGTTATTATATATCCTGTATGATCCGTAATAAGGCACGAGCAGGAGTCCTTTCCACGTAACGCGGTAAGGAATCCTGGATTCGTCCTGATTCGAAAACGCCGCCGTGTCGTTCATTCTTTGCGGCCCGCCAAAAGAATAATCACCTGTAAGTCCCCGGACTTTCTGTATCTCCGCATTGCTTATCTCCATTACCTTTATCAATGTGCCGAATCCTTCGCCGGGTTTCAGGTTTTTATTGAATAATTTGTGGTCCACTGTTGTAAATTTAGCATCGGGAAACATTGTGTTCTTTATGCTTTCCATATTATCCCAGGTGTCATAATGAAAAAAGATCGCAAAATTTTCATTTGTCACCTCATCAAGCCTTGTTAAACCCGTTGTAAACCTGTCTGCGCTGTTCACCTTGTAATCCCACCTGAAAAACCTGTATGGCGGGTGTCCCGGATAATAGAGCGACGTATACAGCACAATTCTGGTATTGTTTCCCAATTTTGCGGAATACATTCCGGCGGCCGTTGAAAGCTCGTCAAGCCCGCTTATCCATCGCTGGAAATACTGGTAATAATTTTCTTTCGCTATCGGAATTAGAAAAACAAGCATTATCACAGGAAGATACAATATCTCAAGCTTTTTTCCAAGCGCCCTGCGGAATGCCATCCATAACCTGTCAAATGTAAACGCTACAAAAAATATCAGCGGTATCATCGTTCCAACGGCCCTCATTGCCGACGGCGCTTCAATCGAAAAGATTGACCCCGCAGCCTGGGAGAAAAAGACCATAACCATGATGAAGAACTGATAGTATTTGCTGTAATAAAGCGCGTATAAAAGCCCTATGGCAAAAAGCATTGAAGTCAGAAAATCCACAGTAGGTTCAAACGGCATCCCGCCGGAATTTCTCTGCCTCGAATCCCCCGTGTGATTGAACATCAACAGCACCTGTTTTGTATTATCAATTATTCCCTTTGCAACGTTTTTGCTCGGAGCATTTGGATCCTTGCTGAAAACCGATACTTCGGAGACGCGCCCGAAATATATCCGCTGGGAGATAAAATAATTATGCAGAATCATCGACCCGAATATCCAGAAGCCGCAGGTAAACGCGAGTATTCCGATAAAATTTGCCTTAAAATATCCTTTTTTTGACAGGGCAGTTATAACAAAATATAAAATAAACGGAATAATCAAAAGAAAAAAGGTCATCGGGCCGTGCCATGTTATGCCTATGCATAATCCTGCCATAAACCATGCAAGCTTCTTCTTCGTTTCAATCGCCTTAAAAAAGAAATATAACGCCATTGCTTCCGTGCACAATGACATAATTACAGGAGATGTATATCTTGAATAATAAACATTCCATCTTAAAAAAGCAAAAACTACGGTTACAAACATCGCCGTTCTGGCATTAAACAAATTTCTGATAAAAAAGTAGATTACAGGTATTGCAATTATTCCAACAATTGCAGGCATGAATTTTATGTCAACCCTTGTCATGCCGCCAAATAAAGCTATAAAGATCCTGACAATATGCGCATAAATTCCAAAATTTCCCACGGTCAGATTTAGAGTTGTTTCCCCGTTTTGGGACATTCTGGCAACCAGTCCGCCCGCCTCATCATTTTCTATGCCAAACGGCCTTATGCCTATTTCATAAAATCTGAGAATGGCACCCACGATAGTTATCGCCACAAGAAAAACAAACTCTATCTTTAACGGGAATTGTTCTTTTTCCTCATATTCTTTTTTTGCGTAGACCGGAAAAGCAAGTATGAAAATAAAAGCCGCTATAAGATAACATGTCACGGCGGAATTTATGTTATTTGCGGCAAACAACGTTTGACCTTTAAAGGCTATGGCAAGAGCCGCTATTACAGCAAAAAGTTTTATAAAATCCATCAGTTTGCTTTCATATTTGCGTTCAGCAAAATTATGCAATGGAAGGGCAAAAAACAAAAGTCCTCCGGCGGCGGCATAAAATATCATGGAATACATATTATAATCGGGGCTCTGCATCACCTTAACGCCGAGCCTTATCATCACAAAAGCCACCGCAATAAAAACAATTTTCACAAAGTAATTATTGATAAAATCAGGCTTTAAAAAAAGTATATCGTTCCTGTCTGTTTCCTGTAAAAGTGATGTATCATTTTTCGGAAGCCCCAGGAACACAAGTATTGCCCCCGGAACCGTCATCACTACCCCCCATTCCTGTATGGGGATGCTCTGATTTATCAGGAATATCCAACCAGCTATACACANNTTAAGTGAAGCCCCTTTTAACATAAATGTTGCCACTAAAATAACAGCGTCAAATATCATCAGCAGTATTGCAAGCTTCATATTATCTTTAACCAGCAGGTATTGTGATATTCCGAATAAAAGCACTACAACTCCGAATAACGACCATTTTGGAAACGCAAACTTAAAATCAATTCCCCTGTCATTCTCAATGATTTTTTTAAAAAAACCGGCCGCATTGTTTGACGGTTCCGCCACGCGTGTCGTCATATTTTTCATTCCGTTAACCGGAGTGATTTGATTCTTTTCATCTTTTATAACATCTTTCGCGGTTAACGCGGCGGATTCTCTCGCTCTTCTTTCAGCGTCATATTTTTCGGCGAGTTCTGATAATTTATGGAATAAAGAAATAATGACGCTAAACTTTCCGCTCAACCCCAGCGCAAACAACCCGGCGCTTAACAGGGTAAAAATTCCGCCTGCGGTGATATCTCCTGATGAAAATATTAAAAATTGGCCCGAAACCAGCAGCAGGGCCGCAATTATAAGAATTACGTTTTTGATCAGTTTATTTTCAGGCAAAAAATGTACCTCCAATTTCAATAGTAATTAACATCCGGATAATTTGTTAATTTATCACATTTAACCGCGTGTGTCAACATCCGCCTGACCGTAAAACTCCATATATTTAAGGCTTATTTTTGGTTGTTCTAAAAGAATACAAACAATATATATATTAAAAAGCCATTTACTTTTTAAATCTCATTACAATGACATTTCCCTTGATTTCCTGCGGCATGAAAAAAGACGCCATAACATGAAAAATATATTTCATCCTCAGAAGGAGATTCATTACCGGCCCATAATCGTCAAATTTGGGTTTTTTTACAAAACCGCTTATCCCGGCTTCTTTGAATCCCGCCCCTTTAAATTCCGAAATGTATTTTTCCGCGGTATGGCTCGTCTCATTAAGGGTTCCAAGATTTACCATTTTATTGAACGGCCACATATTCTTCCGTATAAATTCCGTTATCCTTACAGCCGGATTTGAACCATTAGGCTCTATTAATACGGTATAACCGCCTTTTTTCAGGAAACTTTTCATTTTTAAAATAATCGGGCCAAGTTCTGTAAAGTGATGGAGAAAGCCTGCGCAAAGCACAATATCAAATCCTGCCCCATTATATTCAAAAACATCTCCGGAAATAGCATTATATTTTATCTTTTTATTTTTGGCGGCGTCATTAGCGGCTTTTACAAGAACTTTTGACAGGTCAATACCTGTTACTTCATAGCCGTTTTCCGCGAGCCTCCTGCCGAAAGGCCCTGAGCCGCACCCTACTTCAAGAACGCGTATTTTCTTATCAGCTTTCCGCAGAAGCCCGGTAACCTTAAAGAAATATTCGTAATCATCTTCCTGCAGCGGTTCAAGCCCGCGCTCCATACCTGCGGCATCAAAGGTTGCGTTCTCTGCGGATGAATCCTGACCGGTATATTTGACTTTTTTCATAATTTTCATAACCCCTCCTAATCATCCGGATAAAACCATTCATAAGGCGCAAGTACAGGATTTTCCATGCCGGGCCCTTTTACAAGTATTGTAACAGCCCTCTGCCCAGAAGGTATCCCTTCAACAGTCTGCAAAACCACGATCTTCACAGGATGTCCGCTGTATAATTTTACGCTTTTTGTTGCGGCGTTTAATGGATCCGCCATATTATCAAAAACAATGGTGCCGTCAATTATTATCTTTGACCTGTTCTCAGAATTTCCAGTGATCAAATAATCACCGTCAACAGGAACATTCATAAATGATTCTTCCCTCAGTGAAAAAGGCAGCGGCATGGACATGCCGTCATACATTTTCAAATTGGGCCCCGGAAGCCTGTATGAATATGTATATGGCTTATCCCAATTATTCGCTCCCGGCGTATGATAAACATGTGTGCCGAATTTTCCGTCAACCGCCGCTATCTGCCCTTTTAAACCCAAATTTACGTTTCCCTGAAGCAACATCAACGGAATATCCCCCTTTGATCCGGCAGGAACAACGCCTGATACCTGGAAAAAGTGTATTCCGCCGTCGGCCTGGATTTTACCGCCAAAATTTCGCGGTATACCGTCAACCATCAGCGTCCAGCCTTTCCATGCAATGCTAAAAATAGCAGGCTGCTTATTATTTAAATCATTCACGGCCGTATCAGCAATTATAAAAGCGCCTCTTAAGGATATTTTCTTCCCTGAATATTTACCCGCAAAGTCAGAGCCTCCAAAAACCCTTACCCTGTGCGTATCCCCGGGAATTCCGGTATATAACATGGTTTGAAAATCAATCACATCCTGTTTGGGAATATAAACGGTTGAAAGGAAAATAAATGGAGCATATTTGTCAACCTGTCTTTTGTAACCCTGATTAAGCTTCATGCTGGTATAATACGGGTCATTTTCCCTGTTTTTGTCCTCTCTATAAACATCAATTACTGCATCTGGAAAATTTGTTTTAAAAATCCCGGTAAGGTCCGTGTAAAATGGATCCAGGCATATAAGATAATCGCTGTAATCCGGGAAAACAAGCATTTCATCTATTGTCTTTTTTATATTAACTTTTTTTCCCATCGGTATATATACCCCGGCGGCGTCTGCTGCCGAGAACAAAGGCGTTTCAAAAAGAACCGCGTCCGGATGTTTTTTAATATTAATACCGGCCAGATAAAGCTCATGATGTTCATTAATAAGAAGCCCGGGATTAACGCTCCATTTAAAAAATTCACGGATTCCATTCTGAAAAGACCAGATTGATGAAATAACACCTGCCGCAATAACGGCCAGATACAGCCATTTTCTTCCCGTCCCGTAAAAAATCCGCTTTATTCGCTCAAAAGAATACGCGCAAAAAATAAAAATAAGCGGAAAAGCCATAAGTGCCCTTATTGAATTTGGCTGAACAGAACTCCCTCCGCCAAGGAGACCCGGAATCATGCTTCCCAAAAATAATATAAGCAGCGCCGAAGGGACCGGCTTCCAGAATGCAAAAAAAGACAAAAACAGCCCGGAAGAAAACAAAACGCTGACAACCGGGTCAAAAAGCGGTTTGTACGGAAGGTGCCAGAATACTTCGCAGGCGCTCTGCCGATAAAACATCCCTGTATATAGTGGTATTCGTGAGATTATCATTTTAAAATATGAGATCAGTCCCCCGTTATTATTGGGGTTTACGCTCTGGACATAATTCCAGTAACCGTCTGGATGGACAATTGCAAAATATATTACCGGCGAAGCAACTAAAACAAAACCGCCTAAAAAAATAAAAAAATTTGACGGTTTATGGAACAGCTTTTGCCTGGTTATGAACATCCACAGAAACCAGCCCAGAAAAAGTAAAATAACACCCCTGCCCGGAAAATACCCCTGAAGGCTGTATCCACATGCGAGTCCTGCCGCAAGATAAAGCCTCCAGTCCGGCTTTTTTATAGCGGTCAACAGTATTGCCAGGCATATAATATGCGGAATGAATAAAAGGCTTGCGACCGGCACAAAGAATCTTGAGGTTATAAGATGAGTTAAGAAAACAGTATACATTATCGATGAGATTGCCGCAGCAAGAGGCGATGTTAAACGCCGTATAAGGAAATAAAGTGAAATAACCGAAATAATGCCAAAAATAGCGCTGCTTATCCTGAAATTGGCAATATCCCAACCCAGTATTTTCGCAAAAATAATACCGACATAATAAGTAAATGTCGGCCAGTCTGTCCCGCCGCCAATATGGGGCATGTACGGCGCTCCTTTATTTATCAACACCGCGCAATTTCCAAGTATAAGGCCTTCATTGCCTCCGGCCACCGGCGGTATATCGCCAAGTTTATACAGTCTAAGCCATGACGTTGCCAGAAACAGCGCAAATACAAACCACGGCTCCCATTTTTGCATAGGCGCCGGTTTTTCCGGTACTTCAAAAAATTCAAAAATCTTTTCATTTGCGGGCTTCGCTATAAAAAGAAAGAACCCCGAAAATATAAAAAGCCACAGGCTCATGCCGGGGCTCGCCGNNGTCACACTAATACTACCTATTACAGCCAGAAAAATCGCAATTGCGCCGTATAAACGCGGCATCCCCGGCGTTATTAAACCGGTGGAATTGCCCGTGCCGAAATTTTTCCATATTTTAAAATAGAACAATAACCCGATTGCGAAAGATGCAAGACATACGGCAAATCCCGCGGGTACTCGGCCCGTAAAAATAAGGAACTGGCCCAATCCCCAAAATGCCAGAGAGATTAAAACAATCAAAATTTTATACATTGTTTCACCTGTTTTAAAATTTTAGTCCCCAAAAATGTTTCTTATTATAAAATAAACCGGGTAAAGCTTCAACTAATATTAAATTTTTCTTGCCACTATCATGCAGCTTGAACCTGATGCGTTTTTCTTCATTCTGCCGATATTTCGAGCCTCCACGCCGAGAAACGCCTCTATAATTCTTTGGGCCGGCCCGAATTTTATTTTATGCTCCGATTCTCTGTCTTTCAGGTCCTTTCTTCCCCTGATGAATCCCATTTTGAATGGGATTACCCTGAAAAGAAGAATCGGCAGTACAAGAAAGGCAAACATATAAGTTGAATATTCAATCCTGAAACCGCAGTCTTCAAGAAGTTTTTCAAGTTTTACCGCATTATAACGCCTGAAGTGCCCCGCCTCAACATCCTCGTCAGACCATAAAAACCCATACGATGGAACTGTTATAAAAATATCTCCTCCCGGTTCCATATATCCATTAATCATCCTTAGAAATTCCGCGTCATCCATTATGTGCTCAAGCACATCGAAAAGCCCCACTGCCGGGACAGAGCCCGGTTCCAGTCCGATATCCTGAAAAGAGGCGCAGATGATATTTTTAATACCGCGTTTTCTGGCATTCACAACGCCATTAATACCCGGTTCAACAAGTACCGCATCAAAACCAGAATCCTGGATCGTTTTTGAAACAAATCCATTGCCGCCTCCTATGTCAAAAAAAAGCGAACCTGCCGGCCGGAATTTTCGTATCATTTCAATTATACACCTGTTCCTGTGGCTGAACCAGTAGCTTTCATCCTCAACTGTAAAGAATATATCATTACCATATTCCGGATATGATACCGGGAAGGCTGCGCCGGAAAAATATATGCCGTTTTCATTCCTCAAACCGTTCAGAAAGTTTTTTATATTGATAGGCGCGTTCCTCCGTTTACGGACCTTCTATTTAAAGTTAATTTTTTCCCTTACAACAAATTGCGGTATCTTATTTATACTTATGAACATTCTTCCTACATATTCGCCTATTATGCCCTGCATGAACAAAATCACGCCGCCGACGAAGGATACCATTGAAATTATCGCGCTGTACCCCACAGGCACATCGGGATTAAGTATCTTGTTTATTACTGTATAAACCCCGAAACAAAACCCGAATATGCCTCCTATCATGCCGCAATAGATGGCCACACGCAGGGGTTTAACGGAAAAATTGGTCAGGCCGTCCGTCCATAGCCCGACAAGTTTTGCCAGGGTATATCCGGTCTTCCCCGAGAGCCTTTTCCTGTCGTTGCAGTCAACGTTCGCTATCCGGCGTGTTATCGACAGGATAAGCCCCATATTATAAGGGTACGGGTTCTTGTATTTTATCATTTCATCCGAAATAAATCTTCTCATAACGAAATAACTGGAAAATTCGATCCCGCGTGGTTTGTTGAGCAATATCCTCAGCATTATCAAATTCAGCCAGCTGCCGAAATTTTTAAGCAATGACTGTTTTTTAACTCCATACCTGGCGAAAACAACGTCAGGCCCTTCGTTTAACTTGTCTATCATTTCATAAAGGTTGTTTACCGGTGACTGGCCGTCGTCGTCAAGGCATATTACAAGCTCGCCGCTAACGGCTGATTGCCCGGCCATAAGCGCGGATTGCTGTCCGAAATTTTTCGACAGGCTTATGCCTTTTATCTTTTCATCAGCGGCGCAAATGGACCTTATCACTGAAATAACATTATCCGGCGAGTTGTCGTTGACAAGGATTATCTCGTAATCAAAACCCTGCCTTGCAGCAACCGTTGCCTTTATTTCCGCCACTACGCTCGAAATTGTGTTCTCAGAACCATAGCATGGTATTACAAAAGAAAGTCTTGTCATTAATCCCTCCCGGTGCCTTAATCAGTCCAATAGTGAAGTGTAATAAATGAATCCACCGGCAAAAAACCCGATTTTATATATGAAATGTTTGCCGGAAAATTGCACGCAAGGCAGTTGTATTCCATCCATTTCAGCCCCTTCTGCTTCCCCCATTCAAGCGCCCCGTTGATTATGCGCCCGTAAATTCCCCTGCCCCTGAATGATTCATCCACAGCGCCTAGTCCGCAGGCCGCGTAACTTATACCGTCTTTTTCATGGATTTTATATGTCGCAAACCCTGCAATGCTTCCTGCCTGGGCTACAAATACAATATCGGCAGTTGTTTTGTCGCCACAACTTCTGATTGCCCAGTCCCTGTAAATTTCGCGGCATTTTTCCCGGTCAAGCCAAGGGTCTGCGAAATAATGTCCGTAATTGTCAAAACTTTTACCGGCTATCGCGGCAATGGGCTCCAAATCCCCATTTTCATATGACCGTATCCTGACGGCAGAAAGATTCAGCGGCCTTGCTGAATATCCATCCAGATCATACCTGTATGTCAACTGTGTATCCATGACCCTGAACCCCATTTCTTCAAGGCCGTTTACCGCCTGGATGTCGGCCGTCTTTACCCTTGCTATAATCATCCTGACGCCG
>PLPI01000039.1 GCA_003159495.1 candidate division FCPU426 bacterium | reverse complement strand
CCCCGGCAACGTTACTTGATCCCGGGTATATGACATTTTTATTGGCCTTGCGCCGCTCATATGATGGTCTCGCAAGAGGCCGTCTTTATTATATCGGGCGACATGCTTCGATAAACTCAGCATCCTGAGCCTGCCGAAGGAATCCAAGAAAAATGTCATACACCCCGGATAAAACCCGCAAAGGGCTTTCCGACAGTACCATAGCAGGTAAATCAACGATGCTTTTTTTTATCCTTATTCTTCTTTTTTACTGCTTCCTTTAATTCCTTGACCTTGTCCATGCAGTCCTGGCAGAGGGTGCCTTTTTTTACATCCTTGCCGCACATGCGGCACTTGTATGCGTCAGGCGCGGCGGTTATCCTCAAACTGCCGGATTTTATGAACCTCAATATCTGAGCGGGAAAGACTCCGGTGCGGTCGCTGACTTCCATTATATTGGCGAGTGGATAGTCGCGCAGGTATTCGGTGACCTTGCGGAGATCCTCGTTTTCTTTCTGGATGCAGTCGGGGCAGACACTGGTTATTTTCTCGGGTGAAAAAACCTTCCCGCACCGTACACAGTTCGTCAATGCCATAAAAACTCCTTGTTGTTAATATGGGTTATTATACATCAATCTGGAAGGATGATAAAGCATGAAACGCATCTCATAAGTTTTCTTTTATAGGGGCCGCCTCGTATGGCGGCCCGAACCGGCTCCTAGCAGCATTTTATGAACAAGGCGACCGGGTAAAATTTTTACGCTTGACAAATACCGGCGTTTTTAATATCATCATTTTGCGATAAAATTTATTGGAAAATACTGGCTCGTTCCACCCTTCAACTAAAACCAAACAAATGTTTTTATTTCTATTTTTTTACGGGGGTATAACTTTGCCCGGATTATCATGCGCGTTTTAAAGGCTGACAGCGGACAGGCCATGGTCGAATACGTTTTAATCCTTTGCCTTGTGGCCATGGTCTGCCTGGGCGGCGCTCTTTTGCTCGGCAAAGCCATAAGGGGCAATTATAAAAATACGGCCGCCGTTTACTCGGCGCCGATTCCTTAAGAGGAGGGGAAAGAAAAATGAAAAGATTTATTTCAGGCAAAAAGGGGCAGGGGATGACCGAATATATCCTTATTATCGCCCTTGTCGCAATCCTGGTTTTAGGGGCGGTAAAAATGTTCGGCGGAAAGATTAAGGACGCTTTTACCAAGGCAAGTTCCAAGGTGGACAACGTCACACAGGGCATGGACCAGTAAAGAGGCTGTTGTGGCGCATATAAGGGGGGTAAAAGGGCAGAGCGCGGCTGAATTTGCCGTTATAATGCCGCTTTTTTTGCTGGCCGCGCTCGGCATGGCCCAGCTATCCCTGATAACAACGGCAGCGGTAATGATTAAATACACTTCATATATGGCCGCAAGGGTGGCCGTGGCCGCGGATTCACGCCAGGAACAAAAGACAGCTTCCGGAGAGGCCCTGCTTATTCTCAATCTTATGGCGTCAAAATCCTTATTTGGAGCGGATATTTTTCCCGGCCTGCTTGACTCCGGGGTTGATATTGAAAATGAAACCATGTCAGGCGCAAAGTCGGCGTACATAAGGGTGAGTGTCAACTATAATTTTCCTTTAAAGGTGCCATTTGTTAATAAAATATTCGGGATGTTTAAGGGATTTGGCAGCCCTGCCGCGTTCATTGCCGGTTTTGTTGGAGAACCCTATTTTCCGCTTAGGGCCTCCTGTGTCATGATGGTTCAATGAAAATGCGCATGAAAAACACAAAAGGCCAGGTTTTAATCATCTGGCTGTGCGCGGTTGTCGTGGTAATGCTGCTTATAATCATGGCGGTTGAGACGGGCAACCTCATGTACAAAAAGGCACGCATCCAGAACATAGCCGACTCCGGGGCGCTTGAAGGCGGGCTCTGGTACGCAAGGGCAATGAATATTATAGCGCTTTCAAACAAGGTGCTTGCCATAGCGTTCGGGGTCGGGGTTGTTGAAACCGTTGTGGGCGCGCCGGAGGCCGGTATCGACACCGTGCATGAGGTGCAGAACATGCAGGACATGATAGCGGGCACGGGGAGTTTTTCCGTTGTCCGGCCGCTGCCGTTGTTCGCGGAGGCAATGGTGCTTAAAAACGGGGCGCTCAACGGCGCTGTTTCAATAGCGGTATTCAATTCGCAGGACTGCGACATCGGCGCAAACCTGCCTTCCTTTAATGTTAAAAGGCGTTACGCGGACCAGGCATTAAAAGACGCCCTTGATTTGAAGGATGATTCCGACAAATTTTATTACACATCCGGTAGCGGTGAAAAAGTTTATGTCGATAAAAAATATGTGACGATAGACACCAGGATAAAGAACAGGAACGGAACCGCTGAACAGGTAATGACTAAAAACGACCCCGTGTACGGCACAAAATTTTTAAAGCGGGAAAAAGCCCCGGATAAAGGGGCTGTACCGCTTGATATCGTGGAATCATCGGCGGAACATTCGGTACTTGTTTTCTCGGGGTTGAACGACAGGGGCCAGCTGTTAAAGACATTTTTTTTAAGGGATAACAACGGCGGTGAAATACAGCCTGCCATGATTTCCGCAATTTCATATGTGGAAATAGGCGGCGGCAAGCTTGACATACAGGAACTCGACGGTGCGGGATATGCTGCAAAAATTTCCCGGATAAAACTGCCGTGCCTTGATGCGATTCCCGGGCTTGGAGATAATGCCGGCGGGCCGGTTGGAAATATATTAAACACAATAGGCGGCGGGGTTTTGCTGCATTAGGAGGGCAATTGAAGAAAAATAAAGGACAGGCGGCGGTTGAATTCGCCATTACACTTCCTTTTTTCGCAGTAATACTTGCGGGTTTGATGCAGTTGTCGGTTTTGATGATACACCGTGTCGAACTTGTCTTTGTGGAACGCGCTGTTATGCGCTATATGACCGCCGAAGGCGAGGAGAGGGATGGGGACAGGGTTAAAAGTTTTGCCCGGGAAATAGCCGGGAAGTCGGGGTTAAAAGGGGATGCCGTGGAATGCAAAATATCCGCCGCGGGTGTGGATGTCCCGTCATCGGCAGACCCGTTCGGCCTTTTAAGCGGTATTGCCGGGGCAAAGATAGAACTCACATACAAAGAAAAACTTTTCCCGGCGTTTGCCGGTATATCGGGAAAACAGGATATAGAGTTTAAAACCACGATTTATTCCGGGTCGGGCCCGGCACTGCAGTTTAAAATAAAAGAAAAGGCCGGTGAAATTTGGGATTCCTTAAGTCAAAAGCATTGACAGCAAAAGTTGTTATTGTTTTAACTCTTTTCCTGCCGGCATGCGTTGCGGCTCAAAAAGAGGGAATGCTCGGGGCATTTGAGGCATCCGCGGGTTCCACGGAAATTAATTTAAGCATATATTCCTCAAATTTATGCGCGGCTGAAATTATCTCCGGGTTATCGTCGGCAGCCCGTAAGTCGGGGCAAAAAGCCGTGAATTCGGATGCCATACGTAAAACAGCCGCTATAATGCTGGATATCACGTGCGGGCAGTGGGACGGGAAATGGTATTATTTTGCGTCAACCGACGGCAATGGCCTGATGACGCTTTACGCCGCCGGAGATTATCCGGAAAAATGTTTCTATCTTAAGGCGGAAATGGCGGCGGGCCAAAAAGAAAGCCGCTT
>PLPI01000029.1 GCA_003159495.1 candidate division FCPU426 bacterium | reverse complement strand
GAAATGTATAATGCGCCCCTCGAGCTGTGCCGGGCACTTTACGTTTATACAGCGCGTGATGGCCTGCCCGATCTCCCTGGCAGCCTCCGAGCCGCACACGGGGCAGACTGACGGCATTTTGAATTTTTTCTCTTTTCCCGTCCTCGCTCCAATGTCGACGCCGACCACTTCCGGTATTATTTCACCTGCTTTTTCAACAATGACAATATCGCCCACCCTGATATCCTTCCGGGCTATCTCATCCTCGTTGTGCAGAGTCGCCCTTTTAACCACGGTACCCGCGAGCCTTACAGGTTCGAGTTCGGCCACGGGCGTCAGCGCGCCAACCCTGCCCACCTGCACCGTTATTGCGTTAAGGCGCGTTTTTGCCTGCTCGGCCTTGAATTTGTACGCAATTGCCCAGCGCGGGCTTTTTGCCGTCATGCCCAGGATTTTTTGCTTGTCGAATTCATCCACTTTTATAACCATGCCGTCGACCGCGTACGGCAGGGCGTGCCTTTTTTCATCCATTACATTGCAGTAATCAATCACCGCATCCATGCCGGAAAATTTTTTATAGCCGTCATTCACCGGGAATCCGAGTTCTTTGAGCTTCTCAAGGGCCTCAAACTGACCCTTTACCCCGTGCTTTTCCGCGCCGATAAGCGTGTAAACAAAAAGGGAGAGTTTTCTCGACGCCACAATTTCCGGGTCAAGCATTTTAAGCGTGCCGGCCGCCGCGTTCCTGGGGTTGGCAAAAAGTGGTTCATCTGAATTTTCCCGCTGTTCGTTTATCAGTTCGAACTGTTTTTTTGAAAGGTAAACCTCGCCCCGTGCTTCCATACCGTCGAAGTTTTTATCTTTTATTTGGAGGGGCAGTGACTTTATTGTCCTGATATTTTCAGTGGCGTCGTCCCCTTTTACGCCGTCACCCCGCGTCGCGCCTGTTGTAAAAATACCATTCCTGTACGTGAGCGCCACGGCAAGGCCGTCTATTTTTATCTCGGCGGTATATGTTATTTTCTCCGTTATCTTCCTGACCCTGGCGTCAAACTCGCGCAGTTCATCCGCCGAATAGGTGTTGTCCAGCGACATCATGGGTTCGGAGTGGGCCGCGCTCTTAAATCCCTTTAAAGGCCCGCCGCCGACGCGCTGAGTCGGCGAATCCGCCGTCTTAAGGCCGGGGTATTTGGCCTCGATATCGGTGAGTTCCTTCATGAGTTTATCAAACTCAAAATCCGATATCTCAGGCGCCGCATCGGTGTAATACATGCGGTTATGGTGTTCTATTTCTTCCCTGAGCTTTTCGGCCTTCAATTTTACTTTTATGGAAATTTTGGGCATGATACCCCTTGTGAAATTTTATTTATTTTCCTGAAAAAACTCGTCTATTTCCCTGTCGCCGCATTCCTTATTATCGCCGGATATTCCCTGCTTTTGCATGCATGTATCGCATTTTTTCTCTATCGCCCTTATCTCATCATAAAGCTTTTCTATGACATTTTTTATCGGATCCGGCAGGTCTCCGTGCATGAGGTCGGATTCGGGTTTCTGCCCGCCGGTTCTTACCACCACTCCGGGCACGCCGACAACCGTTGAGCCGTCAGGTACATTATGAATTACAACAGACCCGGCGCCTATCTTGCAACTGTTGCCTATGGTAATGTTGCCCAGTATCTTCGCGCCTGTGCCCACAACTATGTCGCTGCCGAGCGTCGGATGGCGCTTGCCCTTGTCCTTGCCGGTGCCGCCGAGGGTCACTCCCTGGTATATGAGTACATTATCCCCCACAATAGCAGTCTCGCCTATAACCACGCCCATGCCGTGGTCTATAAAGAACCCTTTTCCCAGCCGGGCTCCGGGGTGTATTTCGATGCCGGTAAAGAACCTTGAAAAAGCTGATATCATCCTGGGTATGAACGGAACTTTCATTTTATAAAGGGCATGGGCGATCCTGTGGTTTATAAGGGCATGGAGCCCGGGGTACATAAATATTACCTCAACCAGCGACTTTGCCGCCGGGTCGCGCTCAAAAACGACTTTTATATCATCGATAATGGACATAAAAAACCTCCGCATTTTTTCTTGGGGTATTATAACATCATTTTACGGGGTGTTGCAATTTTTAATTCATGGGGGTATGGCCCGGCAAAACCTGCTGGTTAATACAATGCGGCATGTAACTGGTTCGGGCCGCCACATGGGGCGGCCCCTACAAGGACAAGATAAAACACGGGCAAAACTGGGCGTGAATCCTTAAACAAACTCTTTTACCAGGTAAAAAGAGCCTCCTATGAGTATTATGCCGTTCTTTTTTATCTTTCGCGCCCGGCGCAGCGCCTCTTTGTTGTCCGGAAAATATAGCGCCTTTATACAGGCTTTTTCCGCAAGTTTCAAAAGCGCGCCTCTCGCAAATCCCCTCTCATTTCCTATATCGGTCAGGATTAGCTTGATATTTTTATGTTCAGCTATTATGCCGAATATCGCGGCTATATCCTTGTCCTTTAACGCGGAAAAAATGTATATAACCGGCTCCCCCGGATAAACCGCGGCCAGCGTATCAAGCGCCTGTTTTACAGCGGCCGGGTTGTGCGCCACGCTCAGATAATACCCTTTTTTATTCAGCGTCATCCTTCCGGGCAGTATGGTGCTAAATATTGCTTTTTTCACCCTGCCTGCGTCAAGTATAAACCCTTTTTTTTCCATTATTTGCAACGCCGCGAGCACTGTTGCAATATTTTTGGCCTGCACGGTTTCTATCATGGCGCTCCTGTAAATATCACCGTCAATTTCCGTTTCAAGATATTTTTTCCCCGGTGTTATCCCTGCCGCCGGATACGCCTCGTCCGCGAATATTATCCTGCCGCCATATTTTTTTTTCAGGTATGATTTGAGCCCTTTTTGCCATATATTTACCGCGGCCCTTCCGCTTCCTATTATCTGCTCTTTCTCAACGAGTATCTTTTTTTCTGTCTTTCCAAGCAGAGCTGTGTGCTCGAGGGAAATGGATGTTATAATACTGAGCAATTTGTTTTTATAATTTACATTTGTGGCATCGAACCTGCCGCCCAGCCCGACTTCAACGACCGCGGCTTTGACCTTTTCCGCCCTGAACAAAATGAACGCAAGCACGGTCAGGAATTCAAAATATGTCAGGCAAATCCTATTTTTATCAAGCAGCCGGAAAAGCCCTGCTCCGGCGGCCGTGAATTTTTCAGCGCTTATTTTTTTGTTGTTTATTGCTATGCGTTCCCGGACGTTAATTAAATGAGGTGAGGTATAAATTCCGGTTTTATATCCGTTTTCAACCAGAATATTTGAAAGGTACGAAGCCGCCGAACCCTTGCCGTTTGAGCCGGTGACGTGGATAACCGCGAATGCGTCCTGCGGGCTGCCGGAGAGTGTCAGGGCCTCTTTTATCCTCTCAAGCGAGTAATCAAACTTAAATTCATTAAGGGCGTCGAGCCGGGAATAAAAATTTTCCCGCCTACCTGCCCGCATATTGTTTGGGGCTCCTTATATTGGAAAGCAGGTTGAACAGGGTGTTCTTCATATCTTTCCTGTTCACTATTGTGTCTATCATGCCGTGCTCCTGAAGGAATTCCGAACGCTGGAATCCAGCCGGAAGTTTCTGTTTTATGGTGCCCTCTATTACCCTGGGGCCCGCGAACATAATAAGGGCCTCTGGTTCCGCGATATTGAGGTCCCCGAGCATGGCAAAAGAGGCAGTCACGCCACCGCCTGTGGGGTCGGTTAAAACCGATATATATGGCAGTTTTTTATCCGAGAGCCTTGCAAGCCCGGCCGATATTTTTGCCATCTGCATAAGCGACATGACGCCCTCGTGCATTCTTGCACCCCCGCCTGAGGCTGATATGATTATGACCGGCAGGTTTTCGTTTATAGCCAGCTCAATAAGCGATGTAATCCTCTCGCCCATTACCGAGCCGAGAGAGCCGCCCATGAAAAAGAAATCCGTGACCGCAAGGGCAACCTGCATGCCGTTTATTTTTGCCCTGCCGGTGAGCACCGATTCGGTAAGGCCCGTTTTTTTCTCCGAAGAGGCCAGCTTTTCGGGGTACTGCGGGAACTTTAAAAAATCCACCGGCCTAATATTCTCGAACATAGCCTGAAAGGTCCCCTCATCCGCGGTTAATTCCACCCTGCGTTTTGCCGTAATACGTCCGTGAAAATTGCATTTGGGGCATACGTTCAGATTGTCATCAAGTTCCTGTTTTAACAGTATGGAGTCGCATTTCTCGCATTTGACCCACATGCCTTCCGGTATCTTGGTCTCCGACTTTTCAGCCGGCCTGCGGATTATCGTGTATTTTGGTCTATGGAACCATGCCATTAGTTATTTCTCCTTTTCATTTTTATTTCCCGTATCGCGCCACTTTTTCAGCGCCTTTACCGCGGCCGCTGAAATTTCCGGGTCGAACTGCGTGCCCGCGCACCTCTGCACTTCAGCGATGCATACCGCCGCCGGCAATGCCGCCCTGTAGGGCCTGCTGGAGCTCATTGCGTCAAAAGTATCGGCTATGGCCAGTATCCTTGCGAAATACGGTATATCCTCGCCCTTCAAACCGGAAGGGTAACCGTTGCCGTCATAACGTTCATGGTGGTGCTTTATAACAGGCACAATATTCCTTAACTGCGGTATTGTCCCGATTATGTTGGCCGCGTATTCGGGGTGTTTTTTTATCTCCTCATACTCGGCGGCCGTCAGTTTCGACGGTTTATTTAAAATGTAATCATCAACTCCTATTTTGCCAATATCGTGGAGCATACCCGCAAGTTTAAGGTTTTCAGCCTCTTCCTCCGAAAATCCCAGTTCCCGCGCTATAAGTTCCGCAAACATGGTCACACGCTCGGAATGTCCGCGCGTATACAGGTCCTTCGTTTCTATGGCGGCCGCCAGAGCCCTGACCGTGTTCAGGAACAATTCCCTTACATTGGCGTAAAGCCTGGCGTTCTCGACGGCCACTGCCGCCTGGTTGGAAAGCGCCTCCAGCATGGAAACATCGTCATCATTGAACGGCTCGCTGTTTTTCTTGTTCAGCACCTCGAGTACACCGATGAGTTTGTCCTTTGTTTTCAGCGGGACCGCTATAACCGACCTGGTCTTGAAATCGGTCTTCTGGTCCGCCTTCCTGAAAAACCTGGGGTCGTTCTGTGCGTCCGCTATAAGCACGGATTTGTTTTCCCTGGCCACCCAGCCGGCAATGCCCTCGCCGACAGGCACCCTGATCTGCTTTAATTTTTCCGCATTTTCGCCTGTGGCCGCCGCGAAAGAAAGCTCCTGCCCGTCATCGTCAAGCATCATTATCGAGCCTGCCCCGGCTCCCAGAGTATCTGTGGATATTTCAAGTATCTTATCAAAGAGCGTGCTTAAATTAAGAGTGGAGTTTACGTATTCGGTAAGCTCCATTAAATGCTCCAGCCTGTGTATCCTGTTCCTGTTCTCCAGGAAAAGCTGGGCGTTTTTTATTATAACACTTATATACGGCGTAAATGTAAGCAGTACCTGCAGGTCATTTTCATCAAAGGCCGTGTTGCCCTTTTTATTTAAAAGTTCCACCACTCCGAGTATTTCATCCTCGTATTTTAAGGGAACGCAGACAATATTTCTGGTTGAATAATGTACCGCCTTTCCCACTTTCGGGCTGAACCTGGGGTCGTTTTTTACGTCCGGCGTCAGCAGAGGCATCCCGCACTGCGCCACCCATCCTGCTATGCCCTCGCCGAGCTTCAGCTTTATATTTTTGAGTTCCGGCCCTTTTCCGCCGAGCGCAACGGTAAAGCTCAGCGTGTCCGAAAGTTTGTCAATGAGCAAAATGGAGGCCGAATCAGCCTCGACCGCCTGCATAAGAATATTAAGGAACTTTTCAAGCAGTACCTTAAGGTCAAAATCCTTGTTCGTTATCTCGCCGGTTTCCCGCAGTATGGCCATTTCCTTCTCAAGGACGGCTATTTTACGTTTGTAAAACCCCGCCTCGTCTGTTTCTTCCGTATATGCGTCAACGGCCTTTCCGCGCCGCGGCTTTGCCGGGCGTTTTGGGGCCTTTTTTCTGCCTGCTGTTTTTTTTGATACAGCCTTTAATTTACGGGCCATTACAACCTCTTCAGGAAACTCTTCACAAACTTTCCCGTTTCGACTTTAAGTTTTGCCATGTCACTACCGCATTTTTCAACAAGCGAAACAAAAGAACTTCCGATTATAACACCATCTGCATAATTTGCCACGACAGAGGCCTGTTCCGGAGTAGAAATACCAAATCCCGCAAAAACCGGTTTTTTAGCAATTTTTTTTATGACCCTGAGTTCTTTAAGCTCTCCCGAGCTCTTTTTCCTTGCGCCGGTAACGCCTTTTTGCAGTATATAATACACAAAACCCGAGGATTTTTCTACAATTTTTTTCATTCTTGACGGCGTATTTGTGGGTGAAACAAGGTAAATAATATAAAATCCGGATTTTTTGGCATATTCATAAAATCCCTCTTCCTCATCGAAAGGCAGGTCGGGGATAATGGCTCCGTCTATACCGCATTTAATGGCGTCATCAATGAACTTTTCAGTGCCGTAACTCAATATAAGATTGTAATAAAGCATAAAAACCATCGGAGTTTCAACGGTTTTTCTCACTTTTTTAACAAGTTCCATGGTATTTGCTATTGTAGTGCCGCCGGCAATTGCAATCTCACCGGCCCTCTGTATCGTCGGCCCGTCCGCAACCGGGTCAGAAAACGGAATTCCTATTTCTATAAGTGAAACGCCGGCGTCCGCAAGGCTGTATATCGCGGTTTCGGTTGCTTTCATCTCTGGATCACCGGCCATTGTGTAAATTACCAGATGTTTTTTTGTTTTATCCTTAAGAGAGTCCATGCGGTTCATTTTATATTCTCCCCGGTATATTCCATGATGGTGCCCATATCCTTGTCGCCCCTTCCGGAAATATTGACTATCACTATGCTGCCGCGCCTATATTCCATCTTTTCAAGGTATGCAAGTGCGTGCGATGATTCAAGCGCCGGTATTATGCCCTCGAGTTTTGATAAAAGTATGCATGCGGCAAGCGCCTCCCTGTCAAGGGCCATGCCGTATTTCACCCTGCCTATTTCCTTTAAGTAAGCGTGTTCCGGCCCGACACCGGGGTAATCAAGCCCTGCCGATATGGAATGTGTCCCCATTATCTGCCCTTCTTTATCCTGTAAGACTATTGATTTTGCGCCGTGCAAAACCCCGACCCGCCCGGCGTTCAATGTGGCGGAATGTTTTCCGGATTTTATACCAAGCCCCGCGGCCTCAACCCCGGTAAGTTTTACGGATTTGTCGTTCAAAAAAGGATAAAATATGCCCATGGCGTTTGAACCCCCGCCAACGCACGCTATCACATTATCCGGCAGGCGCCCCTCGGCGGCCAAAATCTGTTTTCTGGCCTCCCTGCCGATTATTGACTGAAAATCCCTTACCATCATCGGGTAGGGATGATATCCCGCCACCGATCCAATAATATAAAAAGTGGTGTCGACATTTTTGAGCCAGTCCCGCGTCGCCTCGTTCATTGCGTCTTTTAAAGTCTTCGTCCCCGACGTGACCGGTATGACCTCGGTGCCGAGCAGTCTCATCCTGAATACGTTAAGTGACTGCCTCCTGATATCCTCTTCGCCCATGTAAACCGCGCATTTCAGGCCGAACATGGCGGCAACCGTTGCCGTGGCAACGCCGTGCTGTCCGGCGCCCGTCTCGGCTATTATGCGTTTTTTGCCCATCCTGCGGGCAAGGAGTATCTGCCCCATGGTGTTATTAATCTTGTGCGCGCCTGTATGGCAGAGGTCCTCCCGTTTCAGGTATATCTTCGCGCCGTATCTTTTCGAGAGCCTGTCCGCCCTGTAAAGGGGCGTTGGGCGGCCCACGTAATATTCAAGGTAATAATCAAGTTCCTTTTTAAAGGATGGGTCCTTTTTTGCCCTTAAATAACACGCTTCAAGTTCATCGACCACTGCGCGCAGCGTTTCCGGCGCGTACTTTCCGCCGTATTTTCCAAAAAAACCTTTTTTGTCTGGCAGCATGGCTTTGCTCCTGTCAATTTATTTAAATCCGGGAAAAATTAAAAACTCAAAATTCAAAACCAATAATTACAGCTTAAAGCCGGCAAACCGGCGAAATAACCGCCGCTAATTTCAAAATTTTAAATTGTACTTTTTGGTTTTGCCTTTTGACTTTTTAATTTCCTCAAAAAACTTCTTCATTTTTTTTTCGTCCTTTATCCCGGGGCTCTTTTCCACTCCCGATGAGGCATCCACGCCGAAAGGCGATGCCGCTTTGATGGCGGACCGGACATTTTCCGGATTTAATCCCCCGGCTATGAAAAACGGCTTTTTAACGGCGGCTTTTTTTACCATTTTCCAGTCAAAGGCCTTTCCAGTGCCGCCGAAGGAGCCCTTTTTATATGTGTCAAAGAGAAATACGTCCGCGCTTTTTTCATAGAGTTTCGCATTTTTTTTCAATCCGGCGGCCGATTTTACCCTTATCACCTTAAAAACAAGCGCACCCCTGATTTTTTCCAGGTAAGCCGGGCTCTCATCGCCCGCAAGCTGGGCTATGTCAAGCTTGAGGTTTTTTATTATCGAATTTACCCTGCTGATTTTTTCATTGACAAAAATACCCGCCTTTAAAACGCCGGGCTTCAGGGTTTTGATTATACTTTCCGCCTTTTCAGGAGTTATCCTTCGCGGGCTGTCGGCAAATATAAATCCCGTTATTCCAGCCCCGAGCCTCTGCGCAAGTTCCGCGTCCTTTGCCTGTGTAAGCCCGCAAATCTTTACAACCAGCATTGTATTCTAGCTGCCGAACTTGCTGTTTATCCGGCTTATAGCCTCTTTTATCTCTTTTTCGCTCATTTTCATGAACATCGTCCCTATCAGGGCGCCTTTAATCCTGCTGTCCGTCACGAGCGCGTCCAAGTCGGATATCTGCTGTATCCCGGATTCGATTATTACATATTTGTCGCGCGGGACATTTTTCATCAGGCTCTTGACTCCGCCAAAATTTATCTTGAACGTCTTCAGGTCCCTTGTATTGATGCCGATGATGTCCGTGCCGGAACTTATGGCCTTTGCCATGTCATCGCCGCTGTGCACTTCCACTATCGGGGTCATATTAAGGAACCTTATTTTTTTGACGAACTGGTTTACCTGCTTTTTTTCAAGCGCCGCGGCGATAACGAGCACCGCGTCCGCCCTTGCCCATCTTGACTCGTATATCTGGTACTCATCAATTATAAAATCCTTCCTGAGAATTGGCAGGCCGCAGTTCCTTTTTGCTTCATCTATGTATTCAAGCCTTCCGTCAAAGAACTTTTTGTCCGTAACCACCGACAGCGCGCGCGCGCCGCAGTCCTCATACGTCTCCGCGATTTTCTTTACGCTTATGCCGGCCTTTATTACCCCTTTTGACGGCGATTTCTTTTTTATCTCGGCAATGACGGAAAAATCGTTGTTTTCGAAGACATCCCTGAAATTCCTGTTTGCCGGAGATTTTGTTATATCCTCCAGAAGTTTTTCCACGGGCATCTTTTCCTTTTTTAGTTTAACCTCGGCCTTTTTGGCCTTTATAATTTTCTTTAATATACTCATCTTTAACCCTCCTGGAGTTTAATCCGTCTTTCTTTTAACTATTGGAGCACTCGATGAATTCCTGCAGTTTGCGCTTCGCGGCGCCGCTGCTTATTATATCATCCGCGAGTTTGACGCCCTCAAGCGGCGTCTTTACCCTGTCGGCAACATAAAGCGCGAACCCGGCGTTAAGTACGATGACGTCCTTAAACGGCCCTTTTTCCACGCCGTCAAAAATATCGCGCATTATTTTCGCGTTGCGCTCCGGGCCGCCGCCCTTTACAGCTTCCATCGGCGCTTCATTTATCCCGAAATCAGAGGGCTTTATGTAATAAGTTTTTATCTCCCCGTCCTTTAATTCGGATACTTTCGTCGGCCCGGCAAGCGTTATCTCGTCCATATTCCCGGCCCCGCATACCACAGCGGAATGCACCTGCCCCATATTCTTAAGCACCCCGGCTATTTTTTCCGTGAGCGTTTCCGCGAACACCCCCATTAAATGATGGGTATGCCTTGCGGGGTTTATTATCGGCCCTAGCAGGTTGAAAATGGTGCGGACACCGACTTCTTTACGCACGCCCATTGCGTATTTCATCGCCACATGGCACGCCGGCGCAAAAAAGAAGCCGATGTGAATGGTTTCAATACAGTGTTTTATCTTATCGTGCGGTATCTCCGTATTTACGCCGAGTGCCTTTAAAACATCGGCGCTGCCGCATTCTGATGTAACCGAACGGTTGCCGTGTTTTGCCACGGCTATATCGGCGGCCGCCGCTATTATCGAGACAGCGGTGGAAATATTGATGGTGCCGTATCCGTCCCCGCCGGTGCCGCACGTATCAAGTATTATATTTTCCTTTATCTCCACGTAATGGGCCTTTTCGCGCATCACCATGGCCGCGGCGGTTATTTCCTCAACGGTTTCGCCCTTCATTTTCAGCCCTATCAAAAACGCCGCTATCTGCGCGTCGGTGGTCTGTCCGGTTGTTATTATCTCAAATACCTGCTGCATCTCCTCGAAGGAGAGGTCCTGCCTGTCGGTTACTTTTTTAATATATTTCTTTAACATTATATTCTCCTTTACCTCTTATATATTCAGGACCCTTTCGGCCGTCGCCGCCGTTATTTCCTCAACCTTTTCAGGATCCATGCTTTTTAACTCCGCAATTTTTCCGGCTATTTCCTTCAGGTTCGCGGACTCGTTCCTTTTACCCCTGACGGACTGCGGCGCCAGCCACGGCGCGTCTGTCTCGAGCACTATGCTTTTTATCGGCGTCTTATTGACCGCAGCCTGAAGTTCTCTGGCGTTCCGGAAAGTCACCACCCCGCCGATGCCGAGTACGAACCCCAGCGACATGAATTTTTCCGCCGCCTCAATATCCCCGGTGAAACAATGAATGATGCCTTTTTTTGCCGGCGCGTGCTCTTTAAGAATATTATAAACATCCTCATGTGCCTCCCTGCTGTGTATAACTACAGGAAGATCCAGGGAACAGGCCATCTCCAGGAATTTTCTGAAAACAATTTCCTGCTCGTTCTTTGAATTACGGCTTCTGTAATAATCCAGCCCGATCTCGCCCACGGCTACCGCGCTTTTCTGCGCCTTAAAATAACCTGTTATCTCCGCGAATACTTCAGGGGTAAATTCCCCGGCGTTGTCCGGATGCAGTCCGAATGCCTTGAAAACCCCGTCAGCGTCAAAAGCCGCTATTTTTCTTACCTCGCCGAGTTCCGCGCTGACGTTCAAAAATTTCGCAACTCCCGCCGCGCGCGCCCGCGATATTGTTTCGTTCCTGTCGCCGTCGTATTTCGCGTCACAGAGATGAACGTGCGTTTCAACTATCATCTTATTCCCCGTATAAATTTACTTTTCTTTCTTTTCTTCCACTATCCTGGGAAAAAGAGCCTCTCCCTTGCTGACTTTAATGCCCTTCCAGGCAAAACCGTATTTCATTTCATTTTCTATATTTAACGTTTCCATTTTATAGCCAAGGCCGAGCTTTTCCCAGATTTTTACGGCGGTCACCGGCATTACCGGCGACAGCGCGAGCGAAGCGAGCCTGATGGTTTCCAGCAGAAGGTTCAGCACATTTTCAAGCTCCATTATTTTCCCGGCTTTCTGCAGGTTCCATGGCGCCTCGTCCTCAATGAGTTTGTTCGCGGCGCCAGTCAGGTTAAAAACAGACGCAAGTGCGCCGGAAAAATCGTATTTTTCCATTGCGGCGCTGTATACGGCCCAGAGCCCTTTTGCCAGCCCCTCAAGCGCCTTCATTTTATCGTCCATTGCTTCGGCGTGAAGTTCCGGTGCGGCTCCAGCGCAGTATTTCTCCACCATATTATTCGACCTGCTTACCAGATTTCCAAGATCATTGGCAAGGTCGGTATTAAATGCCAGTTTTATAGCCTCGTCGTTGAATTCGCCGTCATCGCCGCTAATCACCTTTGCCGCAAAATAATATCTTATTGCCTCGGCGCCGTATTTATTTGCCATCTCGACCGGGTCGACAACATTACCGGTGGTCTTTGACATCTTTTCACCCTTATTAAGCAAAAATCCGTGCGCATAAACTTCCCGCGGCAATTCCAGCCCGGCGCTCATGAGCATAATCGGCCAGATAATACAGTGAAACTTTATGATGTCCTTGCCTATCATATGCAGGTCCGCGGGCCACATTTTCCCGAACCTGGCATCGTCCGCCGCAAAACCCGCGACTGTTATATAATTTATAAGCGCGTCAAACCACACATAAATTGTCTGATCCTGGGTTCCGGGGAGCTTTATGCCCCATCCCGTGCCCGAACGTGAAACAGATATGTCCCTGAAACCCTGCTTTAGCATTGATAATACCTCATTGCGCCTGGTTTCGGGATTTATTTTGAACTCTCCGGACTCTATCATTTTCTGTAGCTTATCGGTGTATTTGGAAAGTTTTATGAAGTAATTTTCCTCTTTTATGAGGTCGGCTTTTATCCCGTGCACGGGGCACATTTTATCACCGGTGAGTTCCGCAGGCGTGTAAAAAGCCTCGCAAGACCTGCAGTACCAGCCCTCATAGTGGCCCTTGTAAATATCCCCGGCTTTTTCTATGGCCCCGAAAAGTTTAGTCACGGAATTTTCATGCCGGGGTTCGGTGGTCTGGATAAAATCCGTTATTGAAATATTATAGAGCACACACAAATCCCTGAAATTAACCGCCATCATATCGCAAAAAGCCTTCGGGTCAAGGCCCAGTTCCTTCGCCTTTGCGGCCACATTAAGCGAGTGTTCGTCCGTTCCCGTGCTGAAATATACCTCGTAGCCGGTAAGCCTTTTGTAGCGGGCAATGATATCAGAAATGACCTTTTCGTAAGCGTGGCCCGCGTGCGGCTTTGAATTGGCGTAATCAATGGCCGTGGTTATGAAAAATTTTTTCATTTATACTTTTCCCTCCGGAAATTTTTATCGCGGGCCGTTGTCCGGGGTCCACTGCACATCCGCTTCGGTATCGGACGGGGTCTCGTCAAGCACGACCTCCATGTTTTCTCCCTCGGACGCGGCTGCGAGCCTCTGGAAAAGTGATGACGCCGCGGGCGCCTCATATTTTTCGTATGCCAGGCAGCACAACAGCCTTCCGCATACACCGGATATTTTTGTCGGATTAAGGGGCAGCCCCTGGTTCTTCGCCATTTTTATGGTTATGGGGGAAAATGATTTTAAATGATTTTTGCAGCAGCATATCCTGCCGCAGATGCCGACCGCGCCGATTTTTTTTGCATATTCACGCCTGCTTATCTGGCGCAGTTCTATCTTTACCCTGAGTGTCTTCACAAGGTCCTTCAGGAGTTCCCTGAAATCCACCCTTTTTTCCGCGACAAAAAAGAAAATAACCTTTTTCAGGTCGTCGGTATATTTCACGTCGACAAGTTTCATCACGAGGTTCCGGGCTTCAATGCGTTTTACGCAGAATTCCTTCGCCTTTTCCTCCATGCGGTCCTTTTTCTGTTCAAAGACTTCCAGCTTGTCGGTGATGTATTCCATGACCCTGCGCAGCGGCGCGTAAATCTTGTCCGGCTCCACAAAAAAATTGGCCAGGCTGACCTCGCCCTCGCGCGAGCCCTCTATTGTTTCCACTATGCACTTCTCGCCTTTTTCAAGGTGGAGCTTCTGGGGATTATAATAAACCACCCTCTCGTCGTCCTTGAACTTTATTCCCACTACCTCTATCATATATTCAAACCTTCCTTTCGTATCTGAAAAAGCAAATTGGAGAAAACAACACCGACGTTGGCGTTTGCCTCCACGTCGGCGCCCGATCTTTCAAGCAGCCTTAATATGGATATAATCTTTCCCGGCGCGTAATTTCTCACGTCGGATAAACTTATCCCGTATCTCGGCCTTAAAGCTGTTTTAATGCCGGTTTTTTCCAGCATATAATCCCTATAAATATATGATAATATCCTGATAATATCAAGCAGAAATATGCGCGCGATGCCCGTTTTTTTTGCCTTCTTTTCGCGTTCCTTTTCCCTCTTATAAAGTTCCTCAACATGCTTGACCGCCTCAAAAATTGCCTCAACATTGTCCTGCCTGCCTGAAACAGCCATAAAAATGGAGGCCGCGTCGCGCATTTCCTCTTTGATCTCCTTATAACGCAGTGCGTCGCCTATCCTGCCGCTGGAAAATTCCACTGCTTCGCCTATCTGCACGGCATCCCAGTCCGGGCGCGACGCCTGCAGTGCCTTTCTCATATCTGCCGGCGAGGCCCTGCGCAGATCTATCCTGCGGCACCTGGAGAGAATGGTCGGGAGCATTTCCTCCGTATTGTTTACAACAAGCATAAAAACAACATTCTGGTTGGGTTCTTCGACTATTTTCAATATCGAATTTGCGGCCGGCGCGTTCATTCTTTCCGCGTCGTTGATTATCAGTATCTTCTTTTTAAGCTGTACTCCCCTGAAGGCGTTTATCTCCGAAACCGCCTCGCGCACAAGTTCCTTGGAAATCTGCGATTTTTCAGTGTTGACATATTTAATGTCAGGGTGCGGATACTGCTGTCCGCCCTGTTCGTCCAGCATCCCAAGTGTTTTATCAAGGAGCCTGCAATTATCGCAGCCATCGCAGCAGTCGCCGTCCGCCTTCGGCGACAGGCAGTTTAACACCTTGGCAAACTGCAGGGCGGCAAAATTTTTACCGGAGTTTTCTTCCCCGGAAAATATGAAAGCCGTGCCGTGTTTGCCCTCGGTTGCGGTATGAAGAAGCACCCGTTTTGCGGTGCTGTTTCCGGCTATGTTTGAAACTGCCATTACAAAACACCCCTGTTTTCAAGAATTGAAAGGGTTTCCGCGTAAACCTGTCCGGGTGATTTTTTGTCGGTTGAAACGACCGCACAATTTTTCGATCTGCCCGCCTCTGTAAGGTAGCCGTTCCTGACCTTTTTGTGGAAACCGGCCGCTTCCCTGTCAAGCCTGTCGCTTTTTGCCCTTTTTTTCATGCGCTTCGCGGCTTCCGCGGGCGAGACATCATAGATAATGGTAAGGTCCTCCTTGAGTCCGGCAAGTGAATACGCGTTCAGACTGTCTATCCATTGCCTGTCAATGCCCCTGGCATATCCCTGGTAAACCACAGTTGCCAGATAAAAACGGTCAAGCAGGACCGTGTATCCGCTTTTCAGAAGCGGTATTAATTTTTCCTCAACCAGCTGGGCCCTGCATGCTATGTATAAAAGCAGTTCGGTCTTTTCGGACATGGCGGTATTGGCCGGATTTAAAATTACTTCCCGTATCATTTCAGATATGGCGGTGCCGCCGGGCTCGCGCAGCAGCACGGTTTTATTGTTCAAACGCTTCATGTGCGCGTATATTTTTTCAAGCTGTGTTGATTTGCCCGAGCCTTCGCCGCCTTCAAATACTATAAGCCTGCCTTTTAACCTGTTTTTCAAAAGTTTTCTCCAGTGAAATTTTTGTTCCGGGGTAATATTATACTATACTACAGGGATAATATGAAGTTTAAAAACAACACAGGAAACCTTGGGCCGGTCGGGTTAATACAATACTGTTAGGAACTGGTTCGGGCCGCCATATAAGGCGGCCCCTACAAAGACAAAATAAGACGCGGGCAAAGCCGGGTGGACATTTTTTTGCAGATGTATACGGCCTGTTTAGTATTGTACTACCGACGGAAATTGCTTTTGCAGCACTGCTTTCACCATTCCCGCCTGCGGTTCCTGATAAACAACCACGATAAACTGTCCCGCGGTATAGATAGCCGCCGCGTTTTCCGGAGCCGAATTTTTCTTCCTGTCTTTTTTAAGATTATTGACGATATTTTCCATAAACAGCCCGTTGCCATACACACTGATTTTTACCTTCAAGTTAAGCCCCGTGGCAATCACTTCCTCATATATGGAATCGCTGTGATTTACATGGACGTTCACTACAGGAACACCGCTGTTTTTCATTTCAAGCGCGAGTTCGTAGGCTATTGAGTGTTTGTTTACGGTTTGTTTAAACATATAAAGAGATAATACGGCTATAACAATAACAAATATTATAATCCAGCCGTTCCTTTTCACAAACGCACCCCCGCAACATTAATTTTCTATCGTTCTTTACCGGCCGCCAGCCGGTTTTTAATTTTTTTTGCCCCTTCACAGTATCCCTCAATTTCCTTCCAGTTCTCATGGCTTGCCTGAAGCTCATCCCAGTACGGAAAGGTCCTGCACTGCTCCGGCCTTGCCTCATATATGGAGCATCTCCTGTCTTTCCAGAATACGCAGCCGCCTTTATACGTCATGTTGAAAATATAGTGCCGCCATACCTTTTTCATTGATTTTTTCCTGAAATCCTCAAAATCAACGTTAAGAAACTTTGCTATATTTTCCCCCTCATCAAGGGTGAGAAAAACCTCTCCGGGAACCGAGCAGCAGTTCCCGCACTTCACGCATTCAAATCCCGCTTTTTTCGTCTCAAAATTATCGTCTTTCATATTTTTTTCCAGCCCCCCTGCCTTTTCTTGCAAGTTTTTCCTTTGCTGTTTTGCCTGAATTCTTGACATCGCGTTCCCGCTTCAGCGCCGAACCTACGTCAAAACCCTCCTCAACATGGATCAATTTAACCGGCCTGCGCGATGGTATTATGTACCTGGCCCCTTTTCCGGCATTATGGGCGGCCACCCTTTTTTCTACATTGTTTGATATACCCGTATAAATGGTTTTATCCGCGCACCGCACCATATAAACGGACCAGTTCTTTTTCCCGGCCATCAAACCTCCAGATAACGCTTAAAGTTTTCGCTTTTAATTTAAAATTTTAAAATTGTAATTTTTGGTTTTGAATTTCAAATTTAAATGTTTTTAACCCTTATCGCCGTATTCCTTATGCTGTAAGGGCTGTCCAGGCAAACTTCCTTTGCCCATCCCCAGAGGGTATTGAACCTGTTGTTTTTTGTCATATCCATCATACTGCCATGCAGGTTCCCCGGCCCCCACTCCCACGCCAGCCAGCCTGTTTTAGCGGTGTCGCATTCCTTTATGATGGTGCCGTAACATATGACACCCTTGTTATCTATGCCCGCCGCGGCAAACTCGCCCACGACAAGCGGTATTTTTAATTTCGCCGCTTTTCTTACGGCATCTTTCACCCGTTTTTCATCGCCGTCGTTCCACCACATGTGTATTGAAAAGATAAGGTTTTTTAACGGGTCCTTTGAAACAAGGTATTTCCAGTTATTATATATATAATCCATCCCCGTCCCCCATGAAGCCGCGTCTATCATGACAGGAACACGGATGCCGGACCTTCTCATTTTTACCACGGCCGCGGAATACCTTTTTCTGAATTCCGCGCCGCTGACTTTATCGCTGCCGATCTCGTTGCCGTAATTTATTATGAGGTACTTTTCGTGCTTTTTTATCACCGCGACCATTTCCGGCGCCGTCCAGTAATCCGTTGCTGTTTTAAAGACTTTAGCGCCCCACTCCCCTGTAAAATCATGAATCTCGATTATCGGCGTCATTTTGCGTTTGACGCAGTTTGTTATCACGGTATCGAGCCCGTCGATTGTCCCGTCTTTTATGGTCCAGACTATCCTGACGGCGTTCGCGCCTGTTTTTGCAATCTCGCCGAAAGACGCATCGCCGTCCGGGTCGAGCCACACCGCCATTTTATTTACGCCTCGCATTATGAATTCCCCGCCGGAGGAATCGTAAATAAAACGGCCTTTCACCTTAAATCCACAGTATCCCCCGGCTGCAGTAACCGCCGTCTTTTTCTTTGCTTTTTTTTTCATGTCATCCTCCGTAAAATTCATATGTATTATATATCAATTAATCCGTTAATTCAAATGCCATATATTTTTCAAATTAAAAATTTATAATTCAAAACCAAAAATTACAGCTCAAAACCGCCAAATTAACAAAGTTTCATCTTGTAATTTCACAGGCTTCACTTTTTGGTTTTGCCTTTTAACTTTTAAATTTTTTAATATATAAATAAAAAGGGCCGGAATTTCTTCCGGCCCTTTGATATTTCCGATGCTGATATTATCTTTTGGAGAACTGGTAGCTTCTCCTTGCCTTCATTTTTCCGTATTTCTTTCTCTCAACCATTCTTGAATCCCTGGTGAGAAATCCTCCCTTTGACATAACCGTCTTCATGGCTTCGTCTGTTTTTGCCAGGCACCTTGCGAGCCCCATCCTGATGGCGCCCGACTGCCCTGTTTTTCCCCCGCCGTTTACTTTTGCTATAATATCAATCTTCGAAACCACTCCGGCAGCTTCAAGAACCTGCATGATATGGTCCCTGTGTGTTCCCCTGGGAAAATATTCCTTTACATCACTGTCGTTAACCGTGATGCTGCCGGTGCCCGCGCTCATCCAGACCTTGGCTATGGCGTTTTTCCTTCTGCCTGTCGCGTAATTTGTGCTCAATTTAAAATCCTCCTGGACTTTACTTTAATGGCTCGGGCTTCATTGCAGCGTGCGGATGCTCGCTGCCTTTGTAAACCCTGAGTTTTGTTAATATCCTGTCGCCGAGCCTTGTCTTCGGCAGCATCCCTTTAACCGCGATCATTATCACTTTCTCCGGATACCTTTCAAGAAGCGATGTGAATTTTTCCTCTTTAAAGCCGCCCGGATAATTTGAATGCGACTGATAAACCTTTTTCTCAGCCTTTTTCCCGGTAAGCCTTACTTTGGACGCGTTTGTAACAATAACATAATCGCCCGTGTCGGCATGGGGTGTAAAAATAACTTTTTTCTTGCCCCTTATGGTATCAGCCACTTTTGTGGCAAGCCTGCCAAGAACCATGTCTTTGGCGTCAACAATATACCATTTCCTCTTGATTTCTTCCTCTTTGGCCATAAATGTCTTCATAACTTAAAAATCCTCCTGTAATTTAAAACAAAATTCCCTTTGCCCTTTAGGGACAAAAGGATAAAGAATACTATAATAATTACGCGGTATTGTCAAGTATTTATTTGTCCTGTTTTAATCCGGCCTGCCGCCATCTTTTTTATCAGTTCAAGCTGCTGCGCTTTTCCCGGCGCGTCACCGTCGATTTTATGCGAAAGTGCCGCCGACAATAACCTGGAATATAAAGGCCCCGGCTTTATTCCGAGTTTTTTAAGGTCTTCCCCCGTAACATCCGGCCTTATTACACCGCGGTTTTCCGTTAAAAATAATATATTTTTTCTGTTTACGCTCGACGCAAAAATAAATCCATAAAAATATATGGCAGAAGGCTCCTTTCCATTTATGACAGAATAAATCGCCGATCTTTTCATCCTGCCTGGAGCCATATGCTTGCATATATATTCCAGATCCTCCGCCGCTTTTATCCAGGAGGCTCCCGTTTTTAAGCGCCGCATGGATCCCGGGTCCCTGGCAATTGACAGCATGCATGCCGCGCCGATATCCGGCCCTTCCTGTACAGCCATGAATTCACCCATTCTTTTCAAAAAAATCCCTGTCGTCCCGTCGACTTTTATTCCCGGATGTATGCCGCGCGTGATGCCGAGCTTTTCAAGTTTTATCAGCGGCTTTAACGGATCCGGCTCCCTGAAAAAAAGGAGCAGTTCGTCGCGCAGCCTCTCGCCCGGAACGCGGTCGAATATTTTTTCCCGCGATGCTTCCCGCAGAAATGCGGCAGTATTTTTTTCCATCTTAAACCCGAACCGTTCCTCGAACCTTATACCGCGCAGTATCCTTGTCGGGTCGTCAAGGAATGATTTCTCATGCAGGGCCCTTAAAATCCCTTTTTTCAGGTCGCTGGCTCCGCCAAACGGATCGTAAAGAATACCCCTGTCATTTTTGTTTATGGATATTGCCATCGCGTTGACAGTAAAGTCGCGCCGGAACAGGTCGTTTTCAAGGCTGGTAAGTTTTATTTCCGGGAGAGCCGCTTTGTGGCGGTAAATTTCGGAACGCGCCGAGGTAAAATCAACATTTCGCCCGTCTTTCAAAAATACCTTTCCCGAGCCGAACCTCTCAAACCCCCTGTAAGCCGCGCCCAGGCTGTCTGCAAAGACGCGGGCAAATTCCATCGCATCCCCCTCGATAGTTATGTCCACATCCGCGTTTTTCCTGCCGGAAAGCATGTCCCTGACTATTCCACCGGCAAGATATGCCCTTACACCGGCGGCGTCCGCCATATCGCCAGCTTTTTTTACAAGCGCGAGATTTTTTCTGTTAAGCCTTGAATCCAGTTTGATTTTCATTTTATTATTATAACACAAAAAATTACGGGCAACATGCGCATAAAAATTTAGGAGCAGGTTCGGGCCGCCATATAAGGCGGCCCCTACAGGAATTTAGAAAATCCCGCCCGCACGGCAAAACCCGGGATTAACAATCAAGGTTAGGAACAGGTCCAAGCCGCCAGGACCCGTTAATTCTTTATCTCACTTTTAAGGACAAAAAATACCCCCATTGCCGCCGCCTGCACAATAACCGTCAGCGCGCAAAGCGCCGGTATGGATTTTTCATACAGCAGGCCCGCTATAAAACCTCCCGCAAGGAGCGCCAGCCCGTAGGAAAAATTGAAAATGCCGTATCCGGTTCCCCTCTTTTTTATGGGGGTAATATCGGCTATGGCCGCCTTCATTATGGTTTCATGGCCGCCCATTACCACTCCCCACATAACCGCTGAAACAAGCGCCAGCACAGGGCTTTTTGTAAAGGCAAAAAACGGTATCGCCGCAGAAAGTGCCGGCAGGACAATAAGCGTGGCCAGTCCGGCCCCGTGATGGCTGTTTTTTTCCTTCAACCTGTCGTACCACATGCCGAAAACAAACGCCGCGCCGCCGTCAACCGCCATGGCAATTGCGTAAAAGAGCGGTATCATAGCGTCGCTTATCACATGGTCCTGCTTGAAATGGAACCCTATTATGGCAAAACTTACAAACCCAAAAGCCGTGATAAATGAAAAAATATTATATATCCAGAATGTCCTTGTTATTGTATCGGGATCTCCCGCTTTTTTCGGCGGTTCAAGTTTTGTAGGGTCAGGGACCTGAAAATAAGCGATAACCGCGAATATCATCACGAACGCGAAAGGTATCCAGAAAAGGCCGTATGCGTGCCTGTAGTCGGCTGAATTTTTCAGGCCGCTTCCGGTCGATGCGAAATATGCCATAAAAATAAGGGGCCCAATAATGGCCCCTATCTGGTCCAGCACTTCCTGTATGGCAAACCCTTTGCCCGTGCCGATATGCTTTGCCGCGCTTGATACTATGGAGTCCTTTGCCGGCGCCCTTATTCCCTTGCCCAGCCTTTCAAGCACTATAAAAAGCGCGGCTACCTGCCATACTCCCGTCAGGGACAACATTGGAACCGCGACAATAAGCCCGTAACCCACAAAAGTAAAGACCCAGTATGCCTTTGTCTTATCCGCAAAATAGCCGGACGCAAGCCTTAACGCGTATCCCAAGAACTCGCCGAGCCCGGCAATAAGCCCGACGGTTGCCGCGTTGACCGCGAGCGTATTAAGATACGGCCCGTTGACACTGCGCGCCCCTTCATAGACAATATCGCCAAAAAGGCTCACAAGGCCGAAAAATACAATTAGCTTTAACGCCCTCTTTGAGTCCTGCGTTGATTCCGGCATATTACCCCCGAAAAATTTATTCATTTTCCTTATCAGGATATACTTCGCCTCCGAACGGCCCACCCATTCTTTCGGTTATCTCAAACTCATAAGAATTCGACGCTATCAATTTTCCCGCAGCGTTAAAAAGTTTGAGCCCTATGCTTCCCGTGCCGGCGCTGACGCTCCCGGGTATCGTGAAAGGATCCGCCTCAAAAGCCTCAAGAGCCTGCCCCTGGAAAGGGTAAATTATCGAATCCGCGGGTATTTCCGCCAGTTTTCTCTTTTCCTTTTTATAAACCACACCTGCCGCGTCCAGAAGGGTAAGTTCGGCAGTAACGTTCTTTTGCGCTTCGGGAAGGTCGTTTATGACAAAAAACGGATCCCACATCACTCCCCAGCTCAGGCGCTCGCCCTTTGATTTTGTTTTCCTCACGAGCCTGTAACCGGGATAAACCGGCTGCATGGCAGTCTGAAGGGCAAAATAACCTTTTTTGGGGTTCCTGTAAAAATCCACGACAGCCCATGTTATGGACGGCCAGCATTCCGTGAACATGAAATGAAGTATGCCGTTAAGAAATTTATAACGCGCCAGCCTGAAAGTCTCGGTGTGCGCCTTTATGATATCGGCCTGGTACTTCTGCGAATTCTCGATAAATTCCTCCAGGGAATCGCCCATTTTAATCCTGGCCGTGTTGAACGTCTGTTCCGGCTGAAAATCGTGGTATTCCCACGTTTCCCATTTTGGCGGCCATAAATCCTCCGGCGCCATCATTTTTTTCATTGTTTCAAGGCACGGCAGAGCCTCGGCGCCGTATTCCGATATGATAAAACGTTTTTCCGCGTTGACCGTATCAAGGTAGAAATTTTCCGGCGTATTCTCGTAATACCACCCCGGATAATAATGCTGGGTAAAATCCGAGGCCTTTTCTATGTAACGCACCGGATCCTCCTCGCGCGCCTTTATGTAAAGAACCGGGTCCAGCTGTTTTTCGCTCACAAAGGGCTCGTTATGGCAGCACCAGAATGTTATCGACGGCCTGTTGTAATGCTGGTTTATCATATCCTTTATCTGCGACACGGCGTTCTCCATGAAAGTATCAGTGGTTTCATAGCCCCACTGAAGGGCAAAATCCTGCCATACCATGATGCCCGCCTTATCAGCCTCGTAATAAAGTTCCTTACGGTTGACATGGGCATGTATCCTTACCATGTTTATGTTCGCTTCGACAAGCAGTTTTATGTCTCCGGCGGCTTTTTCCGTATTGTATTCGGAAAGCATCTGGGTTGGTATTATATTGGTACCGCGGATAAAGAGCCTTTTGCCGTTTAAGTACCACGCCCTGTCTTCCGCCTTCTTAAATTCCCTGATTCCGGCGGTATCGCTGTATGTATCCTTAACCGCGCCGGATTTCACCGTATATGAAAATTCATAAAGGTTGGGTTTTCCAAAATCCCACGTCCACCACAATGCCGGATTTTTTATATCAACGTGCATATAAACCCTATTCGCGCCCGGCTTGAGTTCCACCGTCCTTTTAAGCGTCTGCTGTGTTCCAACAAAATTAAAGGGCGCAATCACACACGACAGGCCGGCATTTATTATTTTACCGCCGTAATTATTAATGATGAGTTCGGAGCCCGCGTTCCAAACACCGTCGTCCTTTAAAAGCGGGGTTATCTTTACGCGTTCAATCTCTATCATGTCGGAGGTTTCAATATACACGTCGTTCCAGATACCGCCGGTATTCATGCTCTGCCCGGTCTTCTTGTTCCAGGAGCCCGGCCTGGCATCGTGGTGGTTGAATATGCCTTTTATGAGAAATTTCGCGTTCGGCCATATATCTGTTGATTCTTTCGGGGCGTCAACTTTCACTTCAATTTTGTTTTTACCCGTCTTAATCAAGTCAGTCACATCAAACCTGAATTTCTGGAAGTACCCCTCGTGTTTTCCGGCAAATTTTCCGTTTACAGAAGCTTCACAGAAATAATCCACCCCCATAAAAACAAGAAAGTATTTCTTCCCGGCCTGCTTTTTGAATGTAAATTCCCTGCTGTATTGCGCCTTGCCGGAAATATCGAATCCCGCGGCAAACCAGTTTGAAGGAACCGTAATTTTTCCCTTATTATCCTGATATTCAAAGTCCCATTTACCATTCAAACCCGTCTTTTTTTTCATGGATTCTCCTTAAGCGTTATTAATATAAAACAAATAAGCCTGTACCCAATCACATATTTTATACAATAAACAGCTTTAATTTACAAGGATTTTGAGGTTGAAATAGTCCCTTCGCTTTTCATGTGAAAAAACATGATTTAAGACGTGAATACTACGGCACGTCGAAATATATATCGTTATTCATTAAAGGGATGAGTTTACGTTTTTTTGATATGGAAAGATTAATAAAAAAAAAGCGGGGCCATCATGGTGGGCGCAACTGGGATCGAACCAGTGACCCTTAGCTTGTCGAGCTAATACTCTAACCAACTGAGCTATGCGCCCAACATGATGACTCCGCAAATTTCCATCTAAAAAACATATATGATTTTATTATATATTCCCTATATGTCAACCTAAATTTATGCCCTGTATCCGCTTCCCTGCTCTGTCCCGCGCTTTTTCATCTCTTTTATCAGCATTTCCTTTATCACAGCCTTGTATTCGGGCCTGCAATAATTCGGCGCCAGCAGGTGCTCCTCGCCGCCTTCGGCTGTAAAACGCATGACCACCATTTCCGGCGGCAGCACCTCAAGTATATCCGCAAGAATCACCACATATTCATCCAGGCTCAATATTTTAAACGGGTGTTTTTTATACTCGTCGCCCATTTCCGTCCCATCCATTACGTAAAGCGGATGTATCTTAATGCCGAAAATCCCGAGGGACGCGATAAGGCCCGCCGAGCGCAGGAAATCTTCGCGGGTTTCGCCCGGAAGCCCGACAATCATATGCGCAATAACCTTTACCGCTGTGGCGCGTATTCTTCCGGCAGCGTCTATGAAATCTTTTACCGAATGGCCCCTATTTATATTTTTCAGTGTTTCGTCATTTGCCGATTGCAGCCCGAGTTCAATCCATGTTTCCCCGCCGGGCCTGGCAAAAGAAGCTATAAGCGCTATAACTTCGTCATCCACGCAGTCAGGCCTTGTGCCGATATCTATTCCTATTACGCCGGGATGGTTGAAAGCCTCGGAATAAATCTCTTTTAAAGCTTCCACCGGAGCGTTTGTGTTGGTATAAGTCTGAAAATATACGATAAATTTTGTGTCCCCGCCGTACCTTCTGGTTCCGGCGGCTATCCCCTGCATTATCTGTTTCGCAAGCGGCGCCGTCATATCGCTGCCGGGCGGCAGGCTGCCCTTATGGCAGTAGGAGCATCCGCCGGAGCCGTCTTCATTCATGTTCGGGCACATAAACGGCAGTGACACCGTAATCTTCTNNTTGACCCAAACACACCGTCAAAGTATGATTTAAGGCTCCTGTAAACTTCCATATACTTCTCCTTATAATAAAAAAAGGGCGGTTTAACCCGCCCCGTATTTTAACCGCAGTATCATAAGCCTATGGCTGGCTCTCGATACGGTCCATTTCTTCTTTTGAAATATCAAAATTCGCGTAAACATTCGAGACATCCTCGTTCTCTTCAAGCGCATCCATAAGTTTTAACATACTTTCCGCGCTCTTGCCGGTAAGTTTCACGTATGTTTTAGGCACCATTGTCACTTCGGCAGTGGCCGGTTTTATGGATTTTGCCTCAAGAGCCTTTTTAACCGCCTCAAACTCGGCCGGTTCCGTTATAATATCATAGGAATCTTCCTCATTTTTTATATCCTGGGCGCCGGCTTCAAGGGCCACTTCCATAAGACTCTCTTCATCTATCGACTCTTTCGGCACTGATATAAACCCCTTCTGTTCAAACTGCCAGGCTACCGATCCCACAGACCCCATAGATCCGTTGCTTTTTAAAAGCAGCGCGCGCAAATCGGCAGCTGAACGGTTTTTATTGTCCGTGGTGACATTTATCAAAACCGCGACACCCGCCGGGCCGTAAGCCTCATATGTTATCTCTTCGTAAGTAACCCCGGGAAGCTCGCCGGTCCCTTTTTGTATTGCTTTTTTAATATTGTCGAAAGGCATATTAACGGCTTTTGCCTTTTCAACCACGGTCCTCAAACGGGCATTGGTATTCACATCCCCGCCGGACTTGGCAGCGACAATTATTTCCCTGATAACCTTGGTAAATGACGCGCCTCTTTTGGAATCAATAAGCGCTTTTTTACGCCTTATGGTCGCCCATTTCGAATGTCCAGACATAGAGCTCCTTTCGCAGTTTGAATGTTATTATGCTTTAAATTTATTTTTCCTGCGGTGTTTTTTCCTTTTATGTGTTTTAATCTTCCAGCCATGCCTTTTTTTTCCGCTTCCCATCTTTTAAATCCTCCGTTTTTTTGTTATTTCAATTTTTTTAATCATAATTTCATCTGCCCGGCGTCGACCTTCACGCACAGCGCTTCCGCACCGGCCACAATTACCCCGTCCCTGTCGCGTGTAAGCTCGCTCTTTATCCAGACCAGGTTTTTTCTCGACCTGTCCACCCATGCCCTTGCCGTAACCGGCTCAAGAACAGCCAGAGGCTTTATAAACCTGACTTTTATTTCGGCCGTGACCACGGGTTTTTTTTCTTTGAGCCACGGTAAATTTACCATAACTTCATCCAAAAGTAAAGAAATCATTCCTCCGTGCGTTACCCCTGAATAGCCCTGAAACTTCCCCGGGAACGAGTATTTAGCCGTTATGCCCCCGTCATCGGTCAAAACAAAATCAAGATGCATCCCTATGGGGTTTTTCTCTCCGCAGGCGAAACAGTACCCGTCATCTATCCAGTCCCCGCTCATAAATCCGCCACTATTTCCTTGTTCTGGAAGATTTTCTCAAGATTCATGTCGAACGGGGCGCGTATCACCCCTTTTTCCGTGATTATCGCGGAAACATATTTTGCCGGCGTGACGTCAAAAGCCGGATGGAGCGCCCTTGTTTTCAGCGGGGCTATGTCCTTTCCGAATATTTTTTTCACCTCATCCTCGCTGCGCATTTCTATGGGTATCATGTCTCCCGTTTTCAGGCTGAAATCTATCGTGGAAGAAGGGGCCGCCACATAAAAAGGTATTTTATTTGCATACGCAAGCACGGCCAGCGAATATGTCCCTATTTTGTTGGCCACATCGCCGTTTGCAGTTATCCTGTCCGCCCCCACTATCACAACATTGATTTTTCCCTTTGACATAAAAAAACCGGCCATATTGTCCGTTATAAGAAAATGTGGTATCTTTTCCTCCGACATCTCCCATGCCGTCAGTCTTGCCCCCTGCAGATACGGCCTTGTTTCGTCAATATAAACGGTTATCTTTTTTTTCTTTTCGTTAGCCGCCCTTATTACACCAAGGGCCGTACCGTAACCGGCAGTGGCCAGCGCGCCGGCGTTGCAGTGAGTCAGTATTGTGTCTTTCTCCCTTATCAATTCCGAACCGAACTTCCCTATGAGTTTGTTGTTTTCAAGGTCCTCTTTGTAAATTTTAACAGCCTCGCCGGCAAGCAGGTCTTTAAGCGATTCAATACGCCTTTCCCTGTTGCTTTCCATGAAATTCAGCATCCTGTTTACGGCCCATTTTAAATTCACAGCCGTCGGCCTTGTTTTTATAAGTTCTTCCCCGGCCGCTTTAAGGCTTTTGCTGAACTTTTCATAGGATGACGCCTTTATCTTTTTGGCCTCCATGGCCATGCCAAATGCCGCGGCTATCCCTATCAAAGGCGCACCGCGCAGTTTCATATCCTTTATGGCTGCGCCCACTTCCTTATATGTCCTGCATATTATAAATTTCTTCTGAAAAGGCAGAAGTGTCTGATCCAGCACGGACAGGCGGTTATTTCCCCATTCGATCGGCGAGAATTCTTTTGTCAATTTGTGGCTCCTCTCAAGACTATTATTGTCCAGCCTCTCACTTGATCCTTTTTATTATTTCTTTCATAAGCGCCGTAAGTTTCGGCTCCGCGTCCGCCGAATTTTTTAATATCTGTTTTATATCCGTGGGTTCCAGCTCGTCCGGAAGGCACATATCGGTTATGACCGAAACACCCAGAATCTTTAACCCGGCGTGCGCCCCGACAATTACCTCGGGTACAGTGGACATTCCAACCACATCCGCGAATTTATTCAGCATGCGGTATTCCGCCCTTGTCTCAAAATTGGGCCCCGGGACGCCGACATAGACACCTTTATTTACCTCTATATTAAGGTCCTTTGCCGCTTTTTCCGCTATTGCAAGAAGTTCCCTGGAATATGGCTCCAGCATGTCGGGCCAACGCGGACCGAGTTTGTTGTCATTCATCCCGATGAGCGGGTTGTCGCCCAAAAAGAGGCTTATATGGTCCTCGATGAGCACTATCCCGGAAGCCTTAAATTTCGGGTTGAGCCCGCCCGCTGCGTTGGATATCATCAGGTATTTCGCCCCGAGCGCCTTCATAACACGCACGGGAAAGGTTACCTCCTGAAAAGTATAACCCTCGTACCTGTGAAAGCGCCCCTGCATGGCTATTACTTTCCTGCCTTCAAGCTCGCCCAGCACAAGCTGTCCGCTGTGGGTTTCCACTGTCGATACCGGAAAATAGGGTATCTGCGAATATGGTATTACCTTAACAGCCCTTATCTCTTTCGCCAGCGCGCCAAGACCGGTACCGAGTATTATGCCTGCTTCCGGCACGAATCCCGGAACCGCGGTTTTTATCATTTCAGCAGACTCATTTATTTTTTCCATAAGGCCTTTTTCCATTAAAGATCCTCCTGTTTTTGCTTCAAGATATTTTCCACTATTTCTGCCGCGGCCTTTTGCGTCATGCCGCGCAATAAAACCTGCTTTTGCCTCGATGCCTTCCCGGATACAACTTCCACACTGCTTTTGCTTATACCGAAAACATCCGCCAGAAAATCCTCCAGCTCCCTGTTGGCCTTTCCCTTATCAGCCGGCGCGGCTACTTTAACCTTCAGTGCACCGCCGTGTTCCCCGCAAATTGAATTTTTTTGGGCGCCCGGGACTGCTTTAATTTCCAGAATAACCCCGTTTTTACCCGCCCTGATATTCAATCTAAACCCGGAAGAATAATTTAAGCACGAACAGCAGCAGGTATTTTAGCGCTTCAACTATAAACAGCGCCACAACCGGCGTGAAATCGATCATTCCCAAACGCACCGGCAGTATTCTGGCCGTAAAATTCATAAGCGGATCTATAATGCCCGCGACAAATTTGAATACTTTATAAAAACGCATCAAAACATCCTGCCTGAGCCATGTCATGAGGGCCCTTATAAGTATAAGGAGCATAAAAAAAGTGGCCGTTCCGTCGATAATATTCGCAAGCGTCAAAAATAATTTATTTTCCAAGTTCATCGGCCCTTTCCTTCGCGGCAATCACCGCAAGCCTGACTGCTTCCCTGACATTTTTTTGTTCCATCAGGTTTATCGCGCTCTCGGTAGTCCCCCCTTTTGACGTTACGTTTTTCCGCAGGGTTGCGGCGTCTTCTTCGCTGTCCAAAAACAGCTTTGCGGAGCCGATAAAGGTCTGCGCCGTCAGGGCCTTTGCCGTAGCCGCGTCAAGGTTTAACTCTCCGGCGGCCTTGAGCATTGCCTCCATAAAATAGAAAATATAGGCGGGGCCGCTTCCCGACAGCGCCGTTACCGCGTTTATTTTATTTTCCCCGAGAAGCACAGAAACTTTGCAGAACGTGGAAAGAATACCCTCCGCGTCCTTTTTATGGGCGGCGCTCACATTGTCGGAAAAAGAATACCCCGCCGCCCCTTCCCCGACAAGCGCCGGTGTGTTCGGCATTACGCGCACGACCTGGGGATTTTTTCCGAGCAGCGAATATATTTTCGCAATTGAAATGCCTGCTGCTATTGATATAAGCAGGGTTTTCGGAGTCAAGTTCTCTTTTATTGAGGCCATAACTTCCGGAAAATTCTGCGGTTTTACCGCAAGGATTATTATCTCGCACTCGCTTACCGCCTGTGCGCACGATGAAAGAGGCGACGCCTTGAATTTTTTAACGGAAAGTTTTACCGCGTCGGGATTTACGTCATAGACATGAATCTTATAAGTTTTCTTAAGCGGCGACGAACAAATGCCGTTCATTATTGCGCGGGCCATGTTGCCCGCTCCGATGAAAGCCGTTTTTTTGCTCTGCAATTATACGCTCCTTTTCAAATTATCCGTTTTGTTTCTGCTTCCAAAAATCCCGGTTCCGATACGCACCATTGTGCTTCCCTCATCGACTGCGGCCTTATAATCGCCGGTCATTCCCATGGACAGCGTATCAATAGTTCCGCCATGAACCGCTTTTCTCAGTTCATCAAATACGTTCCTTGCCTTTTTAAAAAACGGCCTTGCGTTTTCAGACTGCTCCGAAAAAGGCGCAATAGTCATTATCCCTTTCAGCCGGAGTCCCGGCATGGCTGCCGTTTTCACGGCCGCGGCAATTATCTCCTCTTCCGGGAAACCGCTCTTTGTAGCTTCCTGAGAAACTTTCAATTCAAGAAGAACTTCCATATCAACACCGCCGGATACGCATGCCGCGGAAAGTTTTTCCGCCAGCCTTAATGAATCAACTGACTGTATGCAGCCGAACAGCCTGACAGCCTTATTCACCTTATTGGCCTGCAGGCTGCCTATGTCGTGCCATTTAATGGCCGAATATGATGAATTAATTTCGCCTATCTTTGGCTCAGCTTCCTGTACCCTGCTCTCGCCGAACTCATTCAAACCTGCGCTTATTGCCGCTTTTACAGCATCCGCGGAAAAATTTTTTGTAACAGCAAGAAGCTTTACAACCGGATTAACGCGCCTCAAAAAATCCTTTATAATAAAAATATTTTCCTTTATATAATCAAAATTTTCCATGATAACCGCCAGTATTGCTGAATAAGCAGCAATGTCTATAAATACATTATAAATATGCTAAAAAAAAAATTCAATACTATTTTTTGTAATCGAGCCTTTTAGTTTCACATGATGAAAATGCCGGCTGTTTGTTATCAATTTTGTGGGTATTATGTATGATTTTAACCCTCGTGTTCCACAGGATGCAACGTCGATTCCGCAAAAGTCTCGAAGCAAAACAACGGCCAACTATTAAAATATGGCCTTTGACCTGTCCACAACCACCTTTACCGGATAATTGTTGTACCTTATACTCAATCTTTTGTCAAAAAATAACTTGAGCCTGTCCCCGGCAATCATGTCGGCTTTCGTTATTGTCTTATTGTTTACCCATATTGTATCTTCGTCGACACAGACAAGATAATCCGCTCCGTCCTGCGCGGTAAGGATTATATATTGCTGCATCTGCTTGATTGTCCCCAGCAGCGGCGCCTGAAAAGAATTTTTTGGCACCGCAAAGTCCCTGTCCATAATGTCGTTGTACTGGTTCCTGCTTTCATAGATATAAACCGCGTTCGCAAGGATAGCCTTCTTGTTTTTTGGCCCGCGCACCTCGACAAAAACCTTATCGTTAAGGTCCGCCGCGGAGCTGTCGGATTTTAAAAAGAATTTCGTGCTGTCGGCGGCATAAAATTCGATATGCGCCTGAACTTTTCTTAATATATATTTTCTTCCTTCAATTTTTTCAAGCGCGCCTGTCTGAATCATGATTGCGCCCGGCGTGGCTGTCGGGTTCGGTTCCACGGCGGATCCGCCATTTTCTTCCTGCGCGGCCGTTATATTCAGGAAAAAAGCCGCAATTAATAACACAGTTGCAGAAAATATCTTGATTGTTTTCATAACCAGCCTCCGTTGTCTGTTATTTATTTTTTTTGCTTTTTCTTCCGGCGGCTTTGAGCCTTTTTAATACAACTTCGGCCTCGGAAGTCCTTATATATACCGGCGCAGCGGTATAAAGGCGCGCCCTGTCCATAAAACCGCCTCCCGCGCGCATCATATCATAAAAATATATCATGCTGATGTGCTCCGCTTTTAAAAGCCTGGCGCCGGCATTCAAAGCGTAAAGCCGCTCTCCGGTATTTTCCGCAGCAAGATACACCACATACGCGCCTTTTTTTACCCTTGAGGCAAATTTTTCAAGGCTTTCCAGAATGAATCCGCCGCGTTTTTTTAACAATCCGCCGCTGTTAATAAAATAAGCAGCGTATACCTCTCCCCTTCCGGCATCAAGCATTACCCATCCCGGCCTTGATGCCACCAGATTCCCGGCAAGTATTTCAAGAGTGGATAATCCAAAAAACGGCCTGTCAAGGGCCTGGGAAAACCCCTTCATTGCAGCCATCCCGACCCTTATTCCTGTAAATGACCCCGGCCCGAGTGTGGATGCAAAAACATCAACATCCTTAATTTCAACTCCGGTTTGCTCCAGCGCATCCCTTATCAGCGGCAATAAAACCGAGTTATAATGCCGCAGGGCCGGCGTATATTGCTCAAATAATTTGCCGTCGCCGTCAAACAGCGCGATCCCTATTTCCTTTGAGCTGGTGTCCACACATAGCGCTTTCATAAATCCGTCCTTTTGTCTTTTTTTCCGGCGGCCTTTTTTGCCGCCGGCTTGCCTTTGATTTTAGCCCGGTACACGGTCAATTTTCTTTCGTTACCGCCGCTATGTTCGAGCCTGACGGCAAAATTGAAATCAGTCCAGGTTTGCCGCGCCACTTCAGGCCATTCAACCGCCGCAATTGTTTCCGGGTCGGAAATAATTTCCCTGTAGCCCGTATTTTCAAGCTCTTCAAAACCTTTGAGCCTGTAAAAATCAAAATGATAAATCACCCCGTCTGCGGCTCTGTATCTTTTGATAAGGTTAAAAGTGGGGCTCTGTACATCACTTGCATTTCCGCCCAGCCCCGCAACCAGCCCCTTTACAAAATGGGTTTTTCCGGCTCCCAGGCCGCCGCATAAGGCAATCCTGTCTCCCGGCCTCA
>PLPI01000057.1 GCA_003159495.1 candidate division FCPU426 bacterium | reverse complement strand
GAATGGTTGGAAGTATCAAAGGAAGTTATTTCACTTATTCCGGATACACCCTTTAAAAGGGAGTTCCAGAACTCCTGTTTATTCAGGCCGTTTGGCGCTATTATCCCTGCTCCTGTGACTACCACATTCCGCTCAGTATATCTAATGAGATAGCCTCCTTTTCCCATTTAAATTATAGCCGCAAAAACGAGAAAGTCAAGAATAAATATCCCATTGTATATACAAATTTTTATGCAATTCTTTTTTGTGTTTTCAAAATGATAAAATATGCCTTTTTTCGGGCTAAAGTTTGGCGGTAAATTCTATCTTTAATATTCTTTTTGTATGTCTGGTTACTTTGGTTTTTTCCGACGACCTCTGTTTTGCCGCCCATATTATTTTTTCGGAGTCTGTAAATACCGGGTTGTTTTTTTTAAGCTTATTGTCAATAAAGAATTTTTTCAGTTTAACCGCTCCGGTCATTCCGTACGGGGTGAACCTGTCCCCCTCTTTTTTATGCCTTACCGTTATATTACCTGAAATTTTACGCATATCAAAATACGCGCATTTCTTTTCTGTAAGGTTTATACTGCAGCTATTTTTAACAACACTGTGGCTGTATAATTCCCCGTTAAATTCCACGGCGCCGTCCACACGCGGGTCAAAAACAACGCGTTCACCGCCGTTCACCGCCGCGGCCGGCGATATTTCGATAAAATTACCGGACGGCCTCATAATAAAGCCTCCGCACAGTTCCGCGGAAAAAGGCGATTCCGCGCAGCGCTCAATCATGGTTATCTTGTCAAAAGAAATCTTTCTTTTCCCGGGAAGCACCCTGCCGAGCACATGAGAAGCCGCCCTGCCCCTGATCGCCCCGTGCAGATTAAGGAATTTTTTTATGTCTATCTTCGCGCCGCCGCCGGAAAAAAGAACGCACTTTTTTACAGCCGCTTCGGCGCACTTATCCATAAATTCATTTTCACGGGTGAGTATGTACGCCGTTCTCGCGGCCGTCTCCTTAAATCCCGGGTTATACCCCTTTTCTATAAGCGGAATAAGGGAATGCCTTATGCGGTTTCGTGTATAATCATCTCCGGCGTTTGATGAATCGAAAACAAAGGGCATCTTTTCCTCTTTTAAAAATGATTCGATATCACCTTTTTTTATTCCAAGAAGAGGCCTGATTATCCTGATACCTCCGCAAAGCTCCCTTTGCTCGGGGATCGCCGATAAACCGGCCGCGCCCGCGCCGGTAATAAGCCTGAAAATAAAAGTTTCGGCGTTGTCGTCAAGGTTATGCCCCAGCGCTATTGTTTTGGAGCGGTATTTTAATGCCGTCTTTTCAAGGAATGAATACCTGAGGTCGCGAGCTGTTTTTTCAAGGCCTCCGCGCCCCGGCCCTGAAGCTTTTTTAACATCGGATCCCGAAGTTTCAAACGGCGCCATATAAAGCCCGGCGAGTTTTTTCACAAAAAATTCGTCGCGCATGCTCTCCGCCCCGCGGAGATGATGATTATAGTGGGCCGCGACTATTTTAATCCCGAATTCTTCCTTTGCCATGTTAAGCAGGTGGAAAAGCGCCACAGAATCAGCGCCGCCGGAAACCGCGGCGATTATTGTCCCGCCGGGTTTAACAAGCCTTTTGATTGAATTGTAAAAAGAGGCAAGGACAGCATTTTTCATAAAATTAATTCCCTTTAAAAGAAAGGTATTCGCCGGTTATGCCCCGGCGTAAGTATTGAATTTGGTAGCGGCGGAGGGAATCGAACCCCCGACACTACGGGTATGAACCGTATGCTCTAAACCAACTGAGCTACGCCGCCACAAATTCGAAACTTTAATTTTATAACAGAATTACGGCTTTAAAGCAAGGCTTTTTTACCGCCTTCAAAAATTTGAACTTTGCGCATCTTATATTATTATGTTATAAATATACAAAGTACTTACATCTTTAAATATAACAAGGAGCCTTTATGAATAAGAAAATTCTGCTTTTCATGCTTCCCCTGCTGGCGCTTTTTACCGTTTTTGCCTGCGCCTCAAGCCCGGGCAAAACACCCGGCTTGATGGTCTTTAAAGGCGTTAATAACTCCGTAATAGACGGTTATCTTGATAAAAACGTCAAAACAACCCCTCTGATAATAAACGCGGCCGGGGATAAAAACGGCGCATCCGGAAAGATTTATCTCGGGTATGATTCGGACTCTGTTTATATCTACGCCGATATTACGGATCCGTCATATTCAGCCGGCAGTTTCAAGGGAGCAGACATTATCAAGGGAAGTTCGCTCGTATTCACGATAAGCACCGACCCCACCGCCGATGTCAACCGGGCCTCTTTCGGAAATTATGACTTTTATTTTGCCATAAAAGCATCACAGGATATCGAGTCATGGAACTACACAAAGAAAAAGCCCCTTGAAAATCCGATACTTTTTTTCAGGAGGACAAAAGGCGGTTATGCGGTGGAAGCTCTGATACCCTGGTACAATTTCAACACCGGGTGCTTCTGCCATATTAAAAACAGGGCCATATCATTTGACACGGCCATAAACAGCGCCGGCCATGACGGGCGGATAATCCAGTCAAGATACTCCGGGAAAGATGATTTTACGGTAAATCCCTCGGAATGGGGTAGGGTTATTTTCTCGACAAAGTGAAAGTTATAATTTTATTTTTTTAAGCACGTCCGCGGGCGTGATATTTTTCAGGCAGTTGTAATGGCCGAATCTGCATTTTTTTTCAAAACAGGGCTGGCAGTCAAGGCCGCTGTAAAATATCTCGGCTCTGGAATTAACCGGACCTCCCCATCCGGGGAATGTGGAGCCGAATATGACGGCCATATTCACGCCGTAAGCGTCCGCAATATGCATTATTCCAGAATCATTGCCTATAAAAAAATCGGCGTTTTTCGCCGCTTCAGCCGTCTGTTTAAGAGTGGCGCCGCGCATATCCACAAAATTTTTTGCCCCTGTTATCTCTTCCCCGAGGTTGAATTCCATATCATCTTTTAACCCGGTCACATGCACGGCCGTTTTTTTACGGTTTTTAAGCAGCCCCTTTATTAATTCAATATAATTATCCAGCGGCCACATTTTTGAAGGGCCGAATTTTGCGAAAGGCGCCACAAGTATCCTGTACGGGCCCCGATGTTTTCCCCTTTTCATAGTGTTGCCGACGGTGAATATTTCCTGTTTCGCCCCCGAGAAATCAAAAGAATTATCCAGGAGATAAAATATACGCCTGTATTGGTCCATAATGTGTTCCTTTTTATGGCTCTTATCCCCGTCATAAACCCGGTTTAAAAATATACGCCCTGAATCCGCCGCGTAACCCGCCCTTATTTTAATCCCGGATGCCAGCAGGAGAAGGTATGACGAGAGTGAAGGCGAAAGGGATACCCCCGTCGTTATTTTTTCCCTTCTTATTTCCAGCGCGGCCCTGATGGTCGAAATAATGGACCTGCGGTCGTACTGGATGACGCGTTTGATGTGCGGATTCCCGGAGAGTATTTCACTTACCCCGCTGCCCGCTGATACGGCGTAAATCTCCGGATAAACCCTGTTTAATTCCTTTAAATAAGCCGTCATCATCACCGCGTCGCCTATCCAGTTCGGCGCTTTTATCAGCAGTTTCCCGCCGGATTTATTTTCCCTTTTTATAAACGCCATTTTGGCGAATTTTACGAACTCGGAAAATCCGCTGTAAACACTCAGTATAAATCCCTGTCTTCCGTCAAGGAACCCGGCTTTTATAAAGTACATTTTAAGAAACTTGAAAATCGGCGCGAAGCACATCCCGGCCAGCGGAAACAACACCCTTTTTTCAGCCGCCTGCAGTGATGTGTAACGGTTCATCTTTTCAAAGTAGGTCCTGCTGTCGGGATATGAGTAATGAAGTATCGGCTCTTCTATCCTGCCGGCCGAGCCGTCAATGGCCACGGACTCATGAACAGTTTTTCCGTCAAAAGCCCCCCTGGATTTTTTAAAAAGCCTGAGCTGATAATCCCTGTCCCAGCCGCAGCGGCGTATCAGCCTGCCCAGAAAAAAATCGCTGCGTTTGATGAAATATCCGTTCAGCGAGTTTTTTGACCTTGCAACATCCAGAATTTTTTCCCTGAGGGCCGGAGAAATTTCCTCATCGGCGTCAACCGATAATATCCACGGGCCGCGCGCCTTTTCTATAGCGAGGTTTTTGACGTCTGAAAATCCGGTAAATTCAGCGGAAAATATTTTTTTTGTGTATTTCTTCGCGAGCGCAACCGTATTATCGGAGCTGTGAGAGTCCACAACAATGATTTCGGCGCAAAAAGAGAGGCTTTTAAGGCACCTTTCAATATTTAAACTTTCATTGCGGGTTACAACGGTCGCGGAAATCTTCATCTCAGTTTCCGCTTGAAATATAGGCTTTTACAGCTTCCGTGACGCGCGATACCGGGACCGAGTCGGCGTTTCCGTCCGACGGCAGCAGTATCTCGTTGTTTGGCCCGGAGGGTTTGTTCTCCTCCGGATCGGTCGGCCCCCATATTGCCACTATATTTGTAAATGGCGCAAAAATATGCATGAGGTCCGACTCGTTTGTCACGAAACAGCAAAGGAACCTCGAAATAGCCGCCATTTTAAGATAATCATGCGTGTCAACCTGAATGGCTTTTTTCTTTGTCACCACCATATATTCATTGACACGGTCATGTTCGCCCCTGTTGGAAAATACCAGCACCTTGCAGTTGTATTTGTCTATAAGATTGGAGGTCAACTGCTGGAATTTCGACATGGCCCAGCGCTTTTTTTTATCATGCGACGCGGGGTGAATGCCGACAAGGTTGTCCGTTGCGGAAATATTATTTTTTTCAAGGAACTTTTTCGCGTAATCCCTGTCCTCGTCCGGTATGCTCAGTTTCGGCGTAAAATCATAGGTATTTGCCCCCACAAACCTTGTCAGATTCAGGTATTTGATTATTTTGTGCTGCTTTTGATCAAGTGAATGAAGCAGAAGGTTGTGAAGCGAGTTGTAAAACGACTTCTCTTTGCCGTCGGCGAAGGCTATCTTTGCCCTGGCTTTGGTAAAAACCGCGGCAAGCACCGCCGGGAAAAGATGCGGATTGAAATTAATAACAAGCTGGAAATTGGTCCTCATAAGGCTGAAAGATGTTTTTATGGCCGTGACAGGATTAGCCCTGTCAAGGCAAATTGCCCGGTCAATGGATTTAAGCCCCCTTACGAACCCCATACATTCGCTGTTAACGACGGCGGTTATTTTCCCCTCCGGCGGCATCGCCTCCTTAAGCGCGGTGATGGCAGGGGCGCACAGGATAAAATCCTCAACGCTTTCAGGAACAATGACAAGAATATCAGAAAAATCCCTCAGGTTTATCTGCTTTGCGTTCACTATTTTTTTCTTTTCCCTGGCTTTAGCCGGGTCAAAAATCTGGTCCATCATTTACCTCTGCGGGATAATTTTATAATTTCTTCCGCGGCCGTCCCCGGGTCAAGGCTTTTCATGCATTCAAAAGTCCCCAGGGGGCACATGTTGCCGCCGTGTAAATGGCACGGCCTGCACAACAGCGTGTTGTTTTCAATAACCTTAAAATCCTTATCCGTCACAAATCCGAACTGCTGAACCGTAGGCCCCATAAAAATAACGCTTTTTACGCCAGAAAGTGAGGCGGCATGGGCCGCCACTGTATCATTGCCGGCAAAAACATCCGCCCTGCCTATTACTTTCAGCAGCCCCGGAAAATCGGTCTTTCCTATCAGATTATCAACGCCCTTTTTTTTATAATATAATAGTCCGGGAGAATTTACAACCTCATCTTTTAAACCGGTTATGGTCACGTGCACCCCTTTTAAAAGCCTGAGCCTGTCGGCGAGTTCCATGAAATAGGGCCACCGTTTATTCGCCCATTTAGCCCCGGCATGAAGCACAATTTCAGCGGCCGCCTTTTTTTTCCCGGGCAGCCTGCGTGTTTTCAGCCCCGGTTTTATGAATTCGCCGGCGGCCTCCATATAATTTTCCGACACCGTAGAAAAATGCGCACCCGACAAAAACCATTTAAAAAACACCATAAGTCTGCGTTTGATTGGATTTTTTCGCGCCGTCCGGCCCCTTGGCGCACCGCAGCCGCTTTTAATAATAAATGAGCGGTAATTGCCCTGCAAATCAATCACGGCATCAAAATTCTCGTTTTTTACCGCACTGGAAATTTTTTTTAAGGCCCCTTTTTTATTAAAATCCACGGCCATTACATTGTCCGGAGCCAGGGCTTCCGCCGCCTCCCTGAATTTTTCCTTGGACAGAAAATATACCTTATGTCCGGATGCCTTAAGCGCGGCCACGATGCGGCCCGCAAGAAGTATATCCCCGGCCGACGAAAATCTTATAATAAGTATTTTCACTGGGTTACCCTGATTCTTTTTTCAAGTTCCTTGACGTTCTTTATAAGCATCCCGATTTTAAGCGCATATATCCTGTTCTCCGTTATATGTTTCTTTGATATCTTCACTTCATCCTTTTCAGTGGTGACTATAAGCTGTGCCTTTGTGGAATCATAAAGACGCATAACGGCCTCCATCTCGTTTTTGGAAAGCCTGTGGTGGTCCTTGAACCTTAAGCCCACAAGTATATGCAGCCCGAGATTTTTTAATGTACGCTCAAATCCGGCCGGGCTGCCTATGCTGGAGAAAACAATTGCTTTTTTCTCGTTTAAAAAACCCGGTTCGAACTTCTCTCCGGTTGAAACATTGTATACCAGCTTCGGCTGGTGTTCGCTCTCGAATATTTTGAGATTCTTGTTAAAACGCAGAATAGCTTCCTTTATTTTTTCCGTCTTTTCCGGCGCCACAAGGTTTACGTTTGTCAAAAGCACGGCATCGGCGTGCTTTATCTCCGAAAACGGCTCCCTCAACATTCCCGCCGGAAACAGCCTGTTAAAGCCCGCCGGGTTTATCGCGTCAACCAGGACCACATGGTTAGTATCGGCCATATCGCCGCGTTTCTGAAACCCGTCGTCCAGCAAAACGTAATCCGGCCTGAAAATTTCTATCCCCTCTCTAATGCCCCTTAACTTATCATCGGCGACTATAACTTTCGCTTTTGTGACGGCCCGCGCCAGCATATATGCCTCGTCGCCTGCGTACCGCTGTTTTAAAAGTATCCGGGTTCCGTCGGAAACGATATCAAACGCGTTCTTCTTTTCACGGCGGTAGCCCTTGCATACTATCAGGACGCTTTTTTCTTCCCTTAAGAGCCTTCTGGCCATTTCCTCGATAAAAGGTGTTTTTCCCGTTCCGCCCACCGTCATATTGCCCGCGCAAATAACCTTCGCGTTGAACCGCGCGCGTTTCTTTATTCCTGTAAGATAAAATAATTTCCTTAACAAAAGCCCCGCCGAGTAAAACATGGAAATAAATACCAGCAATATAAAAAAAATGGCTTCGCCCGCCGACCTTTTCTTTTTTGATACGCTTTTGAACCATAAAGCTTCGAACATAAATACTCCTTTTTCAGCGTTCTACGGAGCCGCCTTTTGCCCGGTCGATAAGTATTTCGTTTATAAGCATTGCCGTTGTGGCCGCGGAACCCCTGAATTTTTCAATAATATTCCTGTTTTTCTCGCCTGTATAGGAACGCATCCCCTCGTTATCAAAGAGTTCCGCAAGCTTCGCGCCTATCTCAAGCGGTGTGGAAGCCTGAAAGGCCCCGCCCTCTTTAAGGAACTTTTCCGCCGTGTCCTCAAAATTAAACATATGCCTGCCCATTATAAAAGGCAGCCCGGCCACCGCCGCTTCCATGGGATTGTGCCCGCCGTATTCCTTGAAACCGCCGCCTATTATGGCCGCGTCGCCGATATTATAAATAGCCGAAAGTTCGCCTATTGTATCTACTATAACAGCGTCATACCCGGCAATTGCGCTTTTTTCCTTTAAAGCGCTCCAGAGGCAGAACTTAAGCCCCTTTGACGAAAGCAGTTCCCCGATGTGACGCACACTCTTCATGTGGCGCGGGGCAAAAATAAGGAGTTTTTTTCTGTTTCCCGCGCTTATGAATCCGTCGATAACAAGCTCTTCCTCGCCTTCGCGGATGCTCCCGGCGACGACGACCTTCTTTCCCTTTTTATCCATACCCTTAAGCGCGTCAAGGGACGACGGATTGGCCTCGAATGAATATTTTGTGTTGTTCATTATTATCAGCCTGGTTTTTTCCACACCGAGCCGCGACAGCCTTTTTACCATTTTTTCGCTCTGCACCATCATCACGGTAAAAAAAGAAAGAACCTTTTTAAAAAAGAACCTCATGGCGTAATAGAACCTGAAGCTTTTCGCCGATATCCGGCCGTTGATTAATATTATCGCGGCGCCCGACTTTGAGGCGTATGAAAGCATGTTGGGCCACAGTTCTGTTTCCACCACCACAAGAGCCTCGGGTGATATTGAATCAATGAAAGGATTCATGATGATGGATATATCCACGGGCATGAGCGCGGCACCGGATATGACGCCGCCGAGCTCTTTTTCTATCTTTTTTCTTCCGTTAAGGCTTGTCGTTGTCACAACAAGCTCCGCCCGGCTGTTCATGGACTTGAATTCCTTTATGACAGGTACGAGTGCCTGAACCTCCCCTGCTGAAGCCGCGTGGAACCATACCACTTTATTGGAGTCAAGGCCCCCGGTTACACCCCTGAACTTAGTGCTGAACCTCTCAAATATCCCCTCCGACCACTTCCTGTTAAAAAGGAGTATGACAGCCAGCAGGGGCGATGCCGCCAGCAAAAGCAGTGTAAATATAATGTCATAAGCTATTATCATATTCCGCCCCGTTTTATAACGGCCGCGGCTATCCTGGCTGTCACATTTTTTGCGCCGTTGCCGAGTTTTAACGAGCCATACCCTTTTCTAATCGCACCGGCATATCTTTTATCCCTGATTATCCTGAGTATCTCGGCGGAAACTCTTTCAGGCTTAAAATCATTCTGGATAAACTCCTTGACTATCTCTTTCCCCGAAATAATATTGGGAAGCGAGACAAATCTGCCTTTTGACAACGTCTTCATGATTGCATAGGAAACCGGAGATATCCTGTACACAACCGCCTGCGGCACGCCCATCAGCGCCAGTTCCAGCGTTGTTGTGCCTGATTTGGCTATTGCCGCCGAAAGGCGGGCGCGAGAGCCGAGGTCCCATCCTTTCAGCACCTTTATTTTTAAGCCGGAGTATTTTTCAAGGTAAGGAGCCAGCACAGCCGCGCCGATGGTGTCAGACCTGAAAAGATTGAAGCTGACATTTTTAATATTCATTTTTATCAGCGCGCATGATTTCAGTATGATCTCAAAAAATGATTTTATCTCATTTTCCCGGCTGCCCGGAAATATTCCCACCGTAACGGGGCCCTTTTTTACGGAGGCCCTTTTCAGGTACGGTGATACGGGATGGCCGAAATATCCGGCGCTTATGCCCGCTTTTTCAAGGATGGGTTTTTCAAAAGGCAGGGCGGTCACGCAGTAATCCGCGTATTTTTTAAGGGTATAAATCCTGTTGTATTTCCAGACCCAGACCTGCGGGGTTATATAATATATTATTTTTTTCACACCGAGCCGCCTGGCCTCTTTTATGAGCCTGAGGTGGAACCCCGGGTAATCTATGACGATTAGGCAGTCCGGCTTTTCCGCCCTTATGATTTTTTTCACGTCCCGGAATATGCGCATAAAATCAAAAATTTTTGACAGAACCTCGGAAAATCCCATGACTGCGTGCGCAACCAGGTCGAGCTTCATGTCAACACCGGCGTATGCCATTTTGGGCCCGCCAAAGCCGATTATTTTTACCGCGCCTTTTTTTTGCCTGTAAATTTCCTTTGCGAGTTCGGCGCCGTAAAAATCCCCGCTTGCTTCGCCCGCGGATATCAGGATTTTTTTCAGATATTTTTTCAAATAAGCGTCCCTTTTATCTTCCTGAACTTGTTCTGGACCTGTTTTTCTATTTCGAGGGTTATTTTAAGCGCTTCGAGCGCCTGCTGCGCCGTCACCACCGTCTTGTTTCTGCCGTTTATGGCGTCTATAAAGGAGCGCAGTTCCGTCGCGAGCGGCTCGCGTTTTACAAGCGGGAACGACTCAGTCTCCATCATGTCGTTCCAGGAAACCTTCCTGTCCTCGGGAAGCCCGTCTTTAACCCTGTAAATTTTTATCGACTGCCTCATGTAATCAAGGGACATATAAAGGTTGTTTTCGAACACCCTGATCTTCCTGAGCTTTTTTGGCGAAACCCTGGATGCCGTCACATTCGCGACTGTGCCGTTCTGGAATTCAATCCTGGCGTTGGCCATATCAATGGATTCGGTGAGCACAGGCACCCCGATGGCGTCTATTCTTTTTACCTTTGATTTCACCAGCTGGAGTATTATATCTATATCATGTATCATCAGGTCAAGTATGACCGAAACGTCAAGGGAACGAGCCGTAAACGGCCCCATGCGCGACGCCTCGATAAGAATGGGAATATGCTTTGATTCCTGCAATTTTTTTATGGCCATGTTAAAGCGCTCGATATGCCCCACCTGAAAAACTATCCTTTTTTTCTTTTTGTGCGCTATCGCAATGAGGCTCTCGGCCTCCTTCACGGTGGCGGTCATGGGTTTTTCCAGCAGTACGTGTTTTTCGTTCTCAAGAAAGAATTTCGCCACCTTATAATGCATGGTTGTCGGCACCACTATTGATACCGCGTCGACTTTATCAATCATTTTCCTGTAATCCGTCATGAATTCCGCGCCGTATTTGTCCGCGATTTCCCTGCCTTTTTCGGAAACATCGGCAACACAGGCCAGTTTTACGCCTTCTATGGCGGAATAGTTCCTGGCGTGGTGCTGGCCAAGGCTCCCCACTCCTATTACACCGACTCTTATTATTTCACCCATTTTGTTTCTCCTGTTTTAATAATTTTTCAAAACGCTCGAATGTTTTCGGCATGGCACGCACCGAATAGTACGCCGCGCCGGCCTTATAATCTATTTTGTCTACTATGCCTTCCTCATAAAAAACCCCGGCATACTGTTCCTGGCCGTGTTTTATTTTGACCCGTTTTGCGGTAAAACCAAGGGAAACCATCCTGTCAAGCTCCGTTAAAAAAGCGGGTATTCCTTCGCCTGTAGCGGCAGAAACAAGCAATTTACCGCCGCGTTCCAGTATGCTCCTGCGCCCCGGGCTTATAAGGTCGGATTTGTTGAATACCTCCAGTATCCTGCTTTCCTCATACGCCCCGATATCCTTTAATATTGAATTCACTGTATCGCGGCGGCTTTCCCACCCGTCGGTTCCGATGTCAATCAGGTGAAGGACAATATCAGCTTCCCCGACTTCTTCAAGGGTGGCCCTGAACGCCGCCACCAGATGTGTCGGAAGGTCCTTTATAAAACCGACCGTGTCGGAAAATAATATCCTGTAGCCGGAAGGCAGGACGTACCGCTTTATCTTCGGGTCAAGGGTCGCAAAAAGCCTGTCCTCGGAAAGCATTCCCGCTTTTGTCAGGTAATTCAAAAGCATGGTCTTTCCCGCGTTCGTATACCCGACTATCGCCACCTGTGGCACCGGTATCGTTTTACGCCTTTGGCGCTGGCGTGAACGCACGTCCCTTACCGATTCTAGTTCCTGCTTTATCCTCTGTATCCTGTACCTTACGCGGCGCCTGTCAACCTCGAGTTTCGTTTCTCCCGGCCCCCTGGCGCCTATCCCGCCCGTCTGCTGCATAAAATTGGCCCCGCTTCCGGAAAGCCTCGGCAGAAGGTAATTAAGCTGTGCATATTCCACCTGAAGTTTTCCCTCCGCAGTGCGGGCCCTTGCCGCGAATATATCAAGTATTAACTGCGTCCTGTCAATAACACGCATACCGGTCATGTCCTCAAGATTTTTTACCTGCCCGGGTTTTAACTCCGCGTCAAATACCAGCAGCGTCACATCGCCGCCGTATTTTTCCGCTATTTCGGCCGCCTTGCCCCTGCCAATGTAATATGCCGGGGAAATATCGTTCCTGGACTGAATTACACAATCCACAACTTCCCCGCCGGCCGTGGCAATCAGCCCTTTCATTTCATCTATATCGGATGCTATAGCTGCTTCATCCTGATTTTGAGGCACCTTTACAATGACAGTTTTTTCCATAAATTACATTGTATTATAGACCTTTTTACCGGTGTGTTCAACTGCTTTTTGGAATGATTTAATGATTTAAATAATACTGTCGAAAAACCCCGCCAACGTTGCTCGATCCCGGGTATATGACATTTTTATTGGCCTTGCGCCNNCGACAATCCAAGAAAAATGTCATATACCCTGGATCAAACGTGCAACGGTTTTTTCTACAGTATCTAAATGATTATTTCGGCCGTTCCATTTTTTTTATGGCTTCACTTAATCCGATGGCCGTGCTGTTTCCCGGGTCGAGCGACAGCGCCTTTTTTATAAATTCACCGGCAAGGGGGTAATCTTTTCTTGCGGCGTAAACAAAAGCCATATTACAGTAAACCGACGGGTCGTCGGGCCCGTCATCCATGGCTTTTTGCCACATATAAAGGGCCTTGTCCAGATTTCCCGACATGTAATATGCAAGCCCCGCGTTTATATAAGCGCCGTGATTTTTATAGAAAAACAGCCCCTTTTCATAAAACAGCGCCGACAGCCTGTTATTTCCGGCCGACCTTAACACATCTCCCAGGTTGAAAAAAGCCATGGCATAATTTTCCACCACCAGCCTGCGGGTGAATTCATCATATCTTATCCTGTCCCCTATAATGCCCCGCCACGAGTAAAGCTTCAGGTAATAATCTGATATCACAGGCTTCCCGCTTCCCGTGTTTATGCCGTAAACAATGCCGTCCGGCACAAACTCCGCGGGATTTACCATATCTTTTGTAAATACGTTTGAATAGAAAAAATCCCTGCCGCTGTTCCATGTCATCATATCGGAAATATAGGCCTTTGTATTACTTTCGGGCGGCGGTACGTTTATTATCCTGCCGTAGTTCCTTGCAAGCCGGCGTTCATACCACGGGTATAGCGAAACCACCGGTATGACAGGGGCAAAATTTTCCCTGTCTATCAGGGTCTTATATAACGCGGCCCCGACGTTCATATCACCCTCGGCAAAATAAACACATCCGGGCGTAAGGGACTTTACAAGGTTATTGGCGTAATCATAGCCGATAAAATATTCCGAGTAATCCGGCCTGCCTGTAAAAACAAGCGAACACACCATCAGCGTTAACACGCCGAAAGAAACCACGGTCCTTGTGTTTTTTCTTTTTATATAGTTTATAAAATAAAAGATTATAAAGGCCCCTGAAATGCCGGCAAAAACATTCGCGGAAACAAGGTATGGTTTCGTTATCCACTGTGTATCCGGCGGCGGAGTCGCGAAAGATGCCACGCCGAAAACCAGCATAATGAATGCCATTAAAAGCGCGCCGCCCTCCGCCGGGAGAAAATATGCCAGCGCCGCGGCGCCCGGGATTACAACCGCCGCTATAAACCACGGGTATTCAAATGTAAAAAGATTTTTAAGATAAAATTTAAGCAAAGCCGCGGTATCCGCAAAATTGTGCCTTACCTCGGCCCCCGAATACTGCGCCCTTGAAACCAGCCATAAAAAATCCTTAAATGACCTGACATCGCCCCAGGCATAAACCGGATTCGACGCGTTCCTTAACGGGACATAAAGATAAGCCGACAAACCGAGCATGAAGAACAGAGCCGCAGGCCAATAATTTCCCGGCTTGAGTGTTTTTCTTTTCATTACAATATAATAAATAACCGCCGGGGCAATCACTATCATGCTGGCCCAGTGGTTGCACATGGAAAGGCCGTACAACAGCGCAAAAAGATAAAAATACTTCGCCGACTCGCCTATTTTAAAAAGCGAATAAAGCCCTGCACACAGCAGAAGGCTGTTCAGGGAATATATTGACCCTTTGGCGATTGACCCCTGGAGCCAGGCCGAGGATGAAAAAACAAAGATTGCCGCCGCGGCGAGCGCCGCCGCCTGGATAAGGCCGTCATCGCGCTTTTTTATGGCCTTCCCGAATACCAGCGCCGCGAGAAGGTAAAGGACAAACGCGGCCAAAATGTTAAGCGCTGCTGCCGCAATGTTTGCCCTGAAGGAAACGCCTCCAAGCGGGATAAGGGTGAATATTTTTCCTATTAATGACGCCAGCGGGTATCCCGGCGGATGCTGGATGCCCAACGTGCAGTAAGCCAGCGTGGTCTCGGGGCTGTCGTCCGAATTAAAAGACGGCGCCATGTTTTCAAGATAAAGCACTGCGCACAGGAAAAAGAATGCAATAATAACCAGCCGGCTTTTTTTCATGGTTTTACACCTATGGAAGGCTTTAATGCCAATACGGCAAAAAATGCCGCAAGCAAAAGCGCCGCGAATGAAGTTGATGCCGCGGCGGTGAATTCCGGCGGATAATACCTGAACGAAACATTGTGGCTGCCGGCCTCCAGAAAAACCGCCTTAAATGTGGTATATGCCTTTACCAGCGGTTTTTCCGCGTTGTCCACGAAAACCTTCCAGCCCGGATAATAATTATCCGTGCAAACCAGCCAGCCTGCCCTGCCATTTTCCACGTTTGCGTTGATTTCATTTGTATTAACACATGGTTTTATATTAACCGATGTTTTTACGTCGGCAGGCGCCGGGTATTTATCCTTTACAAACCCTGTGTTTTTATCAAGTATCAGGGTCCTGCCCGGGTCAAAACCATCTTCAAGCATAAGCTTTATACCATTATCATCGCCGAGCAAAGCCGTATTGACGCTCCCCGGAAGAAAAAACAGGCGGTTAAAATAATTGCCCGTTTCATATAAAATGCTGTAGCCCCTGCCGGCCTGTTTTAACGATGTATCCTTTATTACGGAACCGCTGGCGATGTATTTTGCCGATAATAAGGCGAAAGTTTTGCGGCGCCACGGCGCCTTTGTCACCATGAGCCCGGACGTCAGCCTGTGATAACTGCCCAGAAAAAGCGAGTCAAATCCGTCCGAATTATATATATCATGTGAAAGCACCGTGTTTGGCGCCAGTGAATCCGCGGCGTAATATGCCCATTGTTTTAAATCGTCGATTTCCGGGACAAAGTCGAACGGGTTTATGATGTTGGGGGCAAGCACCCGTGTGTAACCGTCAACCGCGTTTTTTTCAAGGATTTTCATCTGGCTTGTATCCATCCGGTTCCACCCGTAATCACCGAACGATTTGTACCCCATTTTATTAAAAACAAGGACGCTGATTACAACCAGAACCAAAGCCGAATATTTTGCCGCCGTTCCCCTGAACCGCTCCAGCGCGGCCAGCGCAAAAACCGCCGCCGAAGCCCCGCACAGCAGGATGAATATAAAATAATCATTAATGATATATCCGTATTGTTCCACTTTGTCGAAAACATCCTGAAAGTTTCTCTTATCCCCGAAAATATCCATTCCCGCGCGTATTATCGACTTTTCATTATATAATACCGCAAAATAGACCGCGGAAAAACACGCGAAGACAGCCGCGGCAAACAGGGCGTATTTTTTACGCTTTCCCTGATCGGGCAAAAAAAGCGCGTCAAATCCATACGCGATGAAATAACACATTATAAAATAAACCGCCACAATTATCCTTGACGGATAACGGAATACCCCTATAAACCTGAAATGTTCGTAGAGCGGTATGAAAAAAGGCATCTGGCCGAGATACGCCATGAATAGCACAACCGCGAATACCGACAGCAGGAGTGTTTTAAGGCGCCTGTCTTTAAGCGCAAAAACCCCAAGCGGCAGCAAAAGCAATCCGGCTGCGCCTATATCTATCTTACCTGCCCAGTTCATGAAATTATCCGTCGCCGGCAGCAGCATTCCAAAAACAGGGCAGAAAAATGTCACAAGCTGGGTATAATTCATATAGCTGCCTATCAGCTGTGCGAGGTCGAATCCAAGCGCGAAACGCTTTGAATTCAAAAGGAACCTGAGTGTCGGAACCCACTGTATTGCCGTCACGGCCGCAAAGGCCAGGTGTATCAGAGCAAAATCACGCAATACGGCAAGCGGTTTTTCCCTTTTTTTCACAAGGAACATGTAAAAATAATAAAGCGCGAATACCAGCCAGCAGTAAATGAAAAACTGCGGATGGCCGCCGAGAAGCGAAAGCGACAGCGCAAAAACAATCAGCGCCATATTATGAATCTTCTTTTCCACCGCGTACCTTGCGGTAAAATAGAGGGCCGCGGGCATCCACGCGAGCGTGCTCAGTTCGGCCATTTCAGGGGCCTTTATTACCGCGTAAAATCCGAAGGCAAATATCGACGCGCCGGCAAACGCCCCCTCCTGCGATATGCCGCATATCTCCAGGAATTTGTACATAAAACACGCCATTATAAAATATGTAAGGAATATATAGAACATCAGCCCCGTATGGAAAGAAAAAAGGTGGAAGAAAATGTTAAGCGGATAAAATACCGCGCTCTGCATGTTCGCCATCAGCGGGTTGCCGCCGTAAATATAGGGGTTCCAGAACGGCATTATACCCGCCCTTATAAGGTGCGAGGTCAAATCCCTAAACGGCAGGAAATAAAATGTCATGTCCAGCCACATTGTGACCCTGTTAGAAAAAAATACGGGGTAAAAAGAAATTATTGTAAAGGCGGCAAAAAGCAAAAAATATAGCGCCTCTTTTTTTTTCATTTTTCCGCGGTATTTAGAAGTAATTCCCTTACTACCTTTGCGGCAAAAATCGATGAATTCCCCTGCGAGTCATATTCAGGCGATATTTCAAGCACATCAACCCCGACGATGTTTAATTTTGACAGCCCGGGCAGCAGGTTTATAAAATCCCTGTAAAACATACCGCCGGCTTCGGGCGTCCCGAGTGCGGGAAGGCATGCCGGGTCAAATACATCCATATCAAGGGACATATATACGGGGTAACCTTTTATTTTTTCAACAACCTCGTTAAAATGTTCCACCTTATGGTCGACATAAATGTTGCGTTTCTTCATATCAAGCCACTCGTTTTTTTCAAAGGAACGGATTCCGAACATAAAAAGGTTGTCATCACCTATGACTTCGGTTGTAAGCTTGGCCGCGCAGGCGTGGGACAGCCTGCTTCCTGTAAACTCTTCCCTGAAATCCGCGTGCGCGTCGAAATAAATTACCTTAATATCCTTATATTTTTTATAGTACTGTTTAATTATCGGGTATGTGAGCAGGTGCTCCCCGCCCAGATATACGGCTTTTTTATTGTTTTCCAGTATCCACGAGCAGAGATTTTCTACCTCCGTCAATACCGCCTCGCTGCTGCCGAGCGGAAGTTCAAGGTTCCCCAGGTCGCCGAACTTGTATTCCATAAGGTCTTTTTCCTGTTCATGAGAGAATGTCTCAATGGCGTAGGAATAATTCCTTATGGATTCCGGGGCAAACCTGGACCCGGGCCTGAAAGACGATGTGCCGTCATAAGGAAGCCCGGCAATTACTGTTTTTGAGTCCTTGAATGAATTGTCACATGCCACAAAGTGCGAGTTTTTTAGGAAATTCATCTATTTTATTCCATCCTTTACAAATTGCGGAAGCTTAAAGGCCGCCGAATGCAGCTCCGGCGTATAGTATTTAAACCCCGTTATTTTTGATTTTTTGTTCCTGATTACGCTTATATCATATTTTTTTGACGCGCATGAAAAACTCCACATTCCCGATGGATACATGGGAATAAATGCCAGGTAAAGCCCTGAGTACGCGAATGTTTTTTTCAGCCTTGCCTGGACGTCCTTTATTATCGGAAGGTCAAACCACGGGTCCTCGGACTGCATGGACATTATGCCGTCCTTTTTCAGCGCGGCTTTTACATCATTAAAAAATTCCGTGCCAAAAAGCCCTCCAGCTATGTCCGAAGGGTCGGTGCCGTCTATAAGGATGACATCATAAATGTCCTTCGAATCTTTCACAAATTTGATGCCGTCGCCGAATTTAAAGTGGACCCTTTTGTCGCCTTCAAGCCCCTTTACCAGTTCCGGAAAATATTTTTTTGAAACGGTGTAAACGTCTCCGTCTATCTCAACAAAATCTATGGATTCGACGCCTTTGTGCCGCATGACTTCCCTGACAGTCCCCCCGTCACCGCCGCCTATTACAAGCACTTTTTTCGGGTCCGGGTGGGCAAATAAAGGCACATGCGCGAGCATGTCGTGGTAAACGAATTCTTCCCTGGTGGTGACCATGTAACAGCCGTCTAAGGCCATCAGGTTGCCGTGTTTTTCAGTCTCGAAAACCTCGACGAGCTGGAATTTCGACCGTTTTGAGTATAATTTTTTCTTTATCTTAAACGACAGCGCGGTGTCTTTATAAGTTTCCGTGCACCATTTACCGGTCATTTTTGCCATTTATTTTACCACCACAGTACTACGGCGGCGTACGAGGCGCCGATTTTACTGACCTTGTGCTGCGCGCTTATGGAAACAACTTCTTTTAATTCATATCCCCTTGTCTTGAATCCCTCGGCTGCCATATGGCGCACAATGCGTTCGACCTCTTCCTTGTGGCCCGCCGCGGAATATTCCATTATAAGGCCGTTCTTTTTCTTGTCCTTTGGTATGGCAATGGCTACGGCTGCGGAAATAACCTCGTCCGTCTGCGAAGAAACTTTTGAGGCATACGCCACGGGCACGAGCGCGCCAAGGGGAAGTTTTACCGGTTTTATCATCTTTGAGTTCGGCGGAAGTATGGAGGACATTTTAACAAGGTTCGTATTTCCGATGCCCGCGTCCATAAGGGCGTTATCAAATGCGTTCAGCGGCGTCATGCCCTCGGAGTGGCCTGCCACGAGGTAAAACTTGTCCGGTATTGTTGTTGTCATGCCCTGTGCCGGAATGGAAATAATGCCGCTTTTTCTTGCAACTTTCTTTGCCATTAGTTTCTCTCCTTTTAATTTTTGAATATTTTTACTGCGTTAATTTTTAAAAGATTTCACATTATAATAAATACAGGGTAAATGTCAATGGGTTTGGGCCGCGGCCCCGGACAAAAGGATATTAAGATAAACCGGGGTTTATCTTTTGAGAATGGTGAAAAGGTTGTTCGGAAAATCCATGCAATAAAGACTTGTTCCGCCGTTTAAAACCGCTTTCACTGTGTTGTGTCTCCTTTTAATTCTTGATGCACATTATTATAATACCGGAATTTTTTTTGTCAACAATACTTTTCAGCCATTCCGCCTTATTCGCCGTGATAAGGGGGTACTGTCGGAGAACCCCGGTAAAAAAAGGGTTTTCCGCCAGACGTGTATTTTCACATCCGCTGTTTGTCTCATTCTCTTTAACTGGTCACATGTCCGCCGCAGCCATTGTAAAGCGGATTCCAGCACTCAATTCATCTCGTTATTTTTTTCTTTCGCTTGCTTTTTTCTTTGTTCAGGTCGGCCACATGTAGCCCCTACAAAATCCATTTCTTTAACAAATTATTTTCGTTTCTTGGCCATGTTCAAGCAGTCTCTGTCTAAAATTTCCGAGTGTTGAATGGTCAAAAGGCCGTTCATCTATCTCAAGGCCAAGCGCATGCTTAATACAAATATCAAATGAGCAGGCATATTCCATTTCCCTGTCGAAAAGCCCACGGTAGAACTGGAGTATACAGGCACAGGCAAGCATAGCGGGTGATATCGCCGGCCGGCCGTTGTCCTCGCAGTACATATGCTCAAAATGCTCGTCCTTTATTAGCGGAGTTACGAGCTCCTTGAACTTCCGATAAAAGCTGTCCTGCGGGACAAGGCGCTCGCAGATGTAGTCAGCGTCAAGGAACGAGCTTTGTTTAGTGCTTTTTCGAATCACAAGAGCCTCCTTATCATTTTTCATTATCCTTTTTTCTTTCTTTTAAATAATAATTTGAATTATTTAAAAGCCATTTTCTAAGGGAATTTCCAACCGCTGTAGTACTCTCAACTTCTTTCATGGGCAAATATACCATTATTTTTGCACGGTCCTTTGGTGTAAATAGTGTTGGGTTTATATAAAAATCATGCATTATTCCCTTTGACCTTATCACCCATCTTACAAATCCATTTTTAGCCCTTGAGAGCACCTCAAAATACGAAGTTTCAACCTCTTCTATCTTTATGCTTTTTTCTTTGCCTATCATATATCGATATTTTAAATATCCATTTTCAATCTTTAAATATACTCGCGAAAGGCCTATTAAAATTAAAATAAGTGGCAAGCTCACCATTGCCGTGCCTAAAATATCATTTAGTATATTTGGGCTGTTGCCTTTACATAAGCTAATAATCTCATCTATTAAAAAGAAACATAAAATAGGTAAAAAAATAATATAATATCCAATCTGTGCTTTAACTATTATTGGCCTATTTATTGTTTGTTTGTTCATTCTCATTGTTTCCTTTTTGATTAAGTATTATAGATGTTGCCCACGACAAATTATTTACATCTTGTTTCATGGATTCAGTTATTTTATCTACATCAATTATACTTGATTCCACAGTATCTAGCCCAATGCTTCCTGCTAACGTAAATCCTTTAATACCAATATCCACAAAGCCTGCCTTAGTTCCTGATGAAACAATATCACTTAATATATCACCCGAGTCAAATGGAATTAAGCTTGTAATTCCACCCAAAATAAATCCTATGCCGGCATTTTTTCCTATTTCAATAGGATTTAATGGTTTATTATTAAATTTTTCTTTAAGTCCCTCAAGAATTACTCCTTGAGCTGCTCCAGCAAGCATTGGATTCCATGATGCCCCCAAAGCCGCTCCCCCAACTCCGCCAGCAATTACACCAGCACCCACATTTTTCCAATTAATGCCTTCACCTTTCTCATGGTCAAACATTTCTCCAACTCCACCTGCAACTCCGCCTGCAACTGTACCACAAATAATTTCAAATGGATCAGGCGCATTTCCATCCGGATCAACCAGTCTTACAGGATTTTGATGTCCATAAGAATAAAGCCCTAAATTCTCCGAATCATATACCCCTTTTCCGACAGTACCGCAAGGGCAAAGGAGCAAGAATCAGGCAAACGGCTGGAAATTGCACACAACTCCTTCGCACTTTGCTGACAAAATCGAAAAAAAATTCCGAATCCATTTTTTCTAGTACTTTATCACTTTGTCTTCTTTAAACATATCTTCGTCAATTATTTTCCCCAAGGTATTATATTTTTTAAAAACTCCATTCTTCAATCCGTTTTTATATACTCCTGTCTGCATGATACTTCCATCATCATAATAAATAATATCAAATCCATTCAACAGTCCATCTTTAAACAACGATTTTCTTTTAACTTTTTCATCGGGATAATACTGTGTACAGAGCCCTTCTTGTTTTCCGTCTATATTTGTCCCCAAAAGACTTAGTTTTTCATTCATATCATATTGCCGTAAAACACCATTTAAAATTCCTTTTTTATATTCCATTTCTTGAAAAAGCTTTCCGTCTTCAAAAAACCATTTTGAAACACCTTCCAAAGCGCCGTTTTTGTATTTCAATAATTGACTCAACTTGCCGTTTTCATCATAAACTCGCATATCTCCATTAATTCCATCAATATTAAGACTTCCTTCGTGCTCCAAATAACCTTTTTTATTATATTCTTTAAATGGTCCTAACTCTAAATTATTTATTACCGTATATTCCCCTCTGACTTTATCATTTTTAAAGAATTCACGTTCAGTTCCATTACGTTTTCCATGTAATTCAGCAAATTCAGACTGTTTTTCACCAGTCTTATAATATGCAACATATTTGCCGTCCTCTATAGAATTATCTTTAAATAGCACAACACAATCACATTCTTCACCCGTCACTCTGTCAGAAGACACCATTTTTACTTTTCCATTTATTGCTCTACCTTCTTTTTTTAAGTCCCCTTTTGCATCAAGCACTATCCATTTGGCGACTTCAACATTATTATCATCAAAAAAAATAATTCCTTCATTATTTGCCTTGCCAACTATCAATGGCGTTATATCGTTTCCCTTTACATATATATCAATAAAAAAAGTCAAACAAAATAATATTAAAAAAAATCTTATTGCATTTCTTTTTAATATGTACATAAAGTACTCCTCTGTTGTTTTTTAATATCTAATATTATTTCTATTTGGTGTTACGGTAAATGCTGGTGTTACAGGAGTAAAACCAATCGTAGCCGTTGCAGGATAATCATAAGAACCTGTGTTCCAGTAAGAATTTGTATCTGGCGTGGCCGTTGGTCCCATATAAGGGACAAATCTTCCAGAATTTGCTCCAATATCAATCAGATCCTTTCCAATACTATAACCTGGAATCATACCTAATAAACGATTTTTTCCAACATCAAGCATTGACGCCCCACTCTGAAGATCCAAGGCTGGAGTTATTACATTTGATATAATGCTATTAATTTTTTTACTAAACTCGCTTGCAATATCAACGCCCAAAGATAAAGTTGCTCCTATTAATTTATCACGATTTCCTTCTTGATATTGTACCGCATATCCCGGCAATTGCGTACCACCATTGCTTGGATTACCTAAGTCATTGTTTGGCATTTTTATTTCAGGAGCCGGATGATATTCATTACCATGACTTCCCCAATAATCTGGATTGTCCGGGTTAACCTCATTTCCATCTGGATCTATCATTCTAACAGGATTCTGATATCCGTACGAATAAAGTGCCAAATTCATAGAATTATAGACCCCTTTTTCGACAGTACCCCCATATCCATTTTGCCCTGAATTTGAATGTTTATTTACCTCCTTTATCTATTAATATTATAATACTTTCCAGCTCGTTCGTCCACAAAGTATTACATATGCGTCCCACAATCTCCTTTCTTTAAGTTTTAGCCCTAAAAAAAAAGAGCGGCCTTTCGGCCGCCCTTTTCATATCAAACCTGTTTCTTATATCTTTACCTGCAGTATCGTAACCGAATACGGCGGGAAATTGTAAATGCCGTTGTCCAGGTTCACGTCGAGTTTCGACGGGCCCGAATTCACTATCGGCCTGTAGAGCTCCTTTGACCATACATATTCCTTGTTGGAAAGCTGGTAAGCCGTTGCCGACCCCGATACTATCTTTCCGTTAATATTGATCTTTGCGCTTGAAATCGAGAGTTTTGTCTTGTTTATCGCCATGATGGAAACAGTCGAATCATCTATCATCGCGGCGTAAACCGAGAGTTCCGGGTTTGTCGACGAGCATTCCACCATCTTTGTCCCGAAATCGTTGTTGATCATATCAAAGGCCCAGAAATGCGACCTCTGGGAATATTTATTCGTCGGGTCGTTCTCGTCGTCCATGACGCCGTGTCCGCCTCCGAGTCCCGGTTTCTGCGTGTAAAGGTCCCAACAGAACGCGAGGTTCCCGCCGCATTTCATGAACGAACCAAGGTAGTCGGCGCAGAAAAGCCCGTTCTCGATCAGTGCCGTCATCACGTTTTCATCCCCGGAGTTCCATTCCGTAAGGGCAATGTCAACGTGCTTGTTGGGCTGTTTTGATGTTATGTATTTCTTTATCCATTCCCTGAATTTCGGCATGTAAACCGGCCATGTTGTCTGCGGTTTTGAGAGCAGCTGTCTGGCGTCCGTATTCGCCCAGAACGGGTATTCATGTATGGATATCGTATCCATGTAGAGCCCTGATTTCTTCAGGAACTCCTCAACCCAGTACGGCGATTTTCCCGTGGCCTTCCACGGCTCGCCTTCGAGCCTCTGCTGATTCATGGGCTGCATCGGCACCGGCCCCATGACTTTCAGGTTCATACCGTTCTTTTTTGCGAACAATTTAATCTTGTAAGCCGCCTGGTTGAATACCATGCAGTAATTGTCAATCTTTGTCCACCAGTGCGTGTTTTTCATATCGGTCGGTGAATCAAGGACTGATTTGCCTTCCTTTGCCCTGGCGGGTCCGGGAACGTCCGGTTTGTTGTCAAGCTCGTTGCCCACCTCGACATATTCAAACTTGATGCCCTTATCGTGCATGTCCTGGAGCCAATCTATGGCAAAATCGATCCTCTGGTTTATTGTCTTGCTTGCCGGCGTCAGGATATTTATTGTCGGAAGCACTTCTGTCGTATTGTTGTCAAGCTTGTCCATCCTCTTGAAAAAAGGGACCATTCCGCCCATATAGTTCATTTCAGGGGTCCAGTTCACCGTCCCGTCAAATTTATAAACATCGCCGGTTTTCCAGTTATACAGGTTGGCGTAATCTCCGCCTGGAATCCTGAAATAAGTGGCTCCGATTTGAAGCATCTTCTGCAGGGCCTCTGCGTCCCTGTATCCGTCGGGTTTGTGCCACGGCGCTATATTCTGACCCAGAAGGTCGTGCTTGTTTATCATCCTTATGACCTTATTGGTATCCACATCAATTGAAACCGCTACCTTTGCCGGCTCCTTTATTTTAAATATGGATATATTACCAATATTCTTGTCCTGGCCGGCGTAAACAACCACGTTCGAGTTCATATCCTTGTAACCGTATGCAACTACGACCATTTTATACTGGTCCTCGGGTACGGTAAGCTTAAAGTTCCCGCCGTCATCGGTGGCAATGAGCGTGTCGCCGACTACCACCCTGGCCCCCTTGACCGCTTCTCCCGTATCCTTGTCCGTTACGCGCCCCTCGATGGTTCCCGGCTGGCCGAGTATCCTACCGACCATGTTGTCGATGAATATCGGGCCCGTGAAAGGCTGGTTATTGTTTGTTACAAGATATATGTGCCACATATCCTGGTTTATCTTGGTGTTGTCAAGTTTGAAAACTATCTTGTTCTCGCCCGGGTTAAGCGGGCTTTTCAGCTGGTACCACGCGTTTGACTTGCTGGAACAGACGAGATACATTTCCTGGTACTCCAGCCCCTTTATTGAAGTTTCCGGCACGTAAACGTCAAACGACAATTCCACAAGTTTGTTGACTGCCGGGTCGAACGGGCCGTCGTTCACCATGACATCCTGGTTCCAGTCCTTGGAACCGGTAAGGTCCACCTTAAGGGAATACTTCCCTTCAGATGCGTGTTCCTTTGAAACCGAGCATGATTTGGCGAACTTCCCGTTTCCGTGCCATCCTTCCGTTGTACCCGATTCAAAGTTCCACAGGGTCACCCGGTGCTTTGCCGCTATGTCTTCGCCTTCCGCAAAAGCCTGCAGGGCAAACACAGCGATGAAAACAACTGCCATTGCTGCCTTTAAAAACTTTCCCATGCAAATCCCTCCTTGAAATTTTATATTACGTTTTTCTTAAAACCGGATCTTTTTTCAGTAAAGTTCCACCTGCGCAAGCCAGATATCGGCAAGCGACCCGTTCCCGTTCTCATACTGCCACTTGAAAAGGTGCACATTCTGAAGCACTTTCTCAATATTAACCAGGTTTTTAGCAGGGGTCCACGAAGGCTGTTTTAACGCATTCCTGAAATCTATCGTTACCGTGGCCCAGTTGCCGGTTACCAGCGGAGTTATATCCTTTTCATAGTCCGCGTATTCCGTAAGGCTTTTGCACGTCACATTTACCCTGTCACATTCGCCCGACTCGTAAGGCAGAATAAAACTTAGCTTTCCTGAAGGCAGGCTGCCCTTTATCTTAAACCTGATGCCTGTATATTTTGATATGTCAACGCCCTTGCATACCGGGCATTCCGTCTCGGCGCTGAACCTTACAAGAAAGCCGAGATAATTATAATTCAAACCGAATTTGCTGCCGGTCCTGCCCGTTACATGGACCGCGTATTTAGCGTATCCGAATCCCGGGCTTGACATGATAAATCCATTGCCGCTTTTTGTCGGCGCCGGCGGCCAGACTGTCGAGTCCCCGCCTTCCTGCGCGTCGGAATACGTGGACCACATACCGCCCTGCCTGTTGAACTTGGAGCCCGAGTCCATATTATCAACGACATAAACCGTCATAACCGCCACGGCAAAAGCCAGCACGGCGGATGGAACATATCTTTTTATAAAGACGTCCCAGAATGGTTTTTTCCGAGCTGCTTTTTCCAGCAGGGCCATTTTAAGCGATAATTTGCCCTTCGGAGTATCTATCTCCGGAAGGCACGCCTCTTCGAGTTTTTTAATTACATCTTTTTCTTCCATATCACGATCCGCCTTTCCTATTGCTTTCATTATTTATAACGCCGCCGCCCGGTAAGGGTTGCGCTCCGGCATCTTTTTCAAAATAAACCTTCAGCCTGGCCGTCCCCCTGGATATCAGTGATTTTACCGTGCCCTCGTTTTTGCCCAGTATTTCACAAATTTCCATTATTTTTTTATCCTCCAGGAACCGCAGTGTGAGAACTTCCCGGTACTTTTCCGGAAGTGTTTTAAGCGCTTCTTTTGCCCGGATATACGCGGCGGAATTGTCTATTTTTTCCTGGGCCTCGAGAAGTTCCTTTTCCATATCCTGTGTTGACGCCGGTTCCCTCTGCGTGACGCCGTCCGGATTTAATTCAAAACCGGAAGGTTCGCGGGCTCCCCTGCGGAAATAATTTATGACTTCGTTCCCCGCTATCCTGTAAAGCCACGCGGAAAAAGGCACGCCCGCCCATTTAAATCCGGATATTTTATTGAGAGCCTTGAAGAAAGTCTCGGCGGTTACATCGTCCGCCGCGGCGGCATTTCCAGTGCGGTGGAGCGCGTACCTGTGAATGGGTTTGTAATATTCCTCAAATAATTTTCCGAAAGCCGCGGGGCTGCGTTTTGCGTCTTCCACAAGCCTTCTTTCAATTTCCCTGTCCATTTATCTCCCGATCCTTTTATAATTAATCATTCCGCCCTTATTACCCTGTTGCGACCCTCTTCCTTTGCCCTGTATAGCGCCTTATCGGCCTTATCAATAAGCGTTCTTCTGGCGTCCGCATCCAAAGGATATGCGGCAACGCCCATCGACATTGTTATCTTTATCTGAATTTCCTTATATTTAAACGGGTACTTTTCTATCTCTTTTCTTATTTTGACGGCTTTCGCATGGGCCTTTTCCTTGTCCGTATCCGGCAGTATTATTACAAATTCTTCGCCGCCATAACGCGCCACCGAATCCATTATTGAAGTGTGATTTTTCAGTATGACGGCTATCGTTTTCAGGATATAATCCCCGGCCAGGTGTCCGTATGTGTCGTTAATGACCTTGAAATGGTCTATATCGCCGAGCACAAGCGAAAGCGTTCCGCCGTAACGCTGGGTGCGTTTTATCTCGTTTTCCAGCTTGTCCTGAAAATACCTGTGGACATAAAGCCCGGTCAGGCTGTCGGTCTCGGAAAGTTTCTCGACCTCCTCGTACAGATGGACCTTTTCAAGGGAAATGGCTATCTGGTTTGAAAGCATCCTGATTGATTCTATCTGTTTTTCATCGAACATATTAATCTTGCTGCCTGAAATAAACAGCACGCCAAGCAGTTTGTTTTTTACATAAAACGGGATGTAAATTACGCACTTATTGAGTTCCATGGTAAGCCCGGCATCTCCCGGAATTTTTGACGTGTCCTGGATGTATATATATTCCTGGCTTTTCCCCACCGATTTCAGGATCGCGTTCACAAAAGTTTTCTCATTGTCCCGTATGGATTCCTCATCGTAACCGAACGACTGCGCAATGTAATACTCGTATTCCTTCTTAAAAATTATCATAAAGGTTATGTCATCCGGGGATATCTTGAAATTATTGCGTATTATTTTCTTCAAAACAGCCGTTGTGAGTTCCATTGTTTCGTCATGATTAAGCGACGACCCGAGCTCTTTTGCCGCGTCATAAAGCGACCTTATATCCTTTATCTGCTTTTCAAGAAGGTCGTCTTTGAGCATCGCCCCGTCCAGGCTGTCCTGTTTGCCGGCTTCCAGCAGGCGCTTGTTTTCCCCGAGCCCGGCTTTGCGTTCCTCAATACCGGCAATATGCGACAAAAACGGCATTGTAAGAAGATACACGGAAGCATACTGTATGACGGCAATCAAGGCTATAAGCGGAGTTATCTGTTTTAACGGGAATAAAAGGACGCCTGTAAAAAGGACCGCCGCGGCAAAAAACATTAACTGGGCTCCATAGTTCATGTTATTCCTGGAAAAAAGAAGGATTATTGAAAGGGAAAGCACCGAATAGTTATCCTGGGGCGAACGCAGCCATACGTTTAATATTATTATAAAAACAGCCGTGGACGCAAAAAGAATTGCCGGGAAGACAGACTTATTATTCATCGTTCAGGTCCTCCCAGAAAGTCACCTTGTTCCTTCCGTTTTCCTTTGAATAATAGAGGGCCTTGTCCGCCCTGTTTATAATTTCCATGAGCTTCAGGCTGTCCCCGGCTTTGAATTCCACCCCGCCAAGGCTCAGCGTAAGCTTTATGCCCTGTTTTTCATCGACAGCCACAATCATCTTCGAAAATCCGTCGCGCAGCCTCTCGGCAACAAACCTCGCGCCGTTGCTGTTCGTGCTGGGCAGTACAATTGCGAATTCCTCCCCGCCGTACCTTCCCACAAGGTCGACATCCCTCAGATTTTCCTTTAAAAAATCCCCGAGGCATTTTAAAACCTTGTCCCCGAATAAATGTCCGTAATTGTCGTTACAGTCCTTAAAATGGTCAATGTCAATCATCAGGTAAGAGAAAGAGGATTTTGCCTGTTTCGAGCGCTTCATTTCCTCATCCATCTTTTCAATAAAATAGCGCCTGATATAGAGCCCGGTAAGGCCGTCCTGGGTGGCAAGCGTTTCCGTCTTCTCGTAAAGCATTGAATTCTCCACCACCGAAGAGCACATGTCGCCGAGATAGTTCAGGAGCCGGGCATCCTCGTTGTCAAATACGTCCTGTTTTTCCGAATAAAACTTCAGGATGCCGATGAGGCGTTTTGTTTCAAAAAGCGGTATTGCTATCAGGGACTTAAAATGTATCCAGTCCCTGCGCAGGTTCCTGAACCTGAAATCGTCGTCAATGTTCTTTATCAGGAGGGTGTATTTATTTTTTATTATCCATTCGTCAAACGGATCCTTCTTGTACAAATTTACCGTTTCCCGCTGTGAAATCTCGTTCTTTTTGGGCTCTACCGCCGGTGAAAAAGTGTCGGACTCGCGGTTTTTTACAAGCAGCATCGGGGTGACTTCTTTTTCTCCGATCAATCCGGCCAGGTACTTGTTGATTACGCCCACTATTTTATTACGGTCAAGCGTGGATAGAAGCTCTTCCGCGACCCTGTTTAACATCCTGTAGTTCTCTATTTTCCCCACATTGGCGGAAATAGCGTCGTTAAGTTTTTTCAGGCGGTCGCCGGAGACTATCCTGTCGGAATCTATCTCGTTTTCCATAAGATTGTTATGCTGTTCCCTCTCGTCAAGGTTGTCTATTAATCCATTGAAATACCAGACAAATGCCGCGCAAAATACCGCAATAAAATAAAACGGGGTCCTGGCAGTTCCTTCAGCGGAAAAAGAAAGGAATATGCTGCCAAGCATGAAAACAAGGCCGAATATGCCGCCGCCGATTTTTCCCATGGTTAAAAAAGCGTAAATCACAAGCGTAAGCCCCATGGCTATAGCCGCGGCATGCCTTGAAGTGTAAGAAATATTGTAAAGCAGCACCGTCAGGGCAATAAGCACTGCCGAATTTATCACTATAAACCTGATAGAACTGTTTTTCCTGTAATAAAAAGCGTCAAGCACCGTTTTGGCCATCATATCCCACTGAGTTTTTTCTTAATATGGTTATAAAAGCCTCTACAACAGCCGGATCAAACTGTGTCCCGGCGTTCTTGCGCAGTTCCGAAACCGCCAGCTCCTGCGGTATCATGTCGCGGTATGCGCGGGCCGATACCATTGTATCATACGCGTCGGTTACGTGTACTATGCGCGCACCGAGCGGTATTGCGTCGCCCTTAATGCCGTCAGGATACCCCTTTCCGTCATATCTTTCATGATGATGGAGTATTATGGGCACCATCGGCGCCAGCGATTCGATCTCTTTTATGATCATGGCGCCGATAACCGGATGTTTCCTGACTTTTTCAAATTCCTCCGGAGTCAACTTTGTCGGCTTTTTTATAATATCGTCGGGTATGGCTATCTTGCCTATGTCGTGAAGCAGCGCCGCGTATTTTATATTTTCCACATCGCGTTCCGGCAGCCCCATTGCTTCCGCAATTTTAAGGGAATATTCCGAAACTTTCTGGGAATGTCCGAGGGTAAAGTGGTCCTTCGCGTCCACGGTGGACGACAGGGCCCTTATGATGCTTATCTGGTCCCTTTTCATCGACTCATAAAGTTTTACATTCTCTATGGAAAGCGCGGCCTGTTTCGCCAGTATTGTAAGCAGGGATAAATCTTTTGTGGTAATGTCGCCTTCCGGCGTATCGGTTATTATGTCGATTAATCCTACCGGCTTGTCATGCGCGATTAATGGCACCAGGACAAAGGTGACCTTTTCACTGTCGGAAGGATCCTCCTCGATATCCGGCATGGCGATTGTTTTTCCTTTTTTAAGGGTCCACTCGATGACTTTCTGCTTATTCTGGAGGTTCACTTTCTGTTCGATTTTCCTGCTGATATTGCGCTTAAGGGCTATATCGACTTCCCCGGTCTTCTCATCAACAAGAAAAAGCATTGCCCCCTGGCAGGATATTATCTCGGATACAAGGTCAAGCAGTGAATTTAAAACACGCTCAAGGGTTTTCGCCTCGGCAATTATCTCGACCAGGCGGTATAATGTGGTGAGTTCCTCGAAAGACTGCCTTAATCCTTCGTTTATAACTTCGAGGTTGTTTGTGTATTCCTTTAATTCTTTTATTTCCTTTATATCTTCCTCGGTCTGGCTCAAATTAAATAATACCTCCGGCGCGTTTTTCTTACTGCGGCATGTTTACAAAAGCTTCCGCCTCTTTGAGTTCCTTATCAAGTGAATTCATCAGTTCAGCTTCGCCGGCCTCGTCCAGGGAAAAGAGCTCCCTGCCCTCTTTTGATATGGGCATTATGACGTAATCCCCGGAAAATCCTATTGATTTTTTCTTGCATATAATGTCGGCCACATTAATTATATGGGCCATTACGTTTTCCTCGGTTTCCTGCTCCGGGTGGTGGTGCGCGGCTATCCCGGCTTTTAACTCGTGGGGCAGGTTCCATTTTTCCGCCATCATTTTTCCGACAACCGCGTGGTCAATGTGCATAATTTCGTTCTCCGCCTCATAAACCGAAATATTCCGCTCTTTAGCCAGTTTCATCACATCCCTGTATTCCTTGTGCATGAATTGTTCAAAGAAATTTTTCCCTATATCGTGGAGCAGCCCCGCGGTAAAAGCCCCCTCGGGCGAACGGTATTTTATTTTTTTCGCGAGAAGCGACGCGCATATGGCCACGCCCACGCAGTGTTTCCAGAAATCCTGATGTGAAAAATCCGAATCATTTTCACCGGTAAAAACCTTGTAAACCGATACGGTCAAAGCCAGGTTCCTGATGGTATCAAACCCGAGTATTGACACAGCCTGGGTTATATTTTTTATTCTGAATGGGAAGCCGTAAAACGCGGAATTAGCGAGCCTTAAAACCTTGGCAGTGAGCGCCTGATCGACGGTTATTATCCTTGAAAGGTCCGACGCCGAGGTAAGGGGGTTTGACACAACCTGGATAACCTTGGCAACAACTATTGAAAGGGTGGGCAGAGCCTTAATTTTGCCCAGAATCTTGTTTATGGCCTCTTCCTGTTCTTTCTGGTCCATAAGTCTCCTTTCAAGATTTTATCCATTATTTTGTCTATTTTTCCGAATAAATCCTCTTTGGTGCTATTATTATAAACAATATAATCGCTTAATGCAATCTTTTTCGAGGACGGGAAAAAATCCTGGAATTTGCGAATCTTCTCAAAATACCTGCGGTCGGACGCTTCCCCTATCCTTTTTTTCCATTCACCGGCAGATGCCCTTATGAGTATTATTTTATCGGCTCTTGTATAAAAACCGCTCTCAAAGAGAATGGCCATATCCACTATGACCACGGAGCCGGCTGTGTTTTTTATCTCTTTTTTAAGTTTTTTTATCAGCGCCGGGTAAATAAGGCAGTTAAAATCCCAGTAGTCGCGCCTGTCGCCGAAAACAATCTCGCCCAGTATGCGCCTGTTTATCTCTCCGTCTTTTTTTATAATAACCGGGCCGTATTTTCTTTTTAATATCCCGTACAGCGAGGAGCCTTTCTTATAAAGCGCATGCGCCAGGCAATCCACGTCAATAACCGGATACAGTTTCTGAAGATAGGCGCAGGCCTCGCTTTTACCCGCCTTGGTCGCCCCGGTCACCGCAACTACAATTTTTTTCTTAACCGCACTCATACCAGTTTTCCCCCTGCCCCATGGTCACAGTCAACGGGACTCTAATTTTAACTGCGCTTTCCATAATTTTTCTGACGGCATCCTTAACCGCTTCCGCTTCCCTTTTAGCCGCGGAAAAAACAAGTTCATCATGTACCTGCAGTATCATCTTAGCACCAAACCCCGATTTTTTGAACTCTTCATTTATTGATATCATCGCCAGCTTGATTATATCCGCCGCCGTTCCCTGTATGGGGGCGTTTATTGCCGCGCGCTCCGCGAATTCCCTGATATTCCTGTTGGAGGAATTTATCCCCTCCATGAACCTTTTTCTTCCTGAAATGGTCGAAACATATCCCGAGGCCCTGGCTCCTTCAAGCAGTTCTTCCTGGTATTTTTTCACCCCTTTAAAAGTCGCAAAAAATGAATCTATATAACCCCTGGCCTCGTTATTTGACACTTTGAGCTGTTTTGCCAGGCCGAACGGCGAGATTCCGTAAACAATGCCGAAATTTATCGTCTTTGCCGCGCGCCTGTGCGCCTTTGTGAGGAATTCAACGGGCGTGGCGAATACCTCGGAAGCCGTCAGCGAGTGGATATCCCCGCCCTTCATGAAAGCCTCGGTCAGTTTCTCATCGCCGGAAAAATGGGCAAGTATGCGCAGTTCTATCTGTGAATAATCAGCCTTGATGAGTATTTCCTTTTTCGCCAGCGGTATGAATATTTTCCTTATTTCCCTACCCTCATCGCCCCGGGAAGGTATATTCTGTATGTTCGGGTTGGATGAAGAAAGCCTTCCGGTGGCGGTCACGGACTGGTTATAATCCGGGTAAAGCATTCCGTCTACTGTCGTCTTTTCCTTTATTGACTCCAGGAACCCGGTTTTGAGCTTGTTTAACATTCTGTACCTTAATATATCCGCGACTATCACATGGGAAGATTCAAGGGATAACAATACTTCGTTGTCTGTGGAATATCCGGTTTTGTTCTTTCTCTGTTTCGGAAGGTTTAACTTTTCAAAAAGCAGTTCCCCCAGCTGCTTCGGGGAGTTGATGTTGAATTCGTTTCCGGCTTCTGCGTAAATCCTTTTTTCCAGCCCGGCAACATCGGCGGCGGTCTTTTTTATAAGTTCATCAAGAAAAGGGGCGTCGATTTTAAGGCCGGTAAGTTCCATTTCGGCGAGAACCAGCGCCAGAGGGGCTTCAATGCCGGTATATACCTTTTCAAGGCCGGCTTCCTTGAGTTTATCCATGAGTATGCCGCCCGCTTTTTGCGCGGCTTCAAGGTTTGCTCCTGAATATTCCGCTATTTTTTCCGCGTCCGCGTCCTTTGAGTTTTCCTGCCTGGCGCCTTTGCCTGCCGCGTCGTCATATGACGGGTAAAAACCCCCAAGATACTCTGAGAAGACAAGGGAATGATGTGGTTTTGCCCGGTCCGGATTTAAAAGATATGCGGCAAGCATTATGTCAAAAGCCTCCCGCGGCATGCACCGGCATGATTTGTAAAGTTCTTTTATGGAATTGGTTATGACTTTTTTGCCCTTCAGGTCCATGCCCTTAAAATCCGCGCCGTGGATATAATAATTCACGCCGCCTGCCCTGACGGAAACCAGCTTAAGCCCGCCATCGCCGCGGTCAAGCAGTATGACAAGCTCTTCAGCCGCGCCGATTTTTTTTATTTCATTTTCACCCGCGTGGCGCGCCATATGCAGTCCGGCAGGGCCGTCAGCCGCGGATTCCTTCACGTTATTGGCGGTTTCCTTCTTTTTCTCCCCGATTTTTGACGTATCCTTAAAAAGCAGCCCCCTGTCCGTAACAAGGGACCTGAAATTATAACTTATAAATTGTTCGTTCAGTGCTTCCATATCTATCAACGACGTCGAGCAGCTTTTCAGGTTCAGCTCAATGTTATCCAGCAGTTCCCGGTCCGGCTTGAGCACCGCGAGTGTTTTTGAAAGGCGGGCCTCTTTTTCTCCGGCCTTGAGTTTTTCCCGCTGTTTGTCCGCTTTTACCCTGTCAAGATTGTCATAAAGATTCTCAATTGTCCCGAATTCCTGCACCAGCTTATATGCCGATTTTTCGCCGATGCCTTCCACCCCGGGAATATTATCCGACGCGTCCCCCATAAGGGCCAGCACATCGGCTACATGGGCCGGCTGGATGCCGAAATCCTCCATTATTTTCTCCGGGGTGACCAGCATTTCACCCTTCTTTCCGAACTTCATAATGGATACATTATCGTTAACAAGCTGCATCATGTCCTTGTCGGACGATATTATCACCACTTTTAAACCCGGGCCGGCCAGCGACGCGGCAGCCGCCATGATATCGTCCGCCTCGTAACCCTCAATCTCAAAGGCCGGCAGGTTGCCTGTTCCGGCAAATTCTTTTATGAGACCCATCTGCGCCCTCAATGATTCCGGCATTTTCTCGCGCTGTGCCTTGTATCCGGCATAAAGTTTATGCCTGAATGTTGGCTTTGGATGGTCAAAAGTCAGGGCGAGATAATCGGGCTTCTTTTCACGGAGCAGCTTCATGACCATGTGATAAAACCCGAGGACCGCGTGCACTTCCATACCGCGTGCCGTCAACGGGGGCATTGCGTAAAAGGACCTGTACGCGTACCCGTTGCCGTCAACTATGTAAAAAGTTTTCAATAAAAAACCTCCGGAAATTTCTATTTGATTTTCTTCTCATAAATTATCTTCACAAGATAAAGCCCCTGCGGCGGGGCTGTGCAGGCCAGTTTTGAGCGGTCATGAACTCCGAATAATTCCTCTATATCCGTATATGAAAGGGCGCCTTTCGCGTGTTCAACCATGGCGCCGGTTATGCGCCTTATCATGTTATACAAAAAACCCCTGCCCTTGAAATCAAGGGTTATCCAGGGCCCTTTTTTTCTGATGCTTATGGATTTAACTTCCCTGAAATGGTCCTCCTTGTCGGAAGCCGCGGAAAAAGTAAAATAGTCCTTCCTTCCCTTAAAAAGAGGCAGGAGCCGTTTCATCGCACCCACGTCGAGCTTCTCGCGTACGTGCCACGCAAGGCCAGAGTAAACCGGCCTTAAAAACGGCCTGTTATAAATGAGATAGCGGTAAAGTTTTGTCTTTACGTCCCTGCGCGCGGAAAAATCCGGCGGCGCCTCATCGCAGGAAAATATTCTGATGTCATCCGGAAGTATGCCGTTTAAAACGCTTTTTATCCCGTTGCCCTCAAGCCTGGTCTCCACCATAAAGGAAAAAACCTGCCCGAAAGCGTGGACGCCGGCGTCCGTGCGGCTTGCTCCGGTTATTTTAATATCTCCGCCGAAAAATTTTTTCAGCGCATATTCTATCATTCCCTGTACCGTGGCGGTATTAATCTGTTTCTGCCAGCCGTGATAATTCGCGGCCTTATACGAGACGACACATTTGAAGTTTTTTACCATTATTTTATTTAATCGCTATTTTCGTATTGTTTCTTCCGGACTTTTTTGCCGTGTAAAGGGCCCCGTCCGCTTTTGCTATTATGGCTTCCTTTAATATGGCGTGCTCCGGATATTCGGCTATGCCCAGGCTGATGGTAATGTTTATTATTTTATCACCGCCGTAAAAAGTATGCTCTTCAACTGTTTTTCTTATGCGCTCCGCTATGTCAATGGCTTCGCTTATCTTTGTCTCGGAAAGTATCACGGTAAATTCCTCGCCTCCGTACCGGCATAGAAAATCCGCCGAAGAAAGGCAGCTCTTTGCGGCTACAACAACTTCCTGCAGCACCGCGTCGCCCGCCTGGTGCCCGTATGTGTCGTTGACTTTCTTAAAAAAATCAATGTCAAACATTATCAGGCACATGGAATTCCTGAACCTTTTCGCCAGGTTCAGTTCCTCCTCGAGTTTTGTCTCAAAATATCTCCTGTTAAAGGCGCCTGTAAGCTGGTCAATTATGGCCCTGCGCTCCGACTCCTCTTTTTGCTCTATCAAAGCCGAAGTCGATTCCTTTATCTGCTCCACGACCTCTTTTTCAAGCTGTTTCCCGGTCTGCCTTTTAAGCTGGTTCATGATATCAAGCGATACTTTTCTGACTTCTTCTTTTATCATATGCTTGATTTCCGGCATCAGGTGGTTAATTGAAGTCTCTATATTTTTTATAACCTGCCGCCTGACCTGGTTACGCAGATGCCTGCGCAGCATTTTCAGGGCCGCCATTTCCTTATTGATGGTCTTTTTAACCGTCCCGAGGATTATGACAGTAAGTTCCCTTTCGATGGATTCGTTGATTTCTCCCAGATATGCCTCTTCTTTTTTAAGAAGTTCCTCGTATTTTTCCTGCACATACGCGCCGAGCTGTTTTATTGAGTTTACCTCGGACTTAAGTTCACGCATCTCTTTTTCAAGCTTTTCTGCCCTTTTATCGTCCATCTGCTCCTCTTTGCGTTTCATAAATTTTTACCAATTAGTAGAGGATAGTATAACAACATTTCAACCTTAATTCCATAATAAAAAAAGCCCTGGGCCTTTGCGGCCGGGCTTTTTTTATTCAAAAACTTATTTTAATAGTTTTACTTTCTCAATACCGCTATAGTCATCCTTTTATTGTCGGAATATCCGTAATCGTCCCTGCCCTGGAGTACGGCCACATATACTCCCGACGACGCCATAGCGCCGCCGTTGGTATCGCCCATCCAGCTTATCTGCCCGTCCTCAAGTTTTCCGGTCAGTCCCCTGACAAGCTCCCCGGTAATGTTGTAAATGAATAAATCAACGGTTCCCGATTCAGTGGTGATCCCGGAAAGCGCCCACCTGAACCGCATGCCGTTCTTCGAACCGTCGTATGGGCACGGATAGACCGCCAGTGAATCAAAATATTTCTTTCCCTGTGTAATGATATTTACCGACTTTGAAGCCGTAAGCGCGCTCCCCGTATCAAGCACCTCCGTCACCTTAAATTCATAAACCCCGGGCTCGACAACCGTTCCCGCGTTGCTTATCCCGTTCCACTGAAAATATTCGCCGCTTAACGGGCCGTACCCCACGATAATATTATTACCGTTATTTTTTATCGCGGCGACATCCGGAACGCTTAGTTTCAGCGCGGCCGGCCCGACCGTGTTGCCCTGTTTTTCGGAAAAGACAGTCTCTCCGGCGGAATTGTAAATTTTCAGTTCCATATAATTCTCATCCTTCACAATGCTTACATCCTTTGTAAGTGTCGAAACATGCCCGTAGTCGTCAACCTGCTGAAGCTTTATAATATAATCCCCGGGGGCGGCTTTCTGGTCGGCGTTGGTCGTCCCATCCCATGTAAAAAGCGTTCCAGCGGCATTCATATTTGACGGGGTGAATACACCCACGAGATAAATATCAAATACGGAATTATTGCCCATTACCGTGGAGCCCGCGTCCCCATTAATGTCAAAATTAACCGTTGTAAAATTTGTCGATGTCGGATCGGTTGCTATCGTTTTTACAAGTTCACCCGCCTCGTTATAAACTCCCAGCGTTATAACATAAGGGAAAGGCGGCAGCGTAGGCGTAATTGTAGGTGTATCGGTAAAAGTCGGAGTGGGTGTGGCCGTAAAAGTCGCCGTATCAGTCATGGTAAAGGTCGGCGTGTCGGTAAATGTGGGTGTTGCGGTGCGCGTAAACGTCGGTGTGTCCGTCGGTGTAAAAGTCGGCGTGTCAGTCGGGGTGAAGGTTATCGTATATGTCGGGGTAAATGTAGGCGTATCGGTGAATGTCGGCGTCGCTGTAAAAGTCTGGGTAAAAGTGGGAGTATCAGTGGGGCTGTTCACCGGGGTGTCTGTAAATGTCGGTGTATTGGTTTTTGTGTCAGTGACCGACGGCGTCTGTGTGAAAGTCGGGGTTGATGTAACGGTATCGGTATATGTCGGCGTATCGGTGTCGGTGTATGTATTTGTAAAGGTGGGCGTGTCGGTGAACGTGGGCGTATTTGTCGGCGTGGCCGTATATGTCGGAGTGTCCGTCGGCGTGTTTGATGATATTGTGTCGGTTTCCGTCACGGTCGGGGTCACGGTTTTTGTATCGGTAAAAGTCGGCGTCGCCGTTTTTGTGTCAGTCTGGGTAAAAGTCGGAGTGAACGTCATGGTATCCGTCGGTGTATCTGTGTCCGTAAAAGTCGGCGTCGCGGTAAATGTAGGCGTGGCCGTGCTGGTCGATGTGAATGTGGGAGTATTTGTCGGCGTGTCGGAAGGGGTGCGGGTATAAGTCGGCGTATCAGTCACGGTTACAGTGGGAGTCGCCGTAAATGTGGAAGTGACGGTATATGTAGGCGTAAAAGTCGGCGAGCCGCAGCCCAGGACGTTGAGTGTGGTTATATTCGAGTATACAGGAAAATTTGCGGAATCGTTTATGTACGCCTGATTATTTATTGGATTGGCAAGGCATGTCGCCGCTCCCCACCAGGTGAATGAGCCGCTGGTATTTGAAATTGAGCCTATATCCCAGTGAACAGGGCTTGTAGATGTACAGCCGAGGCAGCTTTCATAATTAATCCCTACCGGTACCGGATCATTTACATACGCGCTGCCGAATACCCTTGGCTGATAAACCGTAAAATTATCATATGTATCCTGGACATCGCCGGTTGAACCCGGCTGTTCATTGACACCGGGCCTCCAATCGTTGGATGTCCCGGTGCCGTCGCATTTCCAGTCGCTGGTGCCCAGGGTTGTGTCGCTGTAGTCTATATCCCATGCCGCGGGCTCTGGATCTCCCCTTGCCCATATCCTTGCCTGTATCCTCTGTCCGCCGGCAATGGCTGTCACCTGGATTCTGACCCTGTACCATTTATCCGCCGATATCGCCCCCACGGCAGGCATGCCGCCGGCCGGATTGGTACAGGCTGAATTTCCGCACACCTGGTAAAAGAAATATCCCGGGGCCGGGAACGCGTCTATTGAAGCGACAATACCGAGGCTCCTGCCGGCGGCTCCCGCAAGCCCGTTGCTCCTTATTACTATCTGCGCGTCCGCTCCGGGAAATGTTCCGGGATTTATATAAAGATCCGAAACAATTATGCCGGTGCAGAACTGGTCCGAATTATTTGTAGAGCTTCCGTCATCGAGAAGCAGTGCCGGATAATTGCCGCTGTTCGAGGATGAACCGGTTACAGTCTTATCCCCGGATGCGCACGGATCCGAGACCACCCATGTGCCGTTGTCGCCGTTGCTGGGGCTGAATTTCCACCCGGGCGGCGGCGTGGCTGAATAACTTCCTGCTGTGGTGTTGTCAAAAGCCTGGTAATTCCTCAGTGCGTCGCCGTTGACTTCGTAGGAAAGGTAATAAGTTATGTCGGAACCGGCCATTACAGAGTTTGCGCTCTGTTGTTTTGTAATTGTAATTGCGGCCTGTCCAACGGTCGACGTTACCGTACTTGGCTGGTCGGGCAGACCCGTCATTGACCCGGTGGCAGTATTTGTATATGTCGTATTTGCCGGAGGTGTGTTTTTCATCTGTAAAAGCATCCAGACCGTACCCTGTACGGCCCCCCCGATATTTGTCATATCCGGAAAATTCCACGTAAAGGTACCTGCTGTCGCGCCGGGCAACGGCCCTGTCACGCTTCCGCCGGGAATTGACGCCGGGCCTGAAGAAATAAGGGTAAAATTTCCGCCGGCTGGAATCGCGTCGCTTATTTTAAAACCGGCGCCATTCGCGTAACTGTAATCAATTGAAAAAAGTATCATGTCCCCCGCGGTTTGCAGCACACCCTCGTATCTTTTTGAGATATTAAAAGACTTTGGCGGCACGGGTATAGGCCAACTTAGCGCGTACCCGCTTGTGGAACAGCCTGTCGTGCTTGTTATCCCGACCCAGTCGCCGGAGTTTATATTTGAATATCTCGCCCCTATCTGCAGATATAATTTTGAAATATTGCATGTCGTAAAGTAACTGGCCGGCGGTATATGAAGGGTATAAGTTTTATTTACCGTGGCGCTGTTGGCGTCGCCGCCGCAGTCGGTGCAGTTGGCAAGGGTGCCGTTTGGCGGCTGGGGCTGAAAGCTTGCGCCAAATGAATTCGGGACATTAACAAACGGAGTATCAACGTAAGCCACTCCGTTAGTATTGGTTCCCGAAACAAGAAAAACCTGCCCTCCGGTCCCGGGTATCTGGCGCGTCGGATACGAACTTACCGCAAGGTCAAAAAAAGTATTATTATAAATGCTTGCGCACATTGTCACGCTTACTACCACAACATCACCATAGCTGGGATTTGGAGGATTCATTGAAACCGCAAGAATAGCGGGCTGCTGGGCGAATGAAAACGAATAAATTGATATGAACATTGCCGTCAGCAGTCCAAGCAGGTGCAACTTTTTCATATTCTTCACCCCCATTTTAGCGTCCATCATCCTTTGCCACCCTCGGCTGAAATTTCACTTCTGTTTAAACGTTATTGCAGACTGCCAAAAAAAAATCCTCTCTTTTCCCAATTTTAATGAAAACGTTTTAAATTCTATGCAAACGTTTTAATATTCATGTATAATACTACTACAAATTCAGGATTTGTCAAAGATACACCTATTAACAAAATAATTACAGTCAAAATCTGAATGTTAAAACCGGCTGGTTTCACGTGAAAGCAAAATTTGAAAAATAGCCAAAACGGCGTTTTTGGTTAATCTGTTAATCAACCAATTAATTCTGATTTTCACCTGATAAAAAGATTGTATTTTGTATGATTTGGGCAATTGTGATACATTGTATCGGATTTTGAAATTGTATTTATAAAACAATCCTACATTTTTTGCCTTGGAGTTATGCCAATCACCTCAAAAGTCACTTCAAATGTCTTTTTTAATGCCGACAATATATAAAGCCTTTTAAGCATCGCCTGCCTGTCCTCCTGGACGACCCTGTGCTTCGCGTAAAAAGTATGGAACGTTCCCGCGAGCGTATGAACCGCCTGCGTGAGCCAGTTTGGCGAGTCCCTTTCAGCGGATTCCATTATGAACTGCGGTATTGTCAGAATTGAAAGGACAAGCTCTGTTTCTTCTTTTTCAAGTCCGCCCAAAGATTCCAATGAAAGGTATTCCTCCGGCTTTGCGGCATCTTTCGCTTTTTCAAAAATATTACACAGCCTGGCGTATGCGTACTGGACATAGAAAACCGGGTTCTTGTCCGAGGCTTCCTTTGCCAGTTCAAGGTCAAAGTCAAGATGCGATGTGTATGAGCGCATTATGAAAAAATAACGCGCCGCGTCCTTCCCGACGCTCTCGAGCAGTTCGTCAAGGGAAACAAAATTGCCCGCCCGCTTTGACATCTTCATTTTTTCCCCGCCCTCGAGCAGGTTCACCTGCTGGAGTATTATAACTTTTATGCGCTCCCTGTCATATCCCAGCCCCTGCATTATGGATTCAAGCCTTTTCACGTAGCCATGATGGTCCGGTCCCAGTACGTTAATAACCAGGTCAGCCCCGCGCTTTACCTTGTTTTGAATGTAGGCTATATCGCTTGCGAAATATGTAAATTCCCCGTCATTTTTTTTGACAACCCTGTCCTTGTCATCGCCGTAATCAGTGGTCCTAAACCAGACCGCGTCGTCTTTGTCGTAAAACAGCCCTTTATCATTTATTATTTTAAAAGCCGAATCCACCTCTCCTTTTTCATGAAGTGATGTCTCGGAAAACCAGGTATCAAACTTTACCCCGAACTTTTCAAGTGTTGATTTCTGCATATTCAGGACATGCTTTAAACCGAATTCCCTGACTTCTCCGTAAAGCGGGCATTTTTCAAGGTCCGTAACCCTGCCCATTTTTGTATAAAAACCCCCGCCTTTTTCCTCTTTCATAACTTTTGCTATTTCCGTAACATATTCCCCCTGATACCCCTCTTCGGGTATGGCTATGTCATCGCCGTAAAGCTGTAGATACCTTGCCAGCAGGGACAGCGCGAACAAATGCATCTGCCTGCCGAAATCATTGACATAAGTTTCCCGCGTCACATTGAAACCGGAATATGAATATATTGATGCAAGCGTATCGCCGTAAGCCGCCGCCCTTCCGCTTACAATATTCAGCGGCCCGACAGGGTTTGCCGAAACAAACTCCATATTCACATTTTTTCCCGCGCCAAAGTCATTCCTAAAATAATCGTCATTATCAAATAATTTGCCCAGTTCGGATTTAAGATAGGAATTTTTAAGGGTAATATTTGTATAACCCGGTTTGATTACAACCGCATCTTCCGCGTATTCTTTCAGCTTTAGCGCTTCCGCGATCTCCGCGCCTATCACATAAGGAGGTTTTTTAAGCTCTTTAGCCAGGTACATGGCGATATTGGACCCGATGTGGCCGGGCTGGTTCGAAGGGACCGGTGAAACATCAAACTGCGTAAGGGCTGTTTTCAGGCCGAATTTATCCCTTACAATAGAAACTATTTCTTTCTTTAAAAAATTTATCAATGCCATATTTTCTCCAATTTTTAATGATTTTCCAGCTTTAAAAACGGCTTTTAACGATTCTATCAGTAAAGGGCCAAATATGCAATTTGGATTTTAACCGTCCGGCATTTAAAAACTATTGACAAAACAGCGTGCTTTTATTAGAATTTGATTATGTTTTTTTAAAACTTTTGGAGGTTAATAGGAATGCCCAATTTAAAAGCTTCAATAAAGGATTTAAGAAAGACCAAAAAACGGACGGACAGGAGAAAATCGGTTGTGTCCGGCGTCCGCAACATATTAAAAAAAATCAGGACAAAGAACCCTGAAGAAGCCGGAAAGATGCTTCCCGGTGTTTATTCCGTTATTGATAAGGCTGTTCAGGCCGGTATCATAAAGAAAAACACAGGCAACCGTTACAAAGCAAGGGCATCAAAAAAGACAGCCGTCAAAAAATAAGCCGTAAACCGGAAATAAAAAAAGGCGCTTTCAAGCGCCTTTTTTTATTTCTGTAATTTTTATTTGTTTTCAAGCCTGAGGAAAATCCTTGAAAGCATTACAGTAATGATAGCCCCCGCCCTGTCCCGGGATGAATGCTTGATCGCCCTGTCTGCGTCGTTTATTATGGACAAAATATCCGTATAAGGCGCCCTGGCAAAACTTTTTGCCTGCGCCTTTGCCTTCTCAATGTCCTTTATATAAACAAACCTGAAAAGCTTCTTGAACTCGCCGGCCGAAAGAAAAAAGCGCATAATATAAAGAGACTTTATCCTGTAAAAAATAAAACCCATGAGCTGCTCGGGCGCCGTGTCCGGCAGTATTTTGCCGAGTATCGCGAAAGATTTCACCTCATCCCTGGAGACAATCGCCTCGATTAATTCATCAAGGCCGTATCCGCGGTCGACGCCCCTTGTCCTGGAAAAATCCTCCATGGTTATTTCCTTTTTATCACCCGATATGAGTATCATCTTATCAAGTTCATTCTTTACTATGGCGGGTTCGGCGCCGGATTCGGCTGTTATATACTCAAGCAGTTCCGGGTCAATCTCCTTGCCGATATTTTTCAGGTACCCCGCGGACCAGTTTTTTATGTCCGCCGCCTGTGAAGTTGCCAGGTTTAATATGTTTTTCGAAGAAATCCCCGCTGAAAGAATATCCTTTGCGTCATCGGAAGTTGTAAGAACCATTGTTGTAAATTCCGGAATGCGCGGAAGGAATTCGCACAGCCTCGATAGTTCGTCCTTTTTGAATTTTGTGAAGTTCTTTACCAGGACAAACTTTTTCTCGGAGAAAAAAGGGGCGGTATTGGCCGCTTCAATTACCTGGGCCGCGTCAGTCTCCTGTGTCTTGTCGGAAATGTCGAATGTCTCGATGGACGAGTCGTCAACCCGGCCCTTTAAAAAGGTCTCAAAGAGCTCTTTTATGAATTCATTGCGGAAAAACTCCCCGTCTCCCGCAAGCACATAATACCTCAAAAGTTCATCCGTCTTGATAAATCCTCCGCCCAAGAAACACCTCAACCGCGGTTAAACCGCTTTCACTTTTTGGTTTTGAATTTTAAATTTTTAATTTAAAACTAATCCTTCATTTCAAAAAATGTTACCGCAGCAAGTTCGCCGTTTATGTACAGGTTAATATGGTAGAGCCCCTGTTCGTCCAGGGCCATCTCCTGCCCGTTGTCCTTTTCAATTTCCTTTATGCCGGTAAAATTCGCGAAAATATAGGCCACATACTTTTTACCGTCGACCAGGAGCACGTCTTTGGATGTGGATTTGTCCCAGTTGGCCACCTTGTCGCATATTACCTTACCCGACGGCGACATCCATTTGTTTTCAAAGACGTAATTATTGTCGTCCCTGTATTTTGAATTTGCCGAATACATTTCATACGGATTTATGAAAAGATACTGCTTTGATTTTCTGCCCGGGTTGTCGCCGCCGGTTGGAAAAAGAAAATATGCCCAGTATTGCACAACCTTATGCTGGGCCCGGAAGAACCAGTTCGTGGTGTCGGCCGGATAGTTGTTGATCAGCCCCGTGCACGTGGTTATGTGCCCGCTTAAGTACCCCTGGCACTCGGAAGCGGCCGCCGGCGCGGCAAGCGCCAGCAGCAGCATAATGACTGCGGGTATACTTTTAAGGGCCTTACCAGCCATTTACTACCCTTCTGAATATCCTGCCTGCAAGCGCGTCCAGGACCCTCTGGCGGGCTATTTCTTCGGTTTCAGCGGGCATGCCCATGTTGTTTACGACGTAATACGTGGTCTGCTCCCACAGGTCGCTCTCATTCCATATCTCGCGCTGATTTTTCACATCAAAGAAACTTATTGTAATGGCTATCTTCAGCAGGTACTGCTGCGGTATGTTGTTCACGTCATGGACTATCGCCATATTGACGTACTGGTCAATGGAAACTTTTAACACGGCATCCGCGTTAAGTTCGTCTGTAACGGTAAGCTTGCCGTCGGAAATGAACTGGTCCACCACTTTCTGCGTAAGATACTGTTCTATATTGTATGTGGAAGTTTTATTGGTGAATACCGGGATTGCTATCTTTGTTATGTAAGACGGCAGTGAAACCTGTGGCGTATAACTGGCGCATGATGCAAATGCAAGCAACATACCAACTGCAAGGACGATGGTTATGAATCTTTTCATTGTTTTCCTCCGTTTTTTAATTTTTTCTTTAATGACCTATTTTACCACAATATTAAGCAATTTATCAGCGACAAAAATTATTTTAACAATTTCTTTTCCTTCTGTCCATTCACGTACCTTCGGCGAGGCAAAGGCCGCCTTTTCGGCCTCCTGCCGGGATAAGTTAACGGGCATCCTGATTTTATCCCTTATCTTCCCGGAAACCTGTATGACAAACTCGATATAATCATCGGCGGTCATTTTTTCATCAAATTGAGGCCATGCCGCCCTGAATATGGAAGGCTCATAACCGAGCATTTCCCAGAGTTCCTCGCAAAAATGTGGTGTAAAAGGGGCCATTAAAAGCGCCATTGTCGAGGCGGTGAACTTGAACAGGGCGCGGTCCGGGACATTGTTAACATCAAATTCGTAAGGCATAAATTCATTGAATAATTCCATAAGCGCCGCAATTGCGGTATTGAACTGCTGTTCTTTTCCAATATCGTTCGTTACCTTTTTTATCGTCCTGTGAACCTTTCGCACGAGTTTGTCAGCCTGCGGCGTCAGCGCCGTATAATCCACCTCCGCGCCGCTGTTTTTTACCGCGGCGGCAAGGGGCGATATCTTGCGCCATACCCTGTTTAAAAACCTGCTTGCCCCTTCAACCCCTTCATCGCTCCACTCAAGGTCCATTGGCGGCGGCGCGGCAAAAAGCATAAAAAGCCTTGCCGTATCCGAGCCGTATTTTTCAAGCATATCATCGGGAGAGACTGTATTACCCTTGGATTTCGACATTTTAAAGCCGTCTTTTACCACCATTCCCTGCGTCAGCAGCCTGCTGAAGGGCTCGCTGATCGATATCAACCCCAGGTCCCTCATAACATAGGTAAAAAACCGCGCGTATATAAGGTGCATGCAGGCGTGCTCGGGTCCGCCCACATACTGGTCGACCGGCAGCCACTTTTGGGCGGCATCCATGCCCACCGGCAGGGTTGTGTTTTTCGGGTCGCAATAGCGCATAAAATACCATGATGAATCGACAAAAGTGTCCATGGTGTCGGTCTCCC
>PLPI01000034.1 GCA_003159495.1 candidate division FCPU426 bacterium | reverse complement strand
GCGGAGGTTTTTTTATGGACGCAAAATTGATGAAATTTTCAGCGGAGCTCGAAAAAGTATTCGGCTCAAATATGAAGAGCTTTATCCTGTACGGTTCGGCCGCCACGGGCGAGACGTTTGAACATTCCGACATNNATACGCTTCTTGTGCTCGAAAAAATCGACACAACCGTGTTAAAACCGGCCGCAAAAACAATCAAGAAATGGGTCGACGGCGGACAGCCCGTGCCGCTTATATTTACAAAGGAATCTCTGGTTTCGTCGCAGGATGTATTTCCCGTGGAATTTATCGACATAAAGGATAACAGCCGGGTTATATTTGGAGAGGCTGTATTTGACTCCATAAGCATTGATTTAAAGAACTTAAGGCTCGAGATTGAACATGAATTAAGGTCAAAATTGATAAGAATGAGGCAGATGTACCTTGCCTCCGGCGGCGACAGGGGGAAGATAAAAATTCTTCTCATCAGGTCGCTCTCGGGATTTACGGCGTTATTAAAGGGCATCATCAGGCTCTACGGGAAAAAGGCTCCGGTGTTAAAAAGGGAAGTTATAGCGGCGGCGCCGCAGGAACTGGCCCTGAAAGCCGATGTTTTTAATGAAATCATGGAGATTAAAGAGGGAAAGAAGAAAGTTTCGGCTGAGGCCGCCGACATTCTTTTTAACAGATATATGTCCGAGATAGAACGTATAGCTTCTGTTATTGACGCATTTAAAGCGTAAAATTTTCGCACATTCAGGGAGGTTTAAGATGAAACAGGGAACAAAGATTCTGCTTTTTGTAGTTGCTTTTGTGGCCATAATTGCGGGTGTATATATTTCTTCATACAACAATTTTGTCAGCTACGACGAAGCTATAAAAAGCGCGTGGGCGCAGGTTGATAATGTGCTTCAGAGAAGAAACGACCTTATTCCAAACCTGGTAAATACGGTTAAGGGATACGCTAAGCACGAAAAATCCATATTTGAAGATGTTGCCAACGCGAGAAGCGCGCTGTTACACGCAGGATCCATCGACGATAAGGCCAAGGCGGCGGGCGCGCTTGATTCCGCGGTTGGAAGGCTGCTTGCAATAGCCGAAAATTATCCGCAGTTAAAGGCAAATGAAAGTTTTAACGCCCTGATGGACGAGCTTGCCGGAACCGAGAACAGGATTGCCGTCGAGCGTAAAAGATATAATGACATAGTACAGCTTTATAACACTTCGGTGCGCAGGTTCCCGGGCAGCGTAGTGGCTGGAATTTCCGGATTTAAAATCAAGGAAATCTATTTTAAAGCCGATGAAAAAGCAAAACAGGTACCCGAAGTCAAGTTTTAAGCCGGCTGTTTTTATTTCGTACCGCGTAATAATTAAAAGCAACATTGAAACAGGAGGATTTACGCCGGGTATTTTCCGAAAAAAAAGCTTCTGTCAATAGAAAAAAGATAACAAAATGGAATTCATAAGGGAGGTTTTATGGCAAAAAGAAAAGTGAATACCAGCGTTCCGGGCGAGGTCAGATACAGGGCCGTCTGCGTAAACTGCGGCACGTTTATACCGGTCAATTCCGGGATTACCAAGGATGAAAAGAATTACTGCAGTTCCTGTGCGGCGGCGATGCTTAACACGCCAATCATCCCTCCCGCGGCGCCAGCCGCGGAGATACAGGCCTTGCAGCCATTTGCGGCCCCATCCGGGATATTAAGGATACTCTCATACATAGTCTCGCTTTCCCCGGTATTTGGTTTTTTATTCGGCGCCATATTTTATTCGCAGAAAGATGAGGCGCTTAAAAAATTCGGGCGTAATTGTTTCATCATGATGGGCATCGGCATAGCGCTTTCTCTCATTGTTTTTATACTGATTATCGCGGCAGGAGCGGCTTTTGGCGGCGGAATGGGCGGGATAAACTTTGGCGAAGGTTATTATTAATATTTGATTCAAGCCTGCGGTTTTAAGTCAGGAGCAGTTTATGGAACTTAAAACAGACGGAATTGTCCTTAAAAGGCACAGACTGGGTGAAAAAGACGATATTACATTTATTTTCACCCGTGAACTCGGCAAGGTAATGGTTTCGTCGAGGGGGACGCGCAAATTAGAGAGCAGGCTTAAACCGGTTCTTGAATTATTTTCACTTAACAAATATTACCTTGTAAAATCAAGGAAGGATTCCAGGTATTTTACCCTTGTCCAGGCGGAACCCATAAAAATGTTCCAGAACATGCGCCTTTCACTCAGAAAAATAGGCTTCTGTTACCTTGTGGTGGAACTTTTGAATAAATTTACGGAAATTGAGGACCCGCATGCCGAGCTTTTTGACACGGCGCGTAATATTATGGAGATAGTGGAATCAGGGGATTATTCAAATATCGAGAATATAGAGAGTTTTTTTAAGCTTAAGATATTGAAGTATTCGGGATACGATCTTGTCAAGGACGCGCAGTATTTCAGGGAAAAAAAAGCGGAAAAAGGGGTCAGGGAGCTTATCCGCGGCATAGAATCGGTTCCTGATATAAAAAACCTCGACCTTGATTATGATGTGATAAGGGATGTGAATATGCTCATTGACGGTTATATTATTTATATCCTTGGCGAGGATATTTCAAGCAGTAAATTTATCATGGGTATTAAAAATGGGAAGAAATAGCCTTGCCGCAATAACCGTTGCGGCCATCGCTATGATATCGGTTTCATGCGCCTCAATGCGCACCGCAGGCAATAACGAGCGGGGGCGTGTCGTTCATTACGCAAGGGAAATGATGGATAAAGGATACAAATACGGCGCCGACACGCCGGAAGAGGGTTTTGACTGCTCCGGGCTGGTTCAGTTCGCTTACAAAAATGCCGGGATTAAGATACCAAGGACTGTGGCGGAGCAATTTGCGGCCAGCGAAAGGATAGAACTGCAAAAGGCAAGGGAGGGCGACCTTGTTTTCTTTACAACATATGCCTCCGGGCCGACTCATGTCGGGATATATACGGGCGGGGGGCGGTTTATTCATGCCCCGTCGGAAGGGCGCAGGATACGCGAGGATGACATTTCGAAAAATTACTGGAAAAAAGTTTATTATGGAGCGGGAACTTTTTTCCGTTGAAAACGGGAATTTTATGGCCGAAAACAAACAGGCATCACTCATATTGAAATTCGCGGTTTTTATTGTAATTATATTTTTCTGCAATTCCTTGTACGCGGAACTTATTAACAGGCAGACCCTCATGGAATTGACCCCGGCGCCCGCGCCGGCTCCAAAACATAAAATAAAAAAAAGGACAAAACGGGATATCATTATAAGTACTGCGTCGTCCCTTATCGGGGTGGATTATTGGCCGGGCGGAGAGGATTCCGAATACGGATACGACTGTTCCGGGCTCACGCAGTACAGCTATAACGCGGCTGGAATTTCGATACCGCGCCGCGCGATTGACCAGTATAACGGGGCCGTTAAACTTGAACAGAACCAGCTTAAAAGGGGCGACCTTGTTTTTTTTAACACCCAGGGTTACGGCATCAATCATGTGGGCATATACCTGGGCGGCGGACGTTTTATACACGCTCCCGGAATAGGAAGGGAAATCAGGATAGATGATTTTTCAAGGCCGTACTGGGGTTCGCGTTTCTGGGGCGGCGGAACATATATAAGGGAAGATAAAAGATAAATTTCAGGAGGATTATGATGGATTATCAGGAGAGGATAAAACGCAACAGTTCGGTCTTAAAACTGATTATTTTTGTTGTATTTGCGTTTGCCATATTATTTACCCTTACAAGGCCAAAACCGGTCTCCAAAGAGATGCTTGAATATGAGCGCGCGGTAACCTATAAAACCATAGGCGGGCCATATGCGGAGAGCGCCTGGGATATGCTTGAGGCGCCCGGCGGCGGTTTTGTGATAGCCGGGGATACCAGATCGTTTGGGGCCGGCGGAAGCGATTTTTATATGGCGAAAACCGACGGCAAGGGCGGCCTTTTATGGACACGGACATTCGGCGGGCCAAAGGATGAGCACTGCCTTTCCATTGAAAACGCGTATGGCGGCGGATATATAATGGCAGGCGCGACTGAATCGTATGGCGCGGGTGAAAGCGACATTTATCTGGTTAAAACGGATGCGGACGGTGATTGTGTATGGGCAAGGACGCTCGGCGGGCCTGATTTTGATTACGCCTACTGCATAAGAAGGACAAATGACGGCAATTATATTCTGGCCGGTTATACGAGCGTTAAAGGAAATTCGGACGCCGCACTAATAAAGGTGGATCCGTCCGGCAGGCAATTATGGGGAAATACATTCGGCGGAGATGGATGGGATGTTTTTTATTCCGTTGCGGCATTAAGGGACGGCGGTTTTTTAGCCTGCGGATATACCACGTCGTTTGGATTCGGCAAATCATTGATATATCTTGTCAGGACGGACGCTTCGGGCAATAAACTATGGGAGAAAACATACGGCGGTAAAAGGGAAAATCACGGCATATACGCCATTGAGGCCGCGGACGGAGGATTTATTGTAGCGGCTAAGACCACATCTTTTGTGTCAAAGGGGCTCGGCTGGGATGTAATGCTTTTAAAAACAGACTCAAAAGGCAGGCAGTTATGGCAGAATTTTATCAGCGCGGCTGAGCTTCAATGCGGGCGTGCATTGCTGGAAGAAAAGGACGGGACTATTGTGGCGGCGGCGACAAAAAAATGCTACGGGATTTGTTCGTCAAATATAGTCTTTGAAAAGGCGGATGCGGCCGGAAACAGCACAACGTACAGGATATTTGAAGCGCCTAATGACGAAATATTCAGTTCAATCATAAAAACTTCGGACGGCAATTATGCCATATGCGGCTCAACTTTATCTTTTGGCAACGGTATGACGGACTTCCTTATTACCAAGATAAGCAGGGCTGGAGAACAAATCTGGTAAAACCGGTTAATCAATTATTATATTATTATCCATGGTTTTATTGACAGGAAAGCGTTTTCGTGATATATTTTTCCCATTAAATAAACCGGGAGGGAAATATGAAACGCTGTTGCCTATTTGTCATTCTGTCGGTTCTTTTATTAACCCCGATATCACGCGCCGATTCAATCCAGAAAATTGACCCGTCAATATATTACCTGTGGAACGGATTTGAAACGTCCGCCGGGGGATGGGGTGTAAATGACTGGGATAATAACGCGTTTTCAGACCCGGTAATTTCGGAAGATTTTGCAAGTGAAGGAAAAAAATGCCTTGAGTTTAGGGCTTCATTTGCAAAAGAAGATCAACTGGGAATGATACAGCTATTTGACCTCGGCGATTTTACCGCTGTTAAAAAAATAAAAGTTGATATTTATAATTCAACCCTTTCACGGATGAGCGTCAAGCTCATGGTTAAAACGGGGACAAACTGGCTTATGCAGACATCGCCCGGGCTTATTTTAAATCCGGGATGGAACAAAGGCGTTGTTTTTGACCTGCAGGGCAATTTTAACGACGGCACAGGCGCCGCTTTTGACAAAAAGCTGATGTACTCCGCTGATATGCGCAGGCTCGGCCTTCAGTTTGCCGTTGTAAGTGAAAAAGGAAAATTCTCGCCGGTTGAAGGCTTTGTCGCCATGGATAGTGTGATGTTAAACGGCGGCCAGGGTATAGCGGGTTTTCTTCCGGTTGCGGAACCGGATAATATCAGGGAAGTCGTCATTGATGATTTCAAAAGAGGGACGCTGAAATGGATGGCGGCCTCCGGTTGGTCCTGCGCGACCGGAGCGGAACAGACGACGGATGAATCCGGCACAGGCGTGATGAAGGCTAAATACAAAATGGGCAAGCCGGGATTGAATGCGGCTTTTATTACCGAAGGTTCATTTGACCTTTCGGATGTTTACAGGATAAAAATGGATATTTACAATCCCAATTCCTTTTCAATGAATGCCGGATTTGCATTCGCGACAGGGGACAAATGGGTGTGGCAGGAAGGCCAGACGCTTGTGCTTAAAAAGGGATGGAATTACGATGTTACATTCAACGTTAAGAAAAAGGAATGGAAAAGCGAGGCCGGCGGCTGGAAGTCGGACATTGTTCCCGCGGATATAGGCCAGGTCAAAAGGCTTTCCATCTTGCTTTATCCCCCAGATCTTGGCGAAGGATACGCCCTTGTTTCAAATATAAGGTTTGACACGACCGACCCCGGCAAGCTTGACGCTCTTGTTCCGGTAGATACGGGGAGCATGTCATACCGTGTCTGGAACAGTTATGAAAAAGGGATAGACTGGCTGCCGGCGTCTGATCAGTCCGGAGCTGTAGGTGTTTTCCCGATAAAAAATTTTGGCGGGGAAAATAATAACGGCATGGAGCTTAAGTTCTCAACCCAGAACAATGTCGACAAGGCTTCTTTTATATACACCTCAAGGTTCGATTTTTCCGACAGCACAGGGATTAAATTTGACGTATATAATCCCATGGATTACGGGGTAAAAGTCTCGATAGCCTTCAAAACCGGAGATGACCAGGTATGGATAGAATCAAAGGAAGTGGGGCTCGCGCCCGGCTGGAACAAAGGAATATTTTTTGATTTCATAACGCCGTCCTTCAAATCGGCCGATTCCAACTGGAATTTTAACGACTATTTTTCAAACCGCAACGACATCAGGGAAATGGACATACAGATTTACCCCGACGCGAAAGTAAACGGCTCCCTTTATTTCACGGATTTTAAACTTTCAAGGAGAAATTATCTCGGGGATATCGGAAATTCGCTGGGCTTTACCTTCCAGAATAACACCACAATAACAGCGGAAGCCATACTTTTTAAATCATGGGACCACGGCGGCGGTGAGGGAACCTTTGAGAGCCCTGCCGCCATCAATTCCTGGAGTTACAACAGTTCTGATATGTCCGGGTGGGGCCCGAGCGGTGTTTCAATAAGCGACAAATTTGCCAGCCAGGGGAACCACTCGTTAAAAGTGGATTTTAAGGACGCAAATGTCAAATTCGGCGTGGAATACAACGACAGTTCCGGAAACACTTTTTCCGTGGCGAACAAGGATTATATGGAATTTGACGTGTACAATCCCGGAAAGATGATGAAGGTTTCCGTTGCTTTTAAGAACACCGCAACGATAAACTGGTACGAGTCAAACCAGCAGGTAATTTACCCGGGCTGGAACAAAAATATAAGGTTCGACCTTGACTCGCCGGTCTGGAAAGACTCGGCAAACCAGTGGTTTAATAGTGATATCATGAAGAATAAAGATGCTATACAGACTGTTTTTATTATGTTTTACAATGGTATAGAAGGATCTGTGTATCTTGATAATTTCAGGTGGGGCTATAAGGACAAAGCCGGATTTTACAGGGACGGCGGCGGTGCCCTTGATACCGGAATTAACGGGACTGAAGCCAATGTCGAGCAGGATATAAATGTTTTATACACTCCAAACGACTCAATCGAGGCAAAAATGACCGTCAGGGCCGCGTATTACAACGGCCAGAACAACGACCTTAATATCGCCTCGGGCCATATCACATTAAGGGGCATGGGCAATGAGCTTACTCTTTTCTCCGGGGAGAACACAAAGCCCTTTGACGACGTCGTGGGGCTAATTGACCCGGCAAACATGGGCTCTAACATCATGGGGGCGTCGCTATCCGGCACATTATATCCTGTAAACACTTCTTATTTGCTTACAGCCATGAGCCTTGATTCCACGGACCCGTGGAAACCCGGAACCACTTATGCCGAGGGCGCCAGGATTAAGACGTACTTTCTGGATAAGGATTTTGTGGGCGCCATTTATCTTAATACACGGCGCGGCTATGACGAGGGGGCAAATCCTTTTACGGGAAGCATCGAGGAATCCGCAAATATTTTCGGGGCGGATTCATCGCTATATTTTCCGTGGACAAACGTGCTTAACCTTAATTTAAGGGAAGAGGTGCTCTGGACCCAGTATGCCACGACCGACCCGGTTTATGTTCTTTCAGTTTATCCGCAGTTCAAATATCTATCGCAGGCCCTTGCGGATTTGTCAAAAGCCGGCCTGATTTACTCCGACGCGTCTATTCATTACGGATATTTGACAATGTTTGTTTATTACCGCGAAATAGGAACGGATTTTGCGGCTGATTTTATTGACCCGGACTACGGAATAGGATACAGGCAGTATGATGCCAAGGCTACATACATAATGGATGACGTATGGCCTTTTGCTTATATTGGCAGCCTTTCTCCGGCGGCATCAACTTTCGTCCATGACACGCAGTTAATGGCGGAATTTATGCAAAACAGGGCCATTGACGGCACATATAAAGAGGATAGCTTCACACTGGATCTGCAGAACGATTCGTCGCTTGCAATTAATAATTACCATATATGGTGGAAATATGACAATAAGGGCGACCCGCTTCAATTGCCTACCAATTCAATATCAGGACAGACCAAGATACAGGCCGGCGATAAGATAACCTTTACGCTGCTAGGCAGGTATGAATCACTGCAGAACTACCTTGACAACGCGTTATCACCTTACAATTATTCGCAGGTAACGGGTTTTATCCAGGCTTCGGTAAAATTTAATAAAGATGTCCAGTTGACGGTAAATTACAAGGCGGAAAATTTCAATAATTACCTCCATTCAAACTGGTACGGGGAACTTGATTTGAACGCGCTGTGGGCGCTTAATATGGCAATCAGTTACGGGGTCCAGCCGTTTACAGGTTACTGGCTGGATGATAATAATGACGACACGATATCAAGGTTCGCCCTTACATTTAAGGGTTACTTCTGATGTTAAAGAAAAAATATGGAGGCTCTATGAAAAAAATCATCATAGCTCTTATGCTGGCCGTCATTCCCGCAGCCGCCTTTTGCGTATCTATTGACGGACCGGCCCTGGCAGATGAAAACGGTTCAGGACTCCGCATAGCGGCCGCGTTTATTACCGCGGATAACCCCGCCATTCTGGAACCGTTAAAAACAGCGGGAATCAGGACGGCTATGATTGAAACAGGAGATATGGCTATACAAAAAGAACCGGGTGTGTTTGACGAAAAACAGCTCGGGTTGCTATCTGATTTTGCCGCCTCGGCGGCAAAAAGTTCATGCGGGCTTATCATCAGCCTGGCCGATGATTCACTTAAGAAAATATACAGCTCCTGGGCCGGAGCCTCCGATGATAACGCTTTTTTCAAGGACGCGCTCTGTAAAAGTTATTTTAAGCAATATATGAAAAAGGTTGTCCCGATATTCGCGGAATCAAAGACTGCGCTGGTATGGGAACTCTACTCTGGCGCGCAGGATTCCCGGGAGGACATTTACAGCTGGACAGTTGAAATGTCAAATTACCTCAAGTCAATCGACAAAAAGGGTTTTGTAACCATAGAAGTAAGCAATCCTGGGCCGTTGTCAAATGAGCTCTTTAAAATACCCTCGCTGGATTTTTATTTTTTTGACGCAGTATTGTCTTTAAAAGACGGGGCAATTGCAGGCATGGATATGATAAATTCAGGCGCTTCGGCCGCATATTACGGCGTAAATAAACCTGTCATGTTGAATCTGAAATATCAGGCTGACGATGCGCACATGGAAGGCGCGTTTACGGACGCCACGGAAACTTTTTTAAGGGCCAGGGGGTCGATAATAATATTCAGCGCGTCAAATGAGGATAAAGCATTTATAGACGCGGTAAAAAAGGAAAGTGAATATGCCGCTTCGATAAAAGAAAAAGTAAATGCGGCTTCCGTTGATAAGATAAAATCGGCTGTAACTGCCGATTCGGCTGAAATTAGCATGACAACGGGCGGTGATTACGATATCAGGGCGGCTTACGGGGAAAAGACGCCTCTGTCCGCTTTTGTCGAGATAAAAGGGGCCAAAAAAGGGATTAATACCATCAAAATTACGGGCCTTGAACCAGAAACAAAATATCTTTATTATGTGGCGCTTTCCAATACATCTGAAGGCGGTATTTCAAAGGTGATGGATTTTACAACCCTGAAAACGCCGAAACTTCCGGCAATAAAATTTAAAATTTCAGGAAACTTTATAAGGGCAAAAGGGACGGATTTTTACGACGGCAGCAGGATTTTCAGGTATGTGGGAACCAATAATTACATCATGAGAAAATATTATCTGGATAAAACTGACGGGGACAAAAATAGGCACATTATTGACGATATATTCAAAGCGGCTGAAGATTCGGGTTTTAAGGTAATAAGGGTCGGGTCGAACGGCGAGGTTTTTGATGATGCTTCCGCTAACAAGGATGATATAACCCATGATTTCAGGATAGGGCCGGACAAATTCAACGAAATTGCCTATAAATCCATCGACTATGTGCTTGACTCTGCCAGGCGGCACAACATCAGGGTTATTTTACACTTCACGGATAACTGGGAATATTACGGCGGGGTAAATGTTTACGCGAAATGGGCGGGGGTATCCAAGAATGATTTCTGGACGAATGACAAATGCAGGGCATATTATAAACAGACGGTAGACGCGTTCGTTAAAAGAAAAAATACCATAAACGGGACTCTTTATAAGAATGATCCAACAATATTTTGTTACGACCTGATGAATGAACCAAGGAATGAAGCCGACCCTACGGGAAAGGTGATGGACTCATGGGTTGCGGAAATGTCCTCCTATATAAAATCCATTGACACGAACCATATGGTTACGACGGGTATGGAAGGTTTTTTCCTGCAGGAGGACGGCACGCACTATTCGGGGACGGATTTTATTTCCGTGAATGAGATACCAACCATTGATTTCTGTACTTTTCATATATACCCGGCCGGCCAGTATACGCATTACTCTCCGGGAACGACAAAGTGGACAATTGAGAATTTCATAAAACAGGGACATGATGTGGTTAAGAAGCCCGTTGTTATGGAAGAATATGGCATACCGAATGATAATGACGAATACCCCAAGGCACAGTGGATTGACGCGATGACCGGGGAATTTTTTGCGGCTGGCGGAAACGGGGTTAATTACTGGATGCTTCTTGACCCATCATATACGCATGGAGACGGCAATGAGGTTTATTATAACCAGACCCAATACATGAATGTATTTACAAAATACGCCAATGATATAAACAAGGGCGGTTATTAGAAAAACTTGATAAATATGGAGGGAATCATGAAAAAAATGATATTTTTAGCGTCAGCTTTAATAGCAATAATGGTGATTGTGTCATGCGGAAAGCTTAAACAGTTTCCGGTAGGGCCGCTGGAACTGGCCGCGGGCGGGCCCGATGATTCAACTTATCCCTTTGAATCACAGGCTGATGTGAATATGTTCGCCTTAAACGGCGGGTATTTCACTTCGATGGCGTATTCAACGGAAAGGGCATACGAGGGCAGCGGCTGCGCTAAAATTTACTGCAATTTTACGGCCCCTAATTCAGCCCAGGGAAGGCTTATAATGACTAACGTTGCGCTTTCAACAATAGCGGGTAAAACTATTACAGCGCACGTGTGGATTCCTGCGGGAATGTTCACAACGGACAACCCTTATGGGGCCTTCTTTTATTTCCAGCTTGGTTCTTCAGGAAACAATGACTGGTATCAGTCAACGTGGGGCAATTTGAATCCACCTTCAGGAACTGTTGCGGGTATATGGAACACGATAACGGTCAATGTTGATGATATGCTTCTTGTGAACGGGAATGGATCGGCGGGACATATTAACAGTGACACTCTTGTCCAGAATAATCTTGATACAACCCAGGCGGTCACATGGGGGGTGGTTGTCGGCCAGGGTGGATCGTCTCCCGATTATAACGGATATATTTACGTTGATTCAATAAACGTACAATAAAATGGAAATTTTAACTGTTACAGACAGTACTTACGGCGAAAATTCATATCTGCTGGTTGACGAGGGCGGTGTGTTTATAATCGACCCGGGTTTTAACGGCCATGAAATTAAGGAACTCATATCCGGCATAAAAAAACCTGTCAGGGAAATATTTTTAACGCACGGCCATTATGACCATATTCATTCTCTTTCCCAGTTTCCCGGCATAACTGTCAGGGCGCATATCGATGAAAAACGGCTTCTTGAGGATCCTGAGCAGAATCTTTCGGCTTTTACAGAAAATAATATCTCGGTTAAAAATGTATCGTTTTATCAGGGAGACGCCAATTCAATTGACGGCCTGGAAATTTTTCATACGCCCGGACATACGCAGGGAAGCGTTGTGCTGGTATCGGGTAAAAATATTTTTTCCGGAGATACTTTATTTGAAGATTCCGTGGGAAGGACCGACCTGCCTTCCGGTGACAGCGCAAAACTTAAGCAAAGCCTTGAAATATTCAGGAAATTTGATATTGATTCTATCGTTTATCCGGGCCACGGAAAGCCCTTTCTCTTAAAAGATGGTTTTATGAATAATTTCTTCTTAAAAAGATTGAAGTAATTACCCGCCTATAAACATACCTTAAAACCATCAATTGCATTCACTTATTTTGTAACATTTAATTATTTGTAAAAAATTAACTTTGAATAAAACCTTATATTATAATGATATTTTATAGATATTGTATTATAGTATGTACAAGTTGATATACTATAATACTTGACATAAATATTAAATTATTATATAATTTATCTGTTTTAAACTTAAAATTGGAGATTATAGAGATGGAATGCGCGCTTATGGATAGGGATGATTTACTCGAGGTTATAAGTACGTGGAATTCATTATATCTTTCAAATCACATAAATTATGACATTAAACATATGGATGGATGCGGGAATAACTGGAAAAAAGGGCTTTTAAAAGTTGCATCTTCACTTGATGTTATTGATGAAATTAAGGGCAGTCCGGTTGAATTAATGCTAAATAAGGCAATTGTTTATGCAAGGCGAATGGATGATGGAACAATTAAAGAAGTACACGAGCTTTTGCATACCGTTGAAAATTATATGAATGAGGAAGAAAATTTCTGAAATAGCCTCGCGGCCGTTTTGTCTTATCACTTGTTTGTTCTGATGTCCTCAAATCCGTCATAAAATCCCTTGATTTTATAGGCGTAAATGTTAAAATCCATTTAATACTAATTTAATTCATGCTGCTAATGCGCACCGGAGGATATATGGCCGTAGTAATGGTAGGTTCGATGGCTTTTGATACAATTCATACGCCGACAGCGTCCCGTGAGCGCGTGCTTGGCGGGGCGTGTGTTTACGCATCCATTGCGTGTTCATATTTTGACAGAACGCATATTGTGGGTGTCGTCGGGGATGATTTTAAGGATGAAAACTTAAAGGTTTTAAAGGACCATAAGATAGATATCGGCGGGGTAAAAAGGATGGCCGGAAAATCATTTTTCTGGGAAGGCCGTTACAATGCCGACATGAAGACAAGGGATACCATAAAAACCGAACTTAATGTATTTGAACAGTTTGATCCGGTAATGCCGGAGTCATTCAAATACGTCCCGTACCTGTTCCTGGCAAATATAGACCCGGATCTTCAGCTCAAGGTTTTGAATTCAATGCAAAAACTGAAATTTTCCATGGTTGACACCATGAATCTCTGGATATCCATAAAAAAAGAAAAACTGACTGAGGTTTTTTCCAAGGTGGACTGCGTTGTGCTAAATGATGAGGAGATAAGGCTTTTTACAGGAAAGGACAACATACTTCAGGGTGCAAAGGAAATCCAGGCAATCGGGCCCAGGTATGTGATAATAAAAAAAGGCGAACATGGCGCGGCGCTTGCCGCGCCAGGATCATATTTTTCACTGCCGTCATATCCCGTTGACAGCGTGGTGGACCCGACAGGGGCGGGGGACTCGTTCGGCGGCGCATTTATCGGATACCTTTCCAAGGCAAATAAGACCGATGTGACATCTTTAAAAAAGGCCGTTGCTTACGGCAACACGGTGGCTTCATTTACGGTTGAGGATTTCTCGGTTGACAGGCTGAAAAATCTTACAAGGCGGGACATAGACAAAAGGATGAAAAAGATAAAAAAAATGGTAAGATTTTAGGAAGACAGGCTTGTTTTTTTATAATACAACTTTATTACGGAGGTTTTTATGATTGCCGACAGGATGAAAAAGGTTTCGCCGTCAATAACACTTGCTATTGACGCCAAGGCAAAACAGATGATAAAGGACGGGATAGATCTGGTGGGTTTTGGCGCGGGGGAACCGGATTTTAACACCCCGGAAAATATAAAACAGGCCGGTATAAGGGCAATAACGGAGAATAAAACCCGTTATACTCCTGCGTCCGGTATGGTGGAACTGAAAAAACTCATTGCCGATAAGCTGAAAAAAGACAACGGCCTTGATTATAAAACGTCAAATATAATTGTTTCATGCGGGGCGAAACATTCACTGTATAATATTTTTATGGCAGGATTAAATCCGGGCGATGAGGTTATTATTTTATCCCCATACTGGGTCTCTTATGTGGAAATGGTCCGTATGGCCGACGGAATTCCAGTCCTTGTTGACCTTGATGAATCACGCAAATTTGAGATAGATTTTGACCTTTTAAGGTCAAAGATAACAAAAAAGACAAAAGCCATGATAGTTAATTCGCCTTCCAACCCGACGGGCTGCGTGCTTTCAAAGGCCTCGCTGGAAAAGATCGCTGCGCTCTGCCTCGAAAACAGGATTATGATTGTTTCGGATGAAATATATGAAAAGAATCTTTACAACGGAAAAAAACACATTTCAATCGCGTCGATCTCTCCGGGGGTAAAGGCAAAAACCGTGGTAGTAAACGGCGTTTCAAAGGCATACGCCATGACCGGCTGGAGAATAGGTTATATCGCGTCGGATGACCCGGAGCTTGTGTCCGCAATGGACAATCTGCAGTCACACTCCACATCAAACCCTGCAACAATATCGCAGATTGCGTCCATGGAAGCGCTGCAAACCGATGAAAAAGTGGTCCTTGATATGGTCGCGCAGTTTGACGCCCGCAGGAAGCATATCGTTGAACGGGTACGGGCAATAAACGGGCTAACATGTGTTGAGCCGGACGGGGCCTTTTATGTTTTCCCGAATTTTAAATCCTTTATCGGAAAGGAAATAAAGGGAAGGAAAATAAGCGGGTCAATGGACCTTGCGGACGCGCTGCTTACACAGGCGAAAGTGGCCGTGGTCCCGGGCATAGCCTTTGGAAGCGACGTTCATTTCAGGATGTCTTACGCCACGTCAATGCAGAATATAGACAAAGGGCTTGACAGGATAGCCGAGTTTTTCAAATAAGGAAAAGCGAGGCATTGGTTAATTCCTCTTTAAAATAATAAGGAGCTTTCATGACGGAACCGATCTGGCTTAAGGAAGTAAAATGCCCGGCGTGTGACGCTGTTTTCAGGACTCCAAGGGTGAAACCCTCGGCTTTAAAGGTTAAATCAAGCGATCCTGATTTTCATAAGGTTTATGAGAATATCAATCCGCTGCTGTACGCGGTGACAACATGTTCCGGTTGTAATTACAGCGCGCGCAACGATGATTTTGACTCGAAAACGCTGGAATACCACCCGGAGATATTAAAGATAGCCTCTGCCATAAAAGAAACAGGAAAGAACGTAAAGTTTTCAGAGGGAAGCGATATTGATGTTGAAACTTCCGTGAAAAAACACCTTCTGGCGGTTTTTTTTGCAAAACATTTTAAGCCGGAGGATCCGCTTACAATATCAGGGCTTTATATGCACATTGCCTGGATGTACAGGGAGCAGGGAAACAGGGAAAAGGACCTTGAATTCCAGAAAATGGCGCTGGAATATTACATAAAAACATTTGAAAAAGGGAGCCATATACCGGAAAAAATAGGCGAACCGGGCATACTTTACCTTATAGGCGAACTTTACAGGGTCCTGGGGAACTATGCCGAGGCTGTGAACTGGTTTTCAAGGGTCATAAAGCACGAACAGATAGGAAATTTTCCAAATATTGAAAATCTTACCCGCGATGCATGGGAAAAAATAACAGAAGAAAAGCGCGGTATGAACAAACCCAAGGAGGGTTAAAATTAATGAAGATAGCGATAGTAACCGATACATACAGGCCCAGAGTAAACGGTGTGGTGGCGTCAATAGACACTTTTGCCCATGAATACAGGAAGCTTGGCCATGAAGTGAAAATAATAGCGCCGGCTTTTCCGGTTGACCAGAAGGACTTTAAGGACGGCGACAATGAAAAGTATGTGATACGGATACCATCGCACTACCTGTTTTTCGACCCTGAAGACAGGCTTCCCGCCCCATGGGAGGCGGCCGCCAAAAAGATAATCAATGAAGAGATAATAAACCACAAATTTGACATAATCCATACGCAGACGCCCTTTACCCTTGGAATAGAAGCTGTAAAATGGGCAAAGAAAATGGATTGTCCGATAGTCCACACATATCATACTATGTTCGAGTCGTATGTGACGCACTATATAAAATTTTTGCCGCGTTCATTCGCCGTGTGGTTTTCCAAAACATTCTCCAAATGGTACTGCGACAAGATGAACCTGAATATTACCCCGTCTTCGCAGATGAAGGAACTGCTGGTTTCCTACAGGGTAAAACCGCCTGTTGAGGTTAACCCGACCGGGATAAAGATTGAAAAGTTCAAGGTATTTAACGGGGATGATTTCAGGAAAAAGAACAACATCCCGCTTGATACGGTGCTTTTCCTTTTTATGGGAAGGATTGGCCATGAAAAAAATATACCTTTCCTTTTCGACGTCTTAAAAAAGGTAAAAGTCCGGATGCCGGACAGGCAGTTCAAGCTTATGGTTGCCGGCAAGGGCCCGGCTGAAGAGGCCGTGCGTGCCGCGGCAAAAGAAAAAGGGGTTGAAAACGACATTTTATGGTTTGGCTATTTTGAGCCGCAGGACTGGGTTAACTGCTACGCGGCGGCGAATTTGTTCACTTTTGCCTCGATAACAGAGACGCAGGGGCTTGTAGTGACAGAGGCAATGGCCGTGGGAACACCAGTGGTGGCCGTGGGTGAAATGGGTGTGGCCGAGGTTATGCAGGGCGACAAAGGCGGGATACTGGTTGACCTGAATGTGGATCATTTTACCGACGCGGTTATTAAAATGCTTTCCAACGCTGAATTTTACGCGATGAAGAAAAAAGAGGCGTTTGAATACGCCAAGGAATGGTCCGCGGAATCAATGGCCAAAAAACTGCTTGCAAAATTCGAGAAAACAATTGAGGACAAAAAAGCCGGGGTTAAGGGCAATGGCGAATAAAACATTTGCGGCGGCTGCCGTACTGGCCGTGTTCATAACGGCCGGATGTTCCTCTTTGTCATATAATAAAAAGGTCAGGTACATGGAAATAAGCGGGCGCGGCTGTTATGTCTGCGAAAGAATGGACCCTGTCGTTGATGAAATATCAAAAGAATTCGGCAATGTGGTCGATATTTCCACATATTCCGAGACATCGGACGCCGGAACTGATCTTGTGAAAAAATATAATATAACAAAATTTCCCTCAAATATAATGACCGACGAAAAAGGGGATGTTTTTTTCAGGTATGACGGCCTTCTGGATGTGCCGGCAATAAGGGACATTTTACGCACAAGGGGCATTGGCGTGACGCCGGCGGCTGCCGTCCAAAACGCACGGCCTTCTGCTGTAACCAAAACACCGGGAGAAACATTAAAATGAAAAAGATTTTATTTTTAAATGCTGTTGCAGTACTGACATTATTTTTATTTTCGTGCTCCCCGGCAAAAGAACATTATCGTGTCACCATAACGGAATTTTACCACCCGGAATGCGAAACATGCGTCTCCATGATGCCGGTGGTTGACGCGGTTCAGGCCGAATTTAAGGGAAAAGTTCTTATTACAAGGATAAGCCTTGAAACAAAAGAAGGCGCCATGCTGGCGTCGCAATTTTCCCTGAAAAACATACCGTTGCTCGTTTTTTATGACGCCCAGGGAATCCAGTATTACCGCCACGAGGGAAATATGACAAAGGAAGATATAGAAAATGTAATCAAGCTGAAAATGTAACAAGCATAGTTTGTTATTCATCACTTTTTGGTTTTGACTTTTATCTTTTGAATTGAGGTTTTTATATGGATACCCAGGAATTCCTTGATAACATTAACAGCTGGATTGAATTTTATGGTGATGTCAGGGATCCCGAGCTAATTTACCCGGCATCGTCAAAACCCGATGTAATAAAATGGGAAGAGAGCATGCTGAAGATTGCCGCTTCATTTAAAATATGTGATTCGCTTACTGCCACGCCCGCCCAGAATAAAATCGAGCAGGCCGTTGCGCTTGCCGTTTCCAGGAACCGTTCCAGCCTGAAGGATATCTATGATATTTTTGTCGACGTGGCAAAATATCTCGGCGAAAACATTAATAAATAATTGTGTTTTATTAAAACCCATACAAAAACAACAATTTCTTGTTAAAAATTTTGTCAGATTTTTTTTTATTGAAATAACCTCATTTTATGCTATATTTATAAAGGAAAAGGGAACTGTTGTTAGAGGTGAAAATTGTTTAAAACTTACAATACTTTAAGAAATCTTAAATGGCTTATTGTCTTTATCTTTGTTGCCGCCTTAAACGCTGTATCCCTTTATGCGGACGCAGCCGCGTATTTTAATGTATCTGCACCTTTACAAAATAATTCAGCCATGCCTTTTTATATAACCGTAACCGCCATGACATCGTCAGGAACAGTGGCAACGGATTATACGGGAGTGGTAACGTTCGACTCGGGCGCGGCGCTGTATGTGATGCCTGATGATTATGGTTTTACAGCGGCTGACAACGGCTCCCATCTTTTCAGCGCCCGGATTATGACCTCAGGCGATGAAGTGCTTGATGTCCAGGATATTAATAATGCGGCCATTTCAAATTCAACAATAATAACCATATTGCCGGCTTCAGCGGCTTATTATACATTATCGGCGCCTTCATCCGCAAAGGCGGGTGTGCCGTTTTTTCTTACCCTTACCGCTAAAGACAGTTACAATAACGTGGTTACTAACTATAACGGCACTGCGTCTTTTGCGTCGACTGATCCCGCGGCGCAGCTGCCGTCAGACACGACTTTTATAAACGACGACGCGGGCAGCATTTTGTTTTCTATCACTCTGAAAACAAAGGGAACGATGTCCATTTCGGCAAAGGACCTGGTAAATAACTCAATTTCAGGATCATCCAATGCAATAGCCTTGTCAAGCGGTACAATTTCCGGTTTTGCAGTGAATGCCCCGGTAGTTGCCAACCCTAACACGAGTTTTAATCTGGCTGTCACGGCCCAGGATGCCTACGGAAACATAGTGGACGGGTACACCGGCACGGTACATTTCACATCAACGGATATAGGAGCGGTTTTGCCGGGCAATTACACTTATCAGGCTGGAGATTACGGCAACAGGGTTTTTTCGGTAACACTTGTAAACTCCGGCAGCCAGACAATATCTGTCAATGATACCCTGTCGACCACGACAACAGGGATATCATCCGCAATAAACGTTAATCAGGTATTCAACCCGTACGCACAGCCGCTGATGCTTACATCATATATACCTGATGCCGCCATATACCAGTATATTTATTTAAAGGTTTCCGCCCCTGCTAATACCGTGATACCAGACAACGCCTATATTGAATATGATGTTTTTATGCCTTCATATAACCCTGATTTTTATACGGGCGCCGATTTTGAAGGCAGTTTCGGGGATTTGAGGGATTACGGACAGTCAACCCAGAGTTATATAATCGACCAGAACGGCATAAGGTGCCATCCGTCAATGGATCTGTCGCAGTATGCCTCCGGCCGGTGGTACCACAGAAAATTTAATATCGGGGCGCTCGGAGGCACAACGTATAACGAACTGGACCTGGCCCAGGATACAGGGAACTCCGGAGCGAACGGCGCGCCGTCAAACCAGGCGGGAACCTTTAATTCATTTTTCAACAATATAGAATTCACCAACTCGAGCGGCACGGTGCTAAAAAGTTTTTATGCCAGCAACAGCGCCATACCATATAGCGGCGCGGTTAGTTTAAGCGGCGCAACGGCCGGCAACAGGGGGGCCGGCGGCATTAATGCCGGGCCGACACCTCCGGCACCTGTGAATAATTTTCTTTATATAGTAAAGGATTTTTCCCTGGCTTCCACCCCGNNCTTTCTTTTTGGCCCGACAAATGCCGCGGTGGCTTGGACGCTTACAGATTTTAAATCCGACAGGGCGGCTGATTCGGTTTATCCGGTACTGGTGAGCGCGAACGCGGAAGCTGTTACCGGAACGGACGGCCTTGCGAACGCGCGTATAACATCAACGCAGGCGGGGCAGGCGGATATAACGGTAAACTGCGCGCACATGTCAAAGGTGATATCAATTAATTTTACCGCGGGAGCGGCTGTAAAGGCATTCATTTCGCCGCCGCAAAGTACAACCGAAACAGGCGTCCATACTGAATTGGCTGTCGGGCTTGAGGACGCGTTCGGTAATTTCTCGTCCACGGCCAAAAGTATTACAATCACGTCGACATCCCCTACAATGAGGTTCTCATCAGATAATGGCGTCACATGGTATTCAAGCCTGACAATCAGCGCTTTATCACAGGGCAGCATTACAATAGCGGACACTACGGCTGGAACGGCTACTGTTTCGGCTTTATCATCAGCAATGACATCCGCCTCAGCGGTTGTTTATATAAACAACGCCCTTGCCACATCAATTTCGCTGACTCCGTCATCCACGGCATCTTCGGCCGGAACTGCCGTTACCATGACGGCGTGGGCCATGGTTTCCAACGGGGTAAACGGGTATTGCACGAACCTGGTAACCATATCATCGGCATCGCCGACAATGGAATTCTCGCAGGACGGCATGAATTATTCACACAGCCTTACCATGTATTTCAGCGGCGGCAGGGCCGATTTTTACTGCTATGATACGAAAGTGGGATCGGGTGTTGCCATAACGGCCCGGTCCGCGGGCCTAACGCCCGGGACGGCATATTTTACCACAACGGCCGGAAATGCTTCGCTGCTCAGCGGCAGTGCCGGCAACTATTCCGTAATTGCGGGTCAGTCGGTGACAATTACGGCTGTTGTAACAGATTCTTATGGTAATCCGGTATCGAATCAGTTCGTTACATTTACCGCACAGGTCGAAGGCGGCTCCGGGGATGCGCTTATTACCACGCCAAACGGCAATTCTACTAACGCGGCGGGGCAGGTGACTGCAGTTTTCAGGACCAAATCGACAACTGCAGACCTTAATTATGTCATAATCAATTCGGGCAGCCTGCTAGGAACCACCATAACAATCAGCGGTTCCGCCGCTGCGGCATTTTATTCATTTCTGCCAAGCCCGCTATCCGGCGGGGCAAATCAGGTATCATCATTATTTATAAATGCGAAAGATTCCGGAGGATTTAACGCGCCTGCTCCGGGACACAGCGGTGTTTTTGTATCGGTAACATATCCCGCATCATCAACAGCCGTATATTTTTCCGTCGACTCCGGCACAACCTGGTATAACAGCGTAACCGCCACACTTGACGCCTCCGGCGCAAAGCAGCTGCTTGTAAAATCGCACATTCCCGGAACGTATTATATTGTAGGCTCTGACACGGCTTCAACAGGGGATCTGATACCGGTTTCAACTACTTTTACAGTTTCAACCGCATATTATATATCCGTTTCTCCGTCAACATCGGCAAGCGCGAACGCGGGCTCAACAATGCAGATAACGGCGCAGATTGTGGACCAGAACGGCACTCCGGCCGCAATTCCCAATGTGGCGGTTTCCTTTTCAACGACAAACGGCTCCATATCGCCGGTAACAGTTTACACAGATTCGACGGGTAAGGCCGTATCAACATTAACCCTTGCCATAGGCGCATATGCGGCGCATGTTGTGACGGTTAATTCGACAAACCCAAATTCAACGGCTTCGACAGGAATAATAACATCTCTGCCGGTGGTTTCTTTCAGCATAGCGATACCGGCCTCGGCTTATATAAATACCGTACTTCAGGCAGTAGTGAGGGTTAAGGACGCTTACGGGCAGACTATATCAAATTATACCGGAACAATTCATTTCACTTCGGTTTCAGCCGCCGCTCTGCCGGCGGATTATACTTTCACCTCAGGCGACGCGGGAGTAAAATATTTTACTTTTTCGCTCCAGACGGCAAGCCCTTTTATGCAGACAATATCGGCCGCGGACACATCTAATTCTTCCATTAACGGGACAAGCAACGTCATTCTTATGTATTTAAATCCGACACCGTCGCCTTCGATTTCACCCACAAAAACAATGACATTTACCAAAACCCCGACACCGACATTCTCGTCAAGCCCGACAGTTACGCCTACTTATTCAAATTCTCCGACATTGACAATCACAATGACACGGACAGTTTCACCGAGTTTTACACCGTCATTTACATCCACAATTACACCCACTTTTACGGTAACACTGACAAATACCATAACGCCGACCATTTCCATGACCGGCACAATAACGCTGACGCCTACGATATCACAAACATTCACGGTATCGCCGACATATACGGTATCGCCCACAATAACTCAAACATGGACCGATTCCCCGACCTTTACGGTAACGCCAACGTTTACAATAACGCCTTCAATAACCGAAACAGACACGGAAACATATACGCAGACAGTGTCGCCGACTTCAACGGTAACGCCCACTATTACAGAAACATTATCCATGACAAATACATATACTTACACGCCCACAGGTACGCAAACATTTACATCTACCGCTACGCTTTCGATTACCGTAACCAGGACGGCAAGCGCGACTGTGACGCCGACTCCTTCTTTAACCGCTACAATCACGGGGACTCCAAATTATACGGCCGCAAAGGGAGGGGACTGCTATGTATTCCCCCAGCCGGCGTCAAATTCGCTAACTTTCGTATTTTCATCGGATTCCGGGGCTGATATGACAGTTAAAATATATAACGCCGCCGGGATGCCGGCCGCTGTGCTTAACGCAAGGGCCGTTCCGGGCAATTACAATTATATTTATCTGGATTTGTCCAGGTTCGCGCCCGGAATTTATTATTATATAATGACCGGAAATAAAGACCAGGGCGGGAGCCTCAATTTTGGCGTGAAGAAGTTTATGGTAGCCAAATGAAAATTAAATTGAAACATATCACGGAAGGCGCTCCGCAAAAACCGGCGTTTATAATTTTTTTTGCGCTTCTTGTTTGCATTAACGGTGTGCCAATATTTGGGGCTGTAAACAGCAGTGCGGGTATTATATTCCCCGGGCTTGACTCGGGAGCCGGAGCCCGGGCCGCGGCTATGGGCGGGGCGTTTACGGCAGTGGCTGACGACGCAAGCGCCGCTTACTGGAACCCGGCGGGCTTAAGCCGCCTGGTGAAATCTCAGGTTATGATAACTTTTGACAAGTGGTTCTCGGATTCTTTTTACCAGCATCTTATCGCGGCTCTGCCGTTTCCGTCCGGGACAATTGCCGCGGACATTTTTTATATGAATTACGGGACATTTGAAACCGTTGATAATACAGGAACGATTCTTGGCGCAACCATGAACCCTTATAATGCCGCGGGCACATTGTCCTATGGTTTTGGAATTGGAGGGAACCTCAGCCTGGGTTTGGGCTTTACATACGCGGTCCAGTCAATATCAGGCATCTCAAATTCGGGATTCGGGGTTAATTTTGGGGCGCTTTATAAATGGGATATTTATTCAGCGGGTTTATCAATTAAAAACCTCGGCTCAGGCGGGGGATTTTCAATGCCGGCTGATTTAAGGGCGGGATTCGCGGCAAATATAATAAATGACAGGTCAAACTCGCTCCTTGTTTCAATGGACGCGGCTTATATTGTAAACGACACGCCGCAGCTATGCCTTGGAGCGGAATATTCGTTTTCGAAAACATTCTTTATCAGGGCCGGATATACCCGGCAGCTTAACGATCCGGGACTGGGTGTCCTGAGCGGATTCGCCGGCGGCGTTGGATTTAAGACCGGCGATCTTTTCCTTGATTATACGGTCGAACCTTTTAACGTGCTGGGACTGATACAAAAAGTAGGAATTAATTTCCAGTTTGACCCGATAAAATTCAATTCAGAAGAGAGAGAAAACCGGGACAAACCCGGGGTAAACACAAAGGCCGGGATGCTTGAAATGCTTGCTGAAGCGGGCACGCTTGAGAATAACGGAAAACTGGAGCAGGCAAAGGAACAATATCTTGATATTATAGCAATAGATATAAATTATGCGGACGCGTGGAAACGCCTCGGCGCCGTATATGTCAAACAGGGCAAAAAGGTCGATGCCATGAACGCCTTTGAAAGATACCTTTTGATAAAGCCGGATGACGCAGCGGTCCGGAAGTGGATTGACAGGAACGAGTAAATAATGGCGGCGCGCCAAACCATCCAAACCATGTTAAATTATATTGACTAACTCCCTTATTTTTTGTATATTTATTATCAATCTCCGGCAATGAAGCCTGATTTTTCTCAGCGTGCCAGCGCTTTAAAATCCTGGAAAGTACAATTTTATATCGTCATGCAACCAGTAAAAACGTTAAATGCGCTTATAAATATGATAAAAATACGTACCAAAATCAAGGAGCGAAAAATGAATGCAGCAAATGATAAAAATGATTTAGTGCCGAAGGCCCAGGGGCTTTATGATCCTGCCTTTGAAAAAGACTCGTGCGGCGTTGGTTTCATAGTTAATGTCAAAGGCGTTAAATCACATAAAATAGTCAAAGACGGACTGCATATACTTGAAAGGCTAACACACAGGGGGGCAACCGCCGCGGACCCGAAAACAAGCGACGGCGCCGGACTCATCATTCAGATGCCGCATGAATTCCTTGTAAAAGCCGCCGGTGAAGCGGGTATAACTCTTCCGGATGAAGGCGAATACGGCGCGGGGCTGATTTTTCTTCCCGTGGAGGAATC
>PLPI01000129.1 GCA_003159495.1 candidate division FCPU426 bacterium | reverse complement strand
GGCCTCGCAAGAGGCCGTCAATATTATACCGGGCGGCAAATCCAATAAAAATGTCATATACCGGGGATAAAACCCGCAACGGGTATTTCCGCCGGTACCCATTTCATTGTTTAGTGCTTAAAATGCCTGACGCCTGTGAATACCATGGCGATGCCCTTCTCGTCGGCGCATGCGATGGAATCAGCGTCCCTGATGGAGCCTCCGGGCTGTATTATTGATGTTATACCAGCCGCCGCGGCCGCCTCGACATTGTCCTTAAAAGGAAAATATGCGTCCGACGCGAGCGCCGCGCCCACAGCCTTTTCCCCGGCATTTTTTATGGCGATAGCCATTGCGCCGACCCTGTTTGTCTGCCCCGGCCCTATTCCAACCGCTACGCCGTCCTTTGCTATTACAATGGCGTTCGATTTTACGTATTTACATATTGTCCACGCAAATTTCATATCCTTAAGCTGGGCCGCGTCCGGTGCCTTTTTTGTCGCGGTTTTAATGGTTGTGTTGTCCATTTCAAGCAGGTCCGGTTCCTGGACCAGCAGTCCGCCCGTCACCTTTCTTATATCCATGAACTGTATGCCCCTGCCCGTGGATCTTTTCAGCTCGCCGCATTTCATGATCCTTATGTTTTTCTTGTTCTTGAGTATGGCCAGGGCATCATCGTCAAAATCAGGAGCTATGATGACCTCCATAAACATTTTTTCCACCCTGTCGGCTATCCCCTTTGTGCATTTCCTGTTGAGCGCGCATATCCCGCCATATGCCGAGACCGGATCCGCTTCGTATGCCTTTACATAAGCGTCGGTAATATCCTTCCCCAGCGCGGCACCGCACGGATTGGCGTGCTTGACCACCACGGCGGCCGGTTCCTCAAAGGGTTTTACTATATTCATGGCAGCGTCCATGTCAAATATGTTGTTAAAAGAAAGCTCCTTGCCGTGCAGCTGTTCGCAGTTGCCCGGCCCGGTTTCCGGAAAATCCGGGAAAACATAAAAAGCGGCCTTCTGGTGGGGGTTCTCGCCGTAACGCATTTCCTGCTTTTTATCGGCGGAAATAATTATCCTGTCTGATATTCCGTTGCCGCCAAGCAGCCTTGTTTCAAGGTAATTTGAGATGTAAGCGTCATAATCGGCCGTGGTTTTATAAGCCTTTACCCGCAGGTAATTCAATGTTTCAGGCGTCACCCCGCCGGACTTCATTTCGGAGAGCACCTTCGCGTAATCCGCCTTGTCGGTCAAAACGGCCACAGACTGCGCGTTCTTCGCGCCGGACCTTATCATGGATGGCCCGCCGATATCGATGTTTTCAATTACATCCTCGATGGAAATCCCCGGTTTTTTTATAACCTGCTTAAAAGGATAAAGATTAATGACCACCATATCTATTGTTTTTATTCCGTGTTCTTCTATGGTTTTCATGTGCTCAGCATTTTCCCTGAGCGCCAGCAGGCCGCCGTGCACCTTCGGATGCAGGGTTTTTACCCTGCCGTCAAGCATCTCGGGGAAACCCGTAAGGTCCGATATATCAATGGCGGCAATACCTGCGTCCTTGAATGCCTTTTTTGTGCCGCCCGTGGAAATTATTTCCACTCCCATCGAAACAAGTTCCCTGGCAAAATCCGTTATTCCTTCCTTGTCAGAAACAGAAATCAGAGCGCGTTTTACCTTAAGCATGCATGCCTCCGTGGTTAAAATATTATTGCATATCCGTCAGGGCTAAAGCCCCTTAAAATCCTTCAGCACTTCCCGTGCTTTTTTCATCTCTTCCCTGTTCACTATTATTGTGCCGTATTTCCGCGGCGCAAAAAATCCGAGCGCGATGTTCGAATGAGGCAGCAGGTTTGTCCTCAAAAAGCTGTGTATTCCCTCCTGCATGAGCATATCGCGCAATACCTGCGCCTGCGTCTCGTTTTCAACGTCGGCAAGCTCCGAAACGCGTATATCCGGCAGGTCCCCGCCGCTTTCTTTTACGGGATCCTCTTCGACAAGCCCGGAGCCGCAATCCGGGCATTTTGTAACGCCTTTTTCGTATTCATAAAGACATTTGGGGCAGAACATAAAGCCTCCCGGAAACAGCGCCCTGTTTATTTGATAAAAACTTTTTTGCCTTTAACTTCCAGCCGGTCAGCGCAGTAAAGCTTCACCGCTTCCGCGTATGCTTCATGTTCAAAAGGAAGAATTTTCTTTTGTAATGACCCGGGCGTGTCGCCGGGCTCCACAGGCACGGCTTTTTGTATTATTATCGGCCCCGTATCCGCGCCGTAATCAACAAAGTGGACCGTACAGCCCGAAACCCTGACTCCGCTTTCAATAACCGCTTCATGGACGTGCATCCCGTACATGCCCTCTCCGCCGAAACATGGCAGCAGCGCGGGATGAACGTTCATTACCTTTGCCCTGACCGAGTCAAGAAATTCCCGTGAAAGTATCTTCATATATCCGGCCAGGCATACAAGGTCGATATTGTTTTCATTTACCAGTCCGGCAAGTTCCCGGTCAAATTCGGCAGCGGATGCAAAAGCCTTCGCATCGATAAAAACATGCCTTATCCCGTGGTTTTTTGCGCGTTCAAGCCCGAACGCATCTTTTTTATTTGAAACGACGAGCTCAATTTTTCCGCCTTTGATGGCGCCCGATTCACAGCCGTCAATAAGCGACTGCAGGTTGGTCCCTCCGCCGGAGACAAATACCGCAAGCCTTTTCATCGGTTACCGCCTGTTTTAAGCCCGTTTTTTTTCATTACTTCCCCGATAATTTTTGCCATTTTCTCCACTTTAGGGTCGTCCGTCCCGCCCCTTTTAAGGGCCCCGTCGATGCATGTTTTTGCCCCGGCGTATTCGCCAAGCGCGTAATAAATACAGCTTAAGTTATAATAATAATCTTTATTACCGCTTATTTCAACTGCTTTTTTGTAAGCTTCAACGGCCTCAAGCGGCCTCTTTGACGCGAAATAAATATTACCCAGTTAGGAATAAAGTTCCGCGTCGCCGGGATACTTTTCCATGGCCTTTCTGATATAAGAAAAGGCGGCCGCGTTATCCCCATTGGTGTAACTGATATAAGCCAGCGCCATGAGCGCCTGCTTAAAATAAGGGTCGAGCCTGATCATTTTTTTGTATTCATCCGCGGCCTCCAGGGTCCTGTTCATGGCGGAGAGTATCACGGCTTTTTTATAGTGTATAAGGACATAATCGGGGGCGAGTTTTCCCGTTTCATCAAGTTCCGCCAGCGCCGCCGCGGCGTTCGCTGACGGATTGGAGTCATAATACGCCTGCGCCAGAAAATAACCGGCTGTGATGTTGTATTTATCAGCGTTTATTGCTTTTCTGTAATTTTCAACCGCCGCGCCCCAGTTCTTTTCCCCTGAAAAAACTATGGCCCTGCTCAGGTAAGTGTCCGATATGACTTTCTTAAGGCTTATTGCAAATCCAACAGCTATAAGCGCCGCAAGCAAAATAAACGCGGTTTTATATTTTCCGCCGGCAGTAACCGCTTTTTGTTCCGCGCTTTCTGTATTGTTCATAATCACACCGGCAAAAAGCGCGGCAAGCATTGAAGACGATACATAATTAAGGTCCACTCCGGCGAGATTAACGGCGATAAGCCCGGAAAATCCCAGGTAAAACCCCCTTTTTTTAGGGTCATAATTTTTAAGGATTATAAAAACCATTATCAACGCCCCGAGAAGCCCAAAAATCCCGAGTTCCGCAAAGGCCTGAAGGAATATATTTTCCGGATACGTTACCTCATAACTGCTCTGCACCGACCATTTCATAATCTCCTCCGGCCTGAAAGACGGGAAAGCCAGCGAAAAACTGCCCGGTCCTGTGCCTGTTGCCATGTTTTTAACGCCCATGTCAAATGCACCGCGCCATGTATTCATCCTGAAAAAAACCGAATCATTTGCGGCGTAGGCCCCGATGTCAAACGCCTTTGAATAAGGAACCCTGAAAACCAGCGGCATAGCCGCGCAGGCCAGTGCCAGAAACAACGCCGTAGCAACGGTGATTTTTTTATTGGAGAACCTTTTTTCTTTCATAAATATGAAAACTACCGCTGCGGCCTGTGCCGCAACTGCAAAAAAAGCGGACTTTGACCCTGTTTTTAAAAGACAGGCAAGCGCCGCGGCCGTCAATATGACGCAAAGCAGCCTTAACATCCCCTTTGAGGAAACCGCAAGCATAAATATAACAGGCAGTACGGCTGTGATATAGGCGGAAAAAAAATCGGGGTTTCCTAGAAACGAAGGTATTCTGGGGCCGAACTGCATTACATTACCAAAAATCCCGGGAAAAAATATTTGAACAAGCCCGACGGCAACAGGGGCCGCAAATGACACCGCCAGTGCTTTTCTTATAAAATCCGGCCCGCTGTTCATGTTTGCCGCCGTAAAAAACAGCGTGAAAAGCCCGAGCGCGGTAAACAGCGGCATTACTGCCGCAAAGGAGAATTTTGACAGCATGGCGCTCACTGCCATCCATGCAATATATATTAGCGGAAGCAGTGTTGCCGGCCTGAATCCTACGGCGTTAAACGCGGAAACAGCGGCAAAAAACGCGCAGGCCAAAAATATTGATGTTTTTATCCCTGTGGGTATATATGCACCCGGTGAAAATACCAGCGGCACGGCGCACAGCATAAACAGGACAGACAGCCTGTATAAACGGCCGTCCCCCCGTTTAAGAATCATCACTTCTTAAAAGTTCCTGAAATTGCCCTGTTGAGCGGCCGGCGCGGCCGTTGAATTGTCCCACAATGGCTCGTTCAAAAACCTGATGGTAAGATGGAGTTTTCCATCATACCCGAAAAAAGCAAGTTCGGCTTTTGTGTCCTTTAAGATCCAGCCGGCGTACACATTCGCGGGAGAACCGTCGGGCATTGCCCCGGATTTTATAACCGCGATTTTTTTCCTGAGTTCCATTGATTTTTCCGGATACTGCTCCACTGCGGGGTCCCCGAAAAATTTCTTAAATATGGTGTATAACCCGGTAAAGCGCCCGTACATTATGTCGTCCTTAAACGGTATCCTGAGCTGCTGGTCCGCGAATACCTCGTTCTCGCCGAATTCAAACTTCAGGGCGTATAATTTTCCGTTGTAAAGCCCCAGGCTCATAAAATTCGCGTGTGGAATCTGCGTCTTAAGGTCGTGCTGTTCCACCATAAGCGACTGCTTGAAATCCGGGTCGTTCGAGGCTATTGCGTAGGGATATATCCTCTTCAGGTCGTTTATATCCATTCCCCAGGTAAGCCCCTCAAAAACAAAGGCCCCCGGTTTTATGGTGCCGAAAGCCATGTCGTCGGCGGAGAGGTATTTTGTGGAATACTGCTCCGCGGTTGAAGCCGCCTTTGCCCTGTTTATATAAAACATAAGGAAATATCCGGCAACAGCAACTACGGCAAGGCCGATTATCATGTTTCTCCAGAATTTTTTCACCTGTTTTTCATGGGCCAGTTCCTGCTGGGTTAATTTTACCTTTATTGCAGGGAGCGGCGAGCCGCAGTTCTTGCAAAACCTTGCGTCCCCGCGGTTCAATTCACCGCAGGCGTTGCATTTACGATCCATTGTAAACCTCCGGATTAATATTCTATAATATCTGTCATATCCCTTTTTTTATCTTCCTGATGCCGTAACGGGTTATCTTCGCAGTGGCCGCGCCTTTTGCCGTCACCTGGTAAAGTATCATCCCGTCTTCAACCCCGGCCGTGTCCCAGAGGGTGGAATTGTATATTTTGCCTTTCTTTGTCTCCTCCAGTGTGGCAAGCGTCTTGCCAGATTCGTTGTAAACCTTTATCGTGACGACGCCGTCTTCCGGGATATAATAGTTAAAGGATATTTTGCCCGCGGAAGCGTCGTAAAGCGCGAATATCTCGCTTGAAATGTTCACGACCTTTTCCGGCTCGTCGGCTTTTAGCTCCACATCGTTTATCATCTGCGGCGGGAGGTTTTTCGCGAGCACCTTCATTTTTATCCTGCTGACTGCCAGGTTGTCAAATGTGTAATTCCCGTCCTTGTCCGTTATCGCCACGCCGAGAGTGCTTCCGTCCTCCCTCATTATCTCGACTGACGCGCCCGACAGCGGCATTATCCCGTTTGACTGTGTCACAGTCCCCTTAACCGTTACCTTTGTCTTTATCTTTATTTTAAAGTGGGTTGCGTTTCTTCCCAATACGCCTTCCTTATCAACAGCCACGATGTGGAAATACCACGTCCCGTCGGTTAATCCCGATATGGCCATGTTGGTGTCCATGGTCTTTGAATTTTTCTGCCCGGGTATCGTCTTCTCCGAAGCGTCAAGCACATAATAATATCCTATTATTTCGTTTACATAGTCCATGGCTTTCCACTGGAGCTTTACGTTCGTATCACGGTACCACTTTTCCTGTTCCTGGTGCGAAGGCGAGAATACCAGCGGCGGAGGCGGGCTCATCGCCACATTTACCTGCATATGCGAGCTCTCCTGTGAAATGTTGCCGGCGTTATCCTTTGCAATGACATGCAGGAACCATATGCCGTCCGGGACATCGACAAAAGAGGCCATGGTCCCGCGTGTCCAGCTTGAAGTGGCTATGTCCGGCACGGTGTTCCTTATCTGGTTGAATACGTAATAATAGCCCTCGACGCCCGAAGGATCCGACGGCGTGGACCAGGAGAACGACGGTGAATTGTTGTTATACCACTGGTTAAAATCAGCGTGCGTTATGGACGATATTACCGGCGGTTTGGGCCTGGTAGTATCGATATTGAGCTGGTAATGGGTGGCCTCCTCCGAAACGTTCCCCGCCTCGTCCTTTGATATTATATGGAAGTACCACGTGCCGTCCGCGGAATTCTTGAATTCCACCTCATTTTCCATGTACCAGTTGCCTGTTTTTGTATCTGGTATTGTCGTGGCTATCTGGTCAAAAATATAATAATAACCCGTTATTTTTGTGGCATCCTGGGGCGTGTCCCAGATCAATTTCACGTTTTTGTTGTTATACCAGTCCTGCTGCATGGGATGGGTCAGCGAACGCACGACCGGCGGCATCGACTGCCTGTCGCATATCGCCAGCACCTGCTTGTTGCCGGATTCCCTTTCATTTCCGACCTTATCAACGGCCCTTACCGTGTAATAATAAATAATTCCGTCCTCGAGGTCCTTTGACTCGTCAAGGAACTTTGTTTCAATGACGGCGCCGTCGTCGTTTATCTGCATGCCGAGCTGGCCCGATACCGAGGAGCGGTATATCCTGTAATAGCCCAGCCCTGATATTGAATCAACGGATTTCGACCATTCTATCTGCACTTTTCCGTCTTTCACGGGTTTCGCCACAAGCTGGGTTATCTGCTCGGGCGGCGATATGTCAACCGTTGTTTTTATGGAGTCCTGTTCGAAATATTCGGACCAGTTGCCCGCGTTGTCACGCGCCCGAACCCGGAAATAATATGTTATCCCGTCCTCCCCCTTGAATATGGAGTTCTTTGCCTTTGTTTCCTTGAGCCACAGTTTCCACTTGCCTTTTTCGCCTTCCTTATATTCAAGGTCGAAACTGTGCACGCCGGACTCCTTATCCTCGCCGGACCATACAACCTCAAACGTTTCCGTATTCTGGAAAAGCTTGAGTTCGTGCATCATAACTTCCGGCGGATTCGTTTCAATGTGGAACTTATAATGAGCCGCCTGTGTGCCCAGATTGCCGGCGTTGTCCTTTAATATGATATGGAAGAACCACTCCCCCTCGTCAAGGCTCTCCGCAATCCTTATTGTCGTGTCCTTTGAAAAACGCGCCGTCTTTTTATCCGGCAGCGTGTCCGGGGTGCGGTCAACCATGTAATAAAACCCCTCCGCCCCGGAGAGGTCGTCAATGTGTTCCACGTTAAAAACCGGGTTGATCGTTGCGTAATACCTGTCCGGATTCGGGTGGGTGGACGATGAAATTTCCGGCGGGTCGGCTTTAAGGTCCACATTGACCCTGAATATGGACGGCTCTTCGCCCATGTTGCCCGCGTTATCCTCGGCCACTATATGGAAATAATAAACACCCTCTTTTTCAATGTTAAATTCCACCTCGCGCTTGTCCGTGGAACTTGAAATGTCCGGGGTTATTTTCAGGTGCTTTTCCTTTGTAAAAAGGTAATAAAAATTCTTTATCTTTGAGAGATCCTGCGGCACCGTCCAGCCGAGCTTTACCAGCGGCATGTTATACCAGACATTTTCATCCGGATGGGTGGACGACGATATTTTCGGCTGTTCGACCACCGTGTCTATTTTAATGCGGAAATGGGCGGCTTCCCAGCCGGTGTTGCCGGCGTTATCCTTTGAAACTATGTGGAAATACCAAATTCCGTCCCTTAAAAGCGGCAGCGTCACCTGGTTTGAAGTTGTCCATTCGCCCGTTTCTTTCGACGGCACAGTGTTATGCTTCTCGTCAAGAATGAAATAGTATCCCTCGATTCCCGAAAGGTCCTCTGATGTGTCCCAGTGAAGTTCGGGTATGGCGTTGTTGTACCATGCTTCCTGGTCCGGATGCGTCTTAGAGAATATCTTCGGCGGTTTCGCAATTGTGTCGATGTTAAACCGGTAGTGGGACGACATTGCGCCTACGTTTCCCGCTCTGTCTTTTGAGACAACGTGAAGATACCACTCGCCGTCTTTCAGGTCGCCGGAAAAAATAGCGTCCTTATCCGTCCATGTCGCCGTAAGTTCCGGGACGGTTTTTTCCGTGTTGTCTATAATATAATAAAAACCCTCAATGCCGGACATATCCTCCGGCTTGGCGATGTTAAACTGAGCTTTTTTATTGTTGTACCATTTATGCGGGTCCGGATGTGTGGATGAAGAAATATGCGGAGGCAGCGCCTGGGTGTCTATGTTAAACCTGAATGTGGCGGTGTCCTTTGATACGTTGCCGGCCATATCCTTTGACCTTACGTGTATATACCAGGTTGAATCCTGCTTTTCCGGTATCTCAATGTCGCTGGACGTCTTGTAAACGCAGTCATTTTCGTGCGGCTGCGTGTCGGCCCGCTGGTCAACAAGGTAATAAAACCCCTCTATTCCGGAAAGGTCGTGCGATTTGGCCAGGTGTATCTCCACTTTTTTCGAGTTGTACCACGACTTTTCATCCGGGTGCGTGCGCGAACTGATTATGGGCGGAAGCGCCTGGGTGTCTATGTTGACCCTGTAATGCGCCGCCTTGGTGCCGACATTGCCGGCTTTGTCCTTTGTCACAACATGAAAATATTTTATGCCGTCTTCCGTGGGGGAAAGTTTTACCAGCGTGCCTTCCGTAAAAACCCCGGTTTTCTCCGTGGGAAGGGTGTTCGGCATCTCGTCCACATAGTAATAATATCCGTCTATGCCCGACATATCCTGCGGGGGCTGCCACTGGAAAGATGGGGCGTTGTTGGAATACCACTTTTCATAATCAGGATGGGTTGGCGACTGCACCTCGGGCGGCGCCGCGACAGTGTCTATTTTAACCGCAAAATGGGAGACTTCGGGGCTGACATTGCCGGCCTTGTCCTCGATGAGCACATGGAAATACCAGATGCCGTCCTCCATGTTTTTTATCGTGACGCCCTCTTTTACGGTAGCGGTGCATTTTGAGTACTCAGGCACCGTGTCCGGGTTTCTGTCGACAATATAAAGGTACTGTTTTACGTCCTGATGCTGGCCCCACTCCACGGTCGCGTCGGTTTTGTTGTACCATTTTTCCTGGTCGGGATGCGTCTTTGACGCGAGCTTCGGGGTTATCGCCGCCGTGGTGGTAAAAGAATAATCGTTCAATATTCCCGAAAAACTCCCCACATCCGAATATGTAAGTATCCTGAAATGATAAGGCGTCATTGATTTCAGGTTGTTCAGGGTTATCCTGTGTTTTGTGGTCAGGGTTTCGTTTATGATATTATTCCCGTAAGTCTTGTCAACGCCGTATTCTATTATTGTCTGCGCTTCCCTGTCCGTCGCCCATGTTATCACAACATTATGGGATGTGACTTCCGAGACCTGCACATCCATGACTCCGGGTGGAGGCGTGTTTGAGATGGTGGTCCTGAATATCCTGCCCTTTGGCGACGAGCCGAAATAGAGGTACCCGTTAAACAGATGCAGAGCCCTTACATCCTCCTCGTCGGTCTGGAACGCCATTTCCCACTGCTTTCCGTCAAGTGTCTTGTACACCCTGCCGGAGTCGCCGGTCCCGGCATAAAGACCGTTGCCGAAGGCCTCGAACCTGTAAAAATTAACATCCTTTTCCGAAAAGAAATTTTCGACCCAGTTCGTCCCGTCTTCGGTCATGTATATAATCCCGCCGGTGGCTTTCGAAGTCGAGACATAGAATTTGTTCTTAAAAACGAAGAAGTCGTTCACGAACGACTGGTTGGTATCAAAAACTTTCTGCCAGTTCACGCCGTCCGCAGTCCTGAAAACCAGGCCGTTGGGATATGTCCCGGCGTACAGGTAGTCCCTGAAAAGTCCGAAACACGTAACGGCAAGTTCCGAGGTGTTAAGCGCCACGGACCAGTTGGTCCCGTTGTAGATGTATATTTTTCCCTCGGTGGATGTGCCGGCAAAAAGCCTGCCCCTGAAAGATTCAATGCAGTGGATGCGCGCTTCTCCGCTGTTAAAGGAAAGCGACCAGTTCTTTCCGTCAAGCGTCTCATAAATGCCGCCGTTGGCGTTGGTGCCGCAGAACAGTTTCGGCGTCCCCATATCGTTAAAAACCTTCAGGCAGTAAACCTGCGGCGTATAGTCGCCCAGATTGTCTTCCTCGAAAGTTTTAGTCCCGCCCACCGGCGGGTTGAAATACGGGGAAAATACGTTCGCGATGCTTATAGTTTCCCACGCCCCCTGGTCCCCGGTTGTGGTGCGCACCACCGAGTCCTTGTTTGTGCAGGCGTATAACTGCCCGTTAAATTCCTCGAACCCGTAAATTATCTGGGCGATTAAGCTGTCATATACCGGGATAAAGCTTTCTTTGGGGACATAACGAAGGTAAAGGGGTATTGCGGCCCTGATATTTTTAATGACCTCATTTTTATTAAGGCCGGAAACCACCAGGCCCGGCAGGTCCCTGCACTGGCCTATAAATTTTCCGTTGTCATCTTTTATGGTTATTTCAAAAGTTACTGATATTTCCTTTCTGTCCTCTTTCATCTTTCCCCTTTGCCGTAAGAATATTTTAAACGGCTTTAATTACGCGGCCTTTTGCCTGTTTTATCCTGTATATCAGGGCTATTTCATCGCAATACTTCGGATATTTAGGGCAGTTAAAACAATCCTTCCAAACCTTGTGCGGCAGTTTCGTCCTTGATATGCGTTTGAAACCCTGTTTGGAAAAAAATTCCGGTATTTTTGTAAGGGCGAACACTTTTTTGATTCCTATTGCTTCCGCCTCTTTCACCGCGTTAGCCAGCAGTTTTCCGCCGAAACCGAGCCCCCTGTATTTTTTTTCGATTATAAAAGAACGTATTTCGCCCAGGTCCTCCCAGTACACATGGAGCGCTATTATTCCGGCCATGTGTTTTTTATCCTCAAGTATGTAAAAGTCCCTTATCTGCGCGAATATATCCGCCATCGGCCTTACCAGGAGCTCGCCCTCGGTGGTATATTTTTTTAAAAGCGACTGTATGCTGTAAGCGTCGCTTATGTGGGCCTTTCTTATCCTCATATTCGTTCCGCTGGTTTCGAGGCAAAAGCAAAGCCTTCCCTGAAAGCGGCCAGGTTCTTTTCCATCATCTTTACGGCTTTCTTCCCCAGCATTTCCTTCATAACCCCGGCGGCGTTTTCCGTGTTGAATATTTTTTTTGCGGCCGCATATGCGCCGGCCAGAACAATGTTGGCAACTCTAATTTCATCAAGTTTCCCGGCTATTTCTCCGGCCGGTATCAAAAGTTTATTTGCCCCTTTTACCCTGTCTTCGAGTATAAGCGAGCTGTTCTCAATAACAAGGGTCCCGGGACCCGCTTTGCCGGCGTAATTATCAAGAGCGCGCTGGTCAAAAACTATAAGGGTGTCCGGCGTCTCCACGACCGGCGAGAATATCTCGCGGTCGGAAATTATAAGGCTGCAAAAAGAAGGCCCTCCGCGTTTCTCGGCCCCGTACGCCGGCAGCCATGCCGCATTTTTTCCCTCAAAAGAAGCGATTTGCGCCAGATACATTCCAAGCGTCAGCACTCCCTGTCCGCCCGATCCCGCAATAATTATCTTTTCAATCATAAATACCTCTTTGTATTTTCCGGATATGGCCGGAACTATTATAAAACTTATTTTATATCTTTTATCAGTCCTACCGGATAATATTTTGATATTACGCCGTCAATGTGCGCCTTTGCCGCAAGCGGCTCCATGCGCCAGTTCGCCGGGCAGGCTGAGAGCACCTCTATGAACGAGAATCCGGTGCCGTTGAGCTGGTTTAAAAACCCTTTTTTTATCGCTTTTTTCGCCTTTATCACGGACGCGGCGTTGGTCACCTTCACGCGTTCCACATATTTTACACTTTCAAACTGTGCGAGCATCTCGGACATTTTTATCGGATAGCCGTTCTGTTTTATATTGCGTCCGGCCGGAGAGGTCGTTGTTTTCTGGCCTATCAGGGTTGTCGGGGCCATCTGTCCGCCGGTCATCCCGTAATTTGTGTTATTAATGAAAATGATAGTCAGGTTCTCGCCGCGGTTTGCCGTGTGTATTATCTCAGCCATGCCTATGGAAGCAAGATCCCCGTCGCCCTGGTATGAAAACACAAGATGTCCGGGATGCACCCTTTTTATCGCGGTGGCCACAACAGGTGCCCTTCCGTGTGCGGCTTCGGTCGTGTCAAAATTCCAGAAATCATAGGCAAATACCGCGCATCCCACCGGCGCGACCGCTATGGTTTTTTCCCTCATGCCCAGTTCATCTATAAGTTCCGCTATAATCTTGTGGACCGTCGAATGCCCGCATCCCCAGCAGTATGAAAATATTTTATCGGTGAGCGAGTCGGGCTTTTTATATACAATTTTTTCAGCCATTATTTCACCTTTCCCCTGATAAATTCAAAAAGCTCCTCGGCCGTTGGCACCCCGCCGCCGGGCCTTCCGTAAAATTCTATTTTTGAATCATCACCCACGGCGAGCCTTACATCTTCCACCATCTGCCCCAGGTTCATTTCAAAGACAAAAACCTTTTTAACCTTTTTTGCCGCTTCCTTCAGAGCCTCATACGGGAACGGCCAGAGTGTTATCGGCCTGAAGAGCCCGGTTTTTATGCCGGCATCCGCGGCGATATTCATCGTCCCTTTTGAAATCCTCGCGCATGTGCCGAAGGCCGCTATAAGATATTCGGGGTTCTTTTCCATACCCGCAAGTTCATGTCTGGTTTCATTCTTTTTAATAAGATTGTATTTTTCATTCAGGTCCATATTGTGCTTTTCGAGGGCTCCCGGCTGCATAAGCAGGGATACGATACGCTGCCCTTTCCTGCCGGATGCGCCTGTAAGCGCCCACGGTTTAGGCGCGTTTAATAGCGCGGGTTTTCTGCTCCTGTCAAGTTCCACGTTCTCCATGAGCTGTCCCAGCAGGCCGTCGGCAAGTATCATAACCGGAATCCTGTATTTATCCGCAAGGTCGAACGCGTCAAATGTATAATCGTACATCTCTGAAATATTATGCGGTGCAAGCGTTATTATGTGAAAATCGCCGTGCCCCGGCTTTACCGCCTGAAAATAATCGCTCTGCGAAGGGGCGATATTACCCAGCCCTGGGCCGCCGCGCATTACGTTTACCAGCACAGCCGGAAGTTCGCAGCCGGCCATGTAGGATATCCCTTCCTGCATAAGGGAAATTCCCGGCGATGACGACGTGGTCATAGCCCTGGCTCCAGCCGCCGAGGCGCCGAAAACCATATTAATCGAGATAAGTTCGCTCTCCGCCTGTATGAATGTTCCGCCCTCTTCGGGCATGCGCCAGGACATTGTTTCGGGTATCTCGTTCTGCGGTGTTATAGGGTATCCCGCGTAAAACCTGCATCCCGCGTCCAGGGCCGCCTCCACAATGGCGGTGTTTCCCTTTATCAGTTGTTTTCCGGTTGTCATTTTTTTTCGTCCTCCGTTATTTCAATAACCTCGATGGCGCAGTCGGGGCAGACTATGGCGCACAGGGTGCAAGCGTTGCACGAACCGTTATCACAAAATTCGGCAAAAGTATAACCGAAACGGTTTATTTTTCCGCCTTTTTTAATCTCATTTTTAGGGCATTCCTCAACACACAAAAGGCAACCCTTGCAGCGTTCTTCGTCGATCCTTATTCTGCCTTTTTTCAATTTTTTCTCCTTTATAATAAAGGTAAAAACAGGCCTTGTGGCCGGCCGCAATCTATTAATACATATGGCGATATGACAGTATCCTTAAAATATCTTTTTTATTATATATTAATGAAGTAGAATTTACAAGCGGGAATAATAATCGGTTCGCTAAAACTTTTCACGCCTGAAGAGCGTAAAGGGGTCACACCTTGAGTTGAGAGTTGACAACTTCGTTTTGCCGCGAATATATCTTCGTAATCCCATTTACTTCAATTCTTGCATGTTTTCCTACTGTTATTTCCTTGCTTACCTTTAGAATTATACGCCCTATGCCGCTGCTATGCAAGCAATTCAATAAACCGGCTATAGCCGTATTATTCAGTCCGCCATCCCTGTTCAAAAGATATATCAGAACCCTTTTCCCGGGATTCCACTTTCCTTTTTTTGTTATTAGCTCATTCTCGGTCATCCCATAATATCGGGCTGCCGCGTTTATGATTTCATGCGCCGGATATGCCTTTTTCAAGTCATTCCTATTATCAATCTCCGCGCACAATTTCCTGTCTTTGATCATAAGTTTTATCTTTTTGATAAAGTCATCACCGCCGATTATATAGCGGCCATAAGCGCCGATTACATCCCCATCTTTATCTTTCCAACTACCTTCCGCCATATATTCCTCGTATTTTTCTGCCGCATCTTTCATGGTTTCCGAAAAATACACCAGGACATGTTCAGGCGCGGCTATCCCATTTTCACGGGTTCCATTATATTGCCCGTGGCTGCTCCACTCGTATTCGGTCAATTTCTCAACCATTCCGGCGCGTATTGGATTTAAGTGTATATATCTTACAACTTCCTTGATGTCAGGTCCATGTTCCACCAAAATAGATTTATACCGGCCCTGAAACAAATGGCCGGACCGTTTATATTTACGGTTAAAGTATATTCCATAGCCAGTATTAATAAACTGCATTATTAATGGTAAATTTGTGTTTTCGCATTTGAAAAGAAAATGATAATGATTGGTCATGAGGACAAAAGCAAATACTTTAAATCCAAACTTCTTCATTGCCCGAGAAACCAATTTCAGCAGCATCTTGCGGTCCATATCGTCCTTAAAGATGTTCTTGCGTTCATTCCCGCGCGAAGTGACATGATAAACCGCGCCGGGAAATAATATCCTTAGCTGCCTACCCATTTTTATACCACCGACCCCCTTTTTTGGTCGTACAACTTATATGAGACTATTATAAGCTTGTATTTTTGTCAATTATTTTTATCAAGTCTCAACTCAAGGTGTGACCCCTTTACTCTCATATATTTTCTATTATCAACAGTCTTAATATTGCTAGCTTTTGGATCTACATAAACATTCCAATAATATGAACCCACAGCTTGAGTATTATTATAATCTGCAGCGGCTAGATTTGCATACATTCTTTCATCACCAACATCAAGTGAAGTTGTGCCGTCCGGATCAAACATTCTTACAGGATTTTGGCCTCCGTACGTAAAAAGTGCCAAATTCATTGAATTATAGACCCCTTTTTCGACAGTATCCCCACATCCATTTTGCCCTGTTTTTTTAACTATTTTCCACCACAATGATATTATAATCTTTCCCTGCCTGTCTGTCCAGTTAGTTGTATAACCGAGAGTAATCATCTCTTCCTTCTATCTATCTTCCTGACATCCATTGTTGTCCTTACCGCGTTGCGGCCCTCTTCCTTGGCCAGGTACAGCGCCTCGTCCGCGTTCTTAAAAAGCTCCCTGGCGTCCTTTGCAAAATCCGGATACGAGGTCACGCCTATGGAAAGATTTATGGGGCGCATTTCCTTTTCATTGCCGCCCTTTAGATGGGTGGTGCTGAATTTTCTTATCTGCTCCGCTATGTTGGCGGCGGAATAGATGTCGTGGCCCTCAAGGACAAAAACAAATTCCTCGCCGCCGTAGCGCGCGCAGTAGGAACCGGGCGTACGTTTTTCAAAATCGGAGAGCATGCCGGCTATTTTCACCAGCACCCTGTCGCCTTCCTGATGTCCGAACGAATCGTTGAATTTTTTAAAGAAGTCAATATCCATTATGCACAGTGAAATTGCCGGTATTTCCCCTTTTTCCTTTTTTTCAACGCTGGTCAGGAGCTTTTGCTGAAAGGTCAGGTGGTTCAAAAGCCCCGTGAGCCCGTCATGGTACGCCTGGTTTTTTATCTTTTCATACAACCCGGCATTTTCCAGCATGACGGTTATCCTTGAAAGCAGCAGTTCCAGCGTTTCAAGCTCGAAGGCGCTGAAAGAATTCGGTTTTTCCTTGTCGAGTTTTATAAAACCGTATACCGTATCGGAACTCTTTAAAAGGCTTATGAAAGATTTGTCTATGTTGAGCCTTTTAAAATTCAACGGGATGTCCTTTTTCCCGACATCGTCGACCAGCATGCTTTTGCCGGTATCCATCATGTAGCGCAGAAACCTGTCTTCCCCGGCCGAAAATTTTGTCGAAACCGCAGAAACCGGGTAATTCACGCAGTCTGTCACGGTAAAACAGTTTTCAGCGGAATCATATTCGGCGATATAGCCGCTGTAAATATCAAACTGCCTGACTTCCTCAAGAAAGCTTTTTATAAGGGCGCTCTTGCCGTCAAGCATGTTCATTTTTTTATTGATCTCATACATCAGGGAAACGCGCTGTTCCCTGGAAATGACCTTGTAATTTATATCGTTTATTTCCATAACCGAAACTGTTTCGTCGGCAAGTTTCGCCAGTTTTTCCCCCACTCCCTCTTTTTCCGGCCCTATATCCCTGTCAAAATCAACGACTATTGCCCCGGTAAGCCTGTCGAGCACCACAGGCATTACGGCCGCGGATAATACCGGAACCTTTGAATTGTAATAGGGCATCTGCGCCCCTTTTGTGTCAAATGTGAAAAAAACATTTTTATTCAGCGCCGCGCCCAGCAGGCCGTCCTGGAGGCCGAAGGAATACCCCTTATTAATTTCTTTTTCAGCCGAGGAAACTGAAATGGCCATTGAAAACTCCGCAGAATTTTCCGCGTTCTTCAGAAAAAGTATTATTGAAACAGGTTTCAGGACCGAATGATACAGTTTGAGCAGGCTTTCCAGAAGGCCGTAAATTACACGGCTGAAATGTTCCCCCTCTTTTTGCGTCCTTATCCTGGCCAGGTAAGCCGCGCCTTTTTTTTCCCGCGCGCCCGCCCCGGGAACAAAGAAATAGAGGATAATGGAAAAAAACAGCGCCGCAGGATAAACAAGAATTTCATCCGCGGAAGCGCCGGAAAAACCGTACGCGAAAGCCGCGGGCGTCGCGGCGCTCATTATCAGCCATGCCGTCTTATCGCGCCTGACGGCCGCCATTAACGGCATTATAATTACGGCCCATTTAAGGGGTGAATCTCCGCCGCCGCTGAACGCGCAGAGTGTAAGGTATATTATCCAGAGCCCCAGCAAGAGCCTGTTGTGGGCCCGTTTTTCTTCCGGGGAATAATATTTTTCAAGCAGGGCCGCGCAGATAAAAAAAACGGCGTATAATAACGCCGTAACGGTCAATGGAAAAGGTTGTTTTACCCTTATCAGGAATGCGTCTGCCGCGAAGACAAGTGCCGCGATTAAATAGACGGCGCTTTTCAAATCCGGCCTGAAACGCGCGCCGGAGGCTTTGATGTTTTTTGTGCCGAAATTTACCGCTATTTTAACGGCCATAAATCGTGCTTACTTGAATTTTTTGACCGCTTCATCAATACTCTTATAATACTCGAGAATATTAGTAAAATCCAGGAGCTCAAATATTTCCATGACTTCGGGCTTCATATTAACCAGTTTCAGGTCGCCCTTATTTTTTCTGATATTTTTAATCTCGCTTATAAAAATACCCCAGCCAGCGCTTGAGATATAATCAACTTCACCGAGGTCTATTATTATCCTGTAATTTTTTGCCTGGAGCATTTCGCTCATTTTTGCCTCAAGCAGGGATGAAGTCGTGGTATCGATGAACCCCTTGCACTGCAAAATCTTTATGTTCCCCTTGTCTACTACGTTAACATTCAATCCTTCGGCCATTTTTAATACCTCCAGGAAAAACCGGTTTTCAATCCGTCCAGGGGACTTTTATATATCCAATTGTCCCGCTGAATTTTTCTTCCCATAACGAGATTATATCATCTTTTATCGCGGGATAGAACTCTTTTTTTCGGAAATCCGCCTTTGAAACAAAAGCCGCGCCGTTAAGGACCTTATCGGGATTTACCCTTATTTTATCAAGCCCGGCGGCCTTTACCGTGAAATACATATTCAAAATATGCCTTTTTTTGTCAGGATATATTGTGTCGTGAACCATCACAAGTTTTCCGATTGACGTTATTTTCAGGGAAAGTTCCTCCATAAATTCGCGTTTTAAGGCGGTATGGACATCCTCGCAATACTCCACCCCTCCGCCAGGCAGCAGCCAGTATGACCTGCCGTTTTTTACGTGGTTTACAAGCAGGAGTTCATTTTTATTGTTTAAAACTATCCCGGCCACGCGCACCCTGATGTTTCCTTCTATTTTTACTTTTTCTGTTTTTTTCATATATTGTCCCTTTCCCTTGATAAACAACACTCTATCCGCCTAAACCCCCGGGCACTGTCAAAAAACCCCGCAAACATTACCTGATCCGTGGTATATGACATTTTTATTGGCCTTGCGCCNNTGTCATATACCACGGATAAAAACAGCAATGGGTTTTCCGGCAGTACCAACTAAAACAATTTTTCCTGGTCCGTGCCGTTTTTCTTTATTTTAAAATATTCATACGCCTTTTCCGTGGCTTTTCTTCCGGACGGCGTTCTCTGAATAAAACCCACCTGCATGAGGTAGGGTTCGTATACATCCTCCACCGTATCGGGTTCTTCCGAAACCGCTGCAGCTATCGTTTCAATACCCACGGGCCCGCCCCTGAATTTTTCCATTATGGCTGTCATTATTTTTTTATCCATCGCGTCGAGGCCGAGTTCGTCAACCTCCAGCATGGTAAGCGCCTGCACCGCGGTTTTGCGGTCGATGTCGCCGTTGCCTTTTACCTGCGCGAAATCGCGCACCCGCTTCAGCAGCCTGTTGGCTATCCTGGGAGTTCCGCGCGACCGCTTTGCTATTTCCTCAATGCCGTCGGCTTCCGCTTTTACGCCCAGTATGGAGGCGGAGCGTTTCAATATTTCGCACAATTCATGCGGCTCGTAAAAATCGACCCTGTATGTCGCGCCGAACCTGTCGCGAAGCGGCGCGGCGATCAGACCCGCGCGTGTAGTGGCGCCGATGAGTGTGAATTTAGGCAGATTTATCCTGAATGTCTTTGCGGAAGGGCCCTTCCCTATAATGATATCAAGGGCGTAATCCTCCAACGCCGGGTACATTATCTCCTCCACGGCCCTGTTTAGCCTGTGAATTTCGTCGATAAAAAGAATGTCGTTTTCCTCGAGGTTTGTGATTATCGCGGCAAGATCCCCGGCTTTTTCTATGACAGGCCCGGCCGTTACTTTTATATTAACACCCAGTTCATTGGCTATTATATGCGCCAGCGTGGTCTTTCCAAGCCCCGGCGGCCCGTAAAAGAGGATATGCTCCGGGGCTTCCTTGCGGCCCTTTGCCGCGTCTATGAGTATTTTAAGTTTTTCCTTGACTTTTTCCTGGCCGATGTAATCCTTTAAAAGCTTCGGCCGCAGGGATTTTTCGTCCGGAAAATCCGCTGTTTCGGGTTCCGGATCGACAATGCGTTCCTCTTTATTTTTTTCTTTCAAGGCATATCACCGGCTTTTTTATTTTTTACTTTCCGAGTCTTTTCAGGGCTTCCCTGATAATAACTTCCCTGTCCGTGTTCCCGCCGGCGGCCATGACGGCCTGCCTTAAGGCTTCCCTGGATTTCTGGTAATTAAACCCCAGCGCCAGAAGGGCCTGCAGATATTCCTCGTCCGGGGTGAATTCATCCTGTTCGTGGGCGAACATCTTGAATTTGTCCTTTAACTCAACTATCATCCTCTGCGCCTTTTTCGGCCCGAGCCCGGGTATACGCGTCAGCACGGCCTCATTGCCTGAGGCAATGGCTTTTCTTAAGGAATCCGGGTTTATACCGGAGAGTATATTGGTGCCCGCTTTGGGGCCTATTCCCTCAACCGAAATAAGGGCGAGAAAAATATCCTTTTCCTCGCGGTTTGAAAAGCCGTAAAGCGCAACGCCGTTGTCGGAGACGCTCATATAAGTATATACCCGCGCCGCGCCCTCTTCCCTGCGCAGGCGGTCGTATGCCGCCGCGGTTATGGTTATGCCGTACCCGGTGCCGTTGACATTAAGCAGAAGGTATTTTTCCGTTATTTCCTCTATGGTCCCTTCAAGAAAATCGATCATTTTTTTCTCCAGCCCTGTTTTCGGGCGGACATATAAGTCCGCCCCTACAGGAAATTTATACAACATTCAATCTACTATCTACTTTCTCCTATCTGGACGTTCCTGCTCTTTTCCTTATCTCCGCCATCTTTGAACCGCTCGCGCAGCAGCATGCTATCGCCAGCGCGTCGGCCACATCATCCGGCTTCGGCGTTTCTTTCAAACCCAGCAGGGCCTTTGTCATAAGCATTACCTGGTTTTTATCCGCCATGCCGTAGCCTGTCAGGGCCATTTTTACTTCCATTGGTGAAAATTCCCTTATCTCCACACCGGCAAGCTGTGCGCACAGAAGTATAACGCCCCTGGCCTCGCCCACGCTCATCGCGGTTTTCACGTTTTTTGAAAAGAACAATTTTTCGACCGCCACGGTGTCGGGCCTGTATTTTTTAATTGCGCGCGTCACCTCGACGAACACAACCTCGAGCCTTTCGGCCTGGCCCCTTTCTTTATCGCTTTCTATGAGGCCGTATGATACCGCTTTAAGCGAGTTGCCTTTTTTTTCCACGATACCGAGGCCGCACCGCGCCGTGCCGGGATCAATTCCGAGTATTATCAATATAAAACCTCATTTTCTTTTCCTTCCGATATCTTTTACTTGGCACTGTCGGAAAACCCCGCAGACATTACCTTATCCGGGGTATATGACATTTTTATTGGCCTTGCGCCNNGTCATATACCCCGGATAAAACCCGCAAAGGGTTTTCCGACAGTACCTATTAAATATAAATTCTTTTAACCCTGCCTGTTATTCCCGTGAATATCTCGTATGAAATGGTCCCGGCCGCCTTTGCCATATCCTCAACTTTTATGGCCCCTTTTCTATCCTCGCCGAATATCAAAACCTCGTCTCCGATTTTTGTCCCGGCCGGAGGTTTGACGGCCGTCAAATCCATGCACACTCGTCCGATTACCGGAGATTTTTTGCCGTTTATCATCACGTGCCATTTGTTGGTGAGAGACCTCGGAAACCCGTCGCCGTAACCTATCGCAACCACGGCTATCGTTTCCCTCTTTTTGGCGCGATAGAGCCCGGCATAGCTCACCGACTCTCCTTTTTCAAGGGTCAAAATATTAATAACCCTTGCCTTCATGGTCATAACCGGTTTTAATTTTATCATTTTTCTCAGGAAAACCCCGTCAAGCGCGCCGTAAATCGCTATGCCCGGCCTCACGGCGTCAAAATATGTTTCCGGATACCTCACGGCCGCGGCGGAACTTGCGGCATGGAAAAATACCCCTGTCGGCGCGTACTTTTTAATTGATGCCAGCAGGGCAGACTGTTTCAAGGTCATTGGATCATTTTCAAGGTCAGAATCGGCAAAATGGGTATATACGCTCCTGAGCCTGATATTTTTAAGTTTTGAAATAAGGCTGAAAAAACCGCGCGCCTCGCAGGGCCTTATACCGAGCCGGTTCATGCCGGTATTGACTTTCAGGTGGACGCTTATGACGGTATTTGCCGCCGAGGCGGCGGCATTTAAAATTTTTAGTTCATGGACGGAAAAAACAGATGGCTCAAGCGAGTATTTAATTATGTCGTTTATTTCGCCCTTAAAAAATCCGCTCAGGATAATAAGGCTGACGCCCTTTAACCCTTCGCGGCGCAGGGTTACACCCTCCACCACCCTGGCGACGCCGAAATTTTCAATTTCAAGGGTTCCGGAGAGGTATTTGCAGAGTTCCACGGAGCCGTGGCCGTAAGCATCGGCCTTTATAACAGGTATTATTTCCCTGCCCGAAACTTTTTTTCTTATCGCCGTGATATTATGGCGCAGCGCGGACAGGTCTATCTCCGCCCACGTCAGCAGCCGCGCCTTATCAGATGGCAGCGCCATACGAGCTTTCATCGGTGTCCATGCCGGACACTTCCTCAAACAGGGTTAATTCCGGAATAAAAGCCACTTTCTGGCTGTCAACCGGGCCGTTCCTGTTTTTGGCTATTATAAGTTTGCACGGTATCACTTTTCTGTCTATCCTTGCGCCCGACTCATATGTTTCCGTTATGGTCGCCTCTTCCCTGGCCTCCCTGTGGATGAACATTACAAGGTCGGCGTCCTGTTCGATTGCCCCGGATTCCCTGAGGTCGGAGAGCCTTGGCGGGGACATTTTATCGGCGGCCTTTTCCCTTTTTTCAACATCGCGGTTGAGCTGGGAGAGCGCGACCACCGGAAGGTCAAGTTCCATTGCCATGATCTTCAGCCCCCTTGATATCTGCGATATCTGCTGTTCGCGCGGGACGTTGTCATTGGGCTTTACAAGCTGCATATAATCAATAATCACAAGATCCAGTTTTTTCCCGTCTTTTCTTAAATCCGGTATTTTGGTCCTTGTTTTCGCCCTCATGTCAAAGGCGTTGTTGTCGCCGGTATCTATAAAAATATTTGTTTCCGAAAGTTCTCCGGCGGCGTGCATCAGGCTGGCCTTGTCCTGGGTGTCTATTCTTCCCATCCTGATCTTCTGCAGTGGAACCTTGGAACCCACGGCAAGCATCCTGCGGATAAGGTCGTTGGCGCTCATTTCAAAGGAGAATATAAGTACATTTTTCTGCTGTTTTACGGCAAGCCTGTAGGCAATATTTATCGCGAGGGATGTTTTTCCAAGCGACGGCCTCGCCGCGATGATGATCAGCTCGCCTTTTTTGAAGCCCGCTGTGCAGTCGTCTATTTTGCGGAAACCCGTGGCAAGCCCGGTAATAGCCTCGGGGTTTTTTGACCTCTCGTCTATCTGCTCGTACACGCGGCCGACTTCCTCGCTCACCTCGCTGAAAGAATTCAGCTGTTTGCGCTCGGAAACCTTAAAGAGCATCTGGTCCGCGCTTTCGAGTATCTCGTTAGTGGACATTGATTCGCTGTAAGCCGCCTCGACTATAGCCGCGGACATGTCTATCATATCCCTCATCATGGCCTTGTCGCGTACTATGTTTGCGTAATCACCGGCGTGTTTTGAGGTGGGCACCGCGTCCGGAAGCGATGATATGTAGGAAGCCCCGCCCGCTTCCTCCAGCTGGGCGCGTGTATTCAGAAGCTCTATGACGGTGAGCGAATCAATCGCCCTGTTTTCTTCCCAGAGGGTTTCCATGGCTGAAAAAATCAGCCTGTGCCTGGGTTCATAAAAATCCCTGGAAGAAACCTTGGCCTTGACGCCGTCAAACTCGGACCTGTTTAACAGCACGGAGCCGAGCAGGGACTGCTCCGCGTCAAGGTTTTGCGGCGGCACTTTGCCGGCAGCTTTGACCTTAAATGCCTCTAATTTATTATCCTGCTGTTTTCTTAAGGCCATTATTTATCCTTTATCACCCAGACTTTTATCTTTGACTCTATATTGTGTTTGAACCGCACCTCGACAACCTTCATCCCGAGTTCCTTTATGTGTCCGTCCAGGATTATTGACTGTTTGTCGAGTTCATAGCCGGCCTTTTTCAGTTCCTCCGCTATATCAGCCTCCGATACCGAACCGAAAAGCTTGTCGTCCTCCGCGGCTTTTTTTCTTATTGTTATCTCGACCCCGTCAATTTTGGACGCAAGCTGCCTGAAGTACTTTTCCTCATCATTTGCTTTTTCCACCCTGCCGCTTTCTTTCTGGCGGACGTCTTTAACTGCGCCAGCGGTCGCAGGAACCGCTTTTTTAGATGGAAAAAGAAAATTACGCGCGTGCCCCTCGGACACTTTTACGATTTCTCCGGCCTTGCCGAGCCCCTTGACATTTTCCTTTAAAATTACTTCCATGGGTGACCTTCTTTCTGGATTTTCCTGAAATTAAACCACGTATCAAATAATCCGGCAAGCGCCACCGCGATTATCGTAAATTTCGCGATAAAAAGGAGCACGTAAATAAGAAACTGCAGCAACCCCGGAATTTTGAATTTCTTCATGTAAAAAGACAAGACAGAGACGCCCAGCAGAAGATATATGCCCCCGGCCGTAAACGCAAAATTTAACCCGGCATAATATATCCATCTGAAAGGGAGGTAGCTGTCGGCAAGCAGTACGGCGCAGCCGGCGATAAAAATCCACACGAACGGCTCGCCCAGGTGCCATAATTCAAACGAAGGAATTTCGTTTCTGATGCCGTACCGCCTCATGGCATAAAGCCTCACTACGAAATAATTAAGGAAAGCGGTGCATAAAACGGTAAAAAATATCCATGATGGAAATGTTTTTATATAAAAAAGGTCGTAGAATTTTCTGTCGTTTTGTATCTGTTCCTCGGGGAACCCCATTTTCTTTTCCCCTGCCGCCAGTGTGTCCAGGTTGTTGTTAAGCTCCGTCGTTATGTACGTTGCCAGATCCGGCTCCGTCGGGCTTTTGGTGAGCAGATAAAATCCCGTGTATACCGCGGCGAAATAGACAATACCGGCGGTAATTATCAGGGTCCATTTGACGTTCCTTTTTATCAAAAAAAACAGGAGAAAATCAAGGGCCCCGAAAAATATCAACAGAATTATAAAGCTGAAAATAAACGTGATTATATTTTCCGGCATAAATTCGCCTTCTTATCCAAGGATTAATTACAAAATCAGTTGTTACTCCGCTAAAAACGGCAGTATCGCGGCTTCCCTTGACTTGCGGATCGACCTTGTGACCATCCTCTGGTGTTTTGCGCAGTTTCCCGTCACCCTGCGGGGGATTATCTTGCCCCTCTCGGTGATAAAATTCTTCAGGTAATCCTCGTCCTTATAGTCCAGCGCCTTGATCCTGGCCGTGCATAATTTGCACCTTTTTTTTCTTATCCTTTTAAATCCAAATCCTTTTCCGCGTCCTTCGCCTTTCGTCTGCATTAAACTGCCTCCATATAATATTGAAAGATTTTTTAAATCTAAAAGGGCTGGTCGTCCGAAACCGGCGTTTCCGGCGTTCCTTCGTCTGACCCCGCGTCCTGGGCGGGTTCGCCCTCTTTCTTTTTCTTATCCAAAAACTGGACCCTTTCGGCCACTACTTCCAGGACATTTTTCTTCTCGCCGCCTTCGGCTTCCCATGTCCTGTACTGAAGCCTGCCCTCGACAAATATCGAAGAGCCTTTTTTCAGGAATGTATGGCAGCTCTCGGCCTGCTTGCCCCAGATAACAACCGTCACATAACAGACTTCCTCTTTTTTCTCGCCTGACTGGGTCGTGTAGGTCCTGTTGACCGCAAGCCTTGCGTTAGTGACCGGCTGGCCGCTTTTGCCGTATTTTATCTCGAGGTCCCTTGTAAGGTTCCCCATCAAGAAAACTTTGTTCAAATTAGCCACAAAAAATACCCCCGGGCCGATTCAGATAAAAAACAGATGCTAAACCCCTGATTCCTTCGGGGCCGTTTCAGTTGTGGAATTCGCAGCCGGAGCCGGAAGTACCGCAGACGAAACAGCCGCCGCCGGCGCCGGTGTCACCACGGGCGCAGCCGTTGTTGCGGTTGTCGGGACGGCAGTGGCGCCTTCAACGCGCGGGGCCTCTTTTTTCTTTCTTATCTTATCAGGCTCTTTTATTGTTTCCGCGTAGTTCGCGATTGTAAACCTGTTTATTCCCTCTATGAGCCTTATCCTGTCCTTTATCTCGTTGACCTTTAGCGAGTCAGCGGTAAATTTCATGTAAAGGCGAAAAGCTTCGTGTGACTTTTTCACAATGAAAGGCAGGCGCCTTTTCTCGGGCCTTTTTTCCTCGGTGATGTCTCCCTTTCCTTCGGCTATGTAGGTTTTTACCTTATTAATAATGGCATCCTGCTCAGCCTCTGAAAGCGTCGGTTTCAGAAAAATAATACAATCATACGGTTTCCTCATGAATCTGAATCTCCTTTCGGTTTAAAGGCCGTAAATCAAGCCTTATTTCTCGCCATGCCCGTATACCGCGGACAGCAATATCCCGCCGTATAAAACAATAACGAATCTAAAGATTAACACAAGTGTTATTTTTTGGCAAGGGTTTTTTGGGGGAATCGGGCTTTGAATTTCTTCTTTACCGCTTTCATCATCTTCAAACCGGCTGAATGTGGTTTTTATTCCGTTTCTTTTTGCTTTTTGACTTTTACACTTTTATCACATATACTGTCTCAATCAACCAGCAGAGGCGCAGGCATGGACATCAACAGCGGTTTTTTTAACAGGTTCAGGGATTTACAGCCAAAAAAAGAGGATAAAAAAACGCTCACGGAACTATCCGGTGAAGTCATATCCCGCGACTCCATGAAATACATGCTGAATGTCAATACGCGGGAATTCAGGGGATTCACGCTGCCAGAACCCGGATATTTCAGGAAAGAATACGGTNNGGTGCCACACTGGAACTGCTTTACGGCGTCAGGGATAAAAAGGCCCGGAAAATTTATGACTGCGGCGTAAGGGATCTTGCCGGCGCCTCGGGCCATGAAACTTTCGGCGAAGAGGCGCGCAGGATTATGTCCGCCCTTGATAACGGCCTGCCTGCTGTAAGGGATATGCTGGCCTCAAGATTTTCCCCTTCACACCGCCTTTTTTTCCTGCTGTTGTCGTTTTTTAAGCCGGAAGAACTGCTCTTCGTGGATATCGAGACCAAATCACTTTTTATTGAGACCTCCATAATAGAGATAGGCGCGGGATATTTTGAGGGGAATAAATTTACTGTAAAACAGTTTACGGCCCTTACAGACTCGTCGGAATACCTGGTGCTCGAGGAATTCGCAAAACTTTTGCCCGGCAAAAAGGCCTTTGTCACCTTCAACGGCAGGACTTTTGACATCCCGTTCATTGACGGCAGGATGGCCTACTACGGCGGCCCTGACACTCCGGCGGAAATTACTTCAATGCACAACTTTGACATCCTGCACTTCTCGCGCTGCTGTTATAAGCGCGAATTCGATTCATACAGCCTGAAGGCCATGGAAGCTCAGGTGCTCGGCAAGGAACGCGACGGCGATATTGACGGCGCCGAGGTTCATATTTATTTTGAAAATTTCCTGGCCACTCAGAACCCGGAATATATCGAACCCATCGTTTACCACAACCGCGAGGATGTTTTCGCCATGGTGCAGATTATGGAAAGGCTCCTTGACCGATGGATAAAATAGAAAATCTGATAGAGTCCATAAAATCCGAAAAGTTCTACAGCGGTCAGATTATTTCCGTTTTAAAGCTTCCGAAATCCATTGCCCATTATTCGCAAACTCCGGAACTTTCACCATCCATAATGCGCTATTTGAAATCACAGGGTATAACATCGCTCTATACACATCAGGCCCGCGCCGTTTCCCTCATCAGACAGGGGAAAAATGTAATTATAACCACGCCCACGGCCTCCGGCAAAACGCTGGGTTTCAATATTCCCGTACTCGAGCGCATAGAAAAGGAAAAAACAGCCTCGGCATTATATATTTATCCGGCAAAGGCCCTGTCAAACGACCAGTTGAACATATTAAATGAGATGGAAATGAATTCCGGCCTTGATTTTGAATGCGGCATATATGACGGAGACACCGACAGCCAGGTAAAAAAAACATTACGTGAGAAAGCAAACATAATAATCACAAACCCCTATGAGCTCCACCAGGTCCTGCCCTACCATCCCAGATGGAGGCGGTTTTACACAAACCTGAAGTATGTCGTCATAGACGAGGCTCACAGGTACAAAGGTGTGTTCGGCTCCAACATAGCATTTCTCCTGCGGCGCTTAAAACGGGTCCTTAAACTTTACGGCGCGGCGCCGCAATTTATCGCATCGACCGCATCAATAGCAAACCCGGTGGAATTCATGGAAAAATTAACCGGCGAAAAATTCGAGGCTGTGGGCGAAAACGGCGCGCCTTCGGGTGAAAAGCACCTGGCCCTGTGGGATCCTTCCCTTTTCCCCGGAAGATCGGTCAATACCCAGACAAAAGACATACTTCTGCATTCTGCAAAAAATAATTTCCAGACCCTTGCTTTTGTCTCCTCAAGGCGCCTCTCGGAACTCATACGCAAATGGGCAAACCAGCAGGATTCCTCCGTGGAGATACTTTCCTACAGGGCGGGCTATTCCCCGGAAATGAGGAGGGATATTGAGGCAAAATTAAAAAACGGCTCCATAAAAGGGGTTGTCTCAACAAATGCGCTGGAACTGGGCATTGACATAGGAAAACTTGACGTAATCATAATATCCGGATACCCCGGCACCATTTCATCCTTCTGGCAGCAGGCCGGCCGCGCCGGAAGGAAAATGCAGGACTCTGCAATATTTTACCTCCCGCAGGAGGATGCCCTGCAAAAATATATCTTAAAACACTCGGACATCCTAACCTCCCAAAATTTCGAAAACGCAATTATTTCCCTGGACAACCCGAACATCATAGCCGGGCACGTGCTGTGCGCCATTTCAGAGGCAATGGCCGAAGGCACTAAAATTTTCGACGACATTGAAACCGGGCCGTTCGTAGAAACACTTATCAGCGGGGGTATGGTTGTAAAAACGCCGCGCGGGCTGGTTTACTCCGGCGCAAAAAGGCCGCAGGATGTAGTGGCGCTTGACGATACGGGCGGCGGCAATATAAAAATAAAAGTCGATGGAAAGATACTCGAGGAAATATCCGTCACAAGAGCCTACGACGAGGCGCATAAGGGCGCGGTGCATCTCTTTAACGGCGATACCTATGTTATCAGCGAACTTAACCTTGACGAAGGTTACGCGCTTGCGGCAAAAGAGGATGTGGACCATTACACGGAAACCATGAAGGACGAGGACGTTAAAATATTAAGCGTCAAAAAGACAAAGCAACACGCCAATTTCACCCTTAATTTCGGGAATGTCTGCGTAACAGAGTTTTACAAGGGTTACCGGACGAAAAAGTCCGGAAAGGTTATTTCTACCGATCCGCTGGCGCTTCCGCCGCTTTCTTTTAACACCGAAGCGCTCTGGATAACCCTTGACGGCTCCATTAACCGCGCGGTAAAAAAATCCCCCTCGCTTGATTTTGACGGCGCCATTCACGCCGCCGAACACGCGCTTATCGCCCTATCACCCCTGTGGGCAATGTGCGACAGAAATGACATTGGCGGCAGGTCATACCCGGTTTATGAGGACGGAAATTCCACCATATTTATTTATGACGGTTATAACGGCGGCATAGGCATTGCGGATAAATTATTCGACATATTTTCTTCGCTTGTTTCGAACACTATTGCCCTTGTCACGGGCTGCGGATGTGAAAACGGCTGTCCCTACTGCGTGTATTCCCCGAAATGCGGCAACGGCAACAACCCCATAGACAAGCAGGGAGCGGTCGTAATACTCAAAGAACTGCTTTAAAATTTAAAAATCAAAATTACAAACCAAAAATTACAACTTTAAAATTATAAATTATGGACAATTGTCGGGTCACAAATTTGTAATTTTTGGTTTTGAATTTTAGGTTTTAAATTTTCTGATACGTCCCCATTATCTCGCCGTTCCCCACGACATGCCCTTTTATCGCCCCTGTAATCTTAAACCAGTCGGTTTTATCCGGCGCAATATCCAGCACAATGTCCAGCGCGTAAACCCTGAAATAATACCTGTGGCTGCCTTTACCCGGGCACGGGCCGCCGTACCCGGTTCTGCCGAAATCATTTATCCCCTGTTTTATACCCCCGGCCATCAGCGCTTTGCGGGCTAATCCGGCGCTGATTTTTTTTGCGGCGGCCGGAATGTCATAGATTATCCAGTGGCAAAAAAGGGGTTTTGATTCCGTCTTTACCGCGGCGTCAATATCCTCGAGTATCACGGCAAGGCTGACGGCGCCGGAAGGAACCTCCATGATTTCCAGCTCCGGGGAAATGTCCTCCCCCTGGCATGTATTGCGCTTATTGATCACTCCGTTATCCTCAAAATCGGACGAAAAAATTTTCATTACTATACCCCCCCTTGGTTTTTTACCATGACATTACCTGATCCGGGGTATAT
>PLPI01000075.1 GCA_003159495.1 candidate division FCPU426 bacterium | reverse complement strand
TTATGGCGGCAATCCAAGAAAAATGTCATAAACCATTGGCGGATTTTATCCGTGGTATATGACATTTTTCTTGGATTGCCGCCATAATTATATAGACGGCCTCTTGCGAGGGCATCAGATGAGCGGCGCAAGGCCAATAAAAATGCCATATACCACGGATCAGGTAATGTTTGCGGGGTTTTCCGACAGTACCAACGGGAATCAATTGATACAAAACTATAATGTCAAAGTAAATAATAATAACGGATAATACAGCAGGCGTTGAGGCAAAGGCTATGCATTGAACGGTGAGGCTGATTTAGTGGACAACGATATTCCTGAAAAACCATATTTCATAATAAATACATTTTGTATTTGAAACGGTACTATTTTGAAAACTTCCTGAATTGTACATGTCTTTATAAAAAAGAAAAAGAGACAGCAGGCAGGCACTGTAATTACAAATGCTTTAAATCATTGATGTTTAATAGCCTGTAAATTTCAAACAGCCATATTGCACAAAGTGGCATGCTAATTGCTATATATATTATAACCTGTAAAGGGCCGGTTGAAGCGTTAAAAGGTAAAAAGTTTGGCTTTTAAAAAAAGCAAATTGGATTGCCCGGGCAAAAAGAGCGGTGCAATATGCAAATAGTAAATTTTATAAAAGGAGAAAAAAAATCAGAAAATTAATCGTTTTATTGTCGGCAATTACCTTATTTGTAACGGCCGGATGCGCGCTTTTTTACCACGACAGGGCTTATTATGACCATGAAAGCAGGAATGGAACTGGCGACCGTCGCGGCTCCGAGGCAACGGGAAATTACGGCAGAATGCATGATGACGGCGGGCCGGCGGGAAAAGATGACAAAACACACGATAACGATCAAAAAAATAACGGGGATTACCAGGGCCGGCAGGATGACGGGAGATAATCATGATCCTGATAATTGTCACAGCGGTAGTTATGATTATGTTTCTTGTTTAACGGCGTACATCAAAATATTTTACGGATATTAAATTCAATTAAAAAATCAGGGGGTAAGGTATGAAAAGGATTTTTATTTTAACGTGCTTGCTGCTGGTTCTGCTGGCCGGAACTGCCATTGCGAGAGATACAAACGGCATAGGATTTTATGGCAACCTTCTCGGGAACGGAACGGGAGCAAACGGAGGAGTTGGATTGACATTACGGTCGGGTTCGTTCCCGGTTATCGGACTGGAATGGAATTCCCCGTCAAAATTCAGCGGAAGCCTTGATGTCTGGGTGGTGAACCCGCAGACTGAGGATTTGCTGTCATATTACATCGGCCTTGGCGGATACGCAGCCACGACGTCGGCAAATTCCTCAACTACGTTTAATTTTGGCGGCAGGGTGCCGTTCGGGCTCCAGCTTTTTCCCGTGGACCAGCTGGAAATATTCATTGAAGCTTCACCGATGATAATATTTGTACCGACGATCGACTGGGCGGTATCAGTAAGGCTCGGTTTCAGAATACTTTTTTAACAGGGAGGACTGTAAATGGGAAATGGAAGGGTTATTGTAAATACAGGAATTATCGGCGCTTTAACAGGAATGGTAATAGCGGAATTTTTTCCGAGGTTGTTTCAGACGGGAATAGCCGTGGCCGTGGGCACCACTTTAAACGATGTTTTCTCGTCCTACAGGAACGAACTGGCGCTTAAATACGGACTGGCGGGGCTGGCCGCAGGCTTGATATTAGGCGCTGTTATAAGCGCTTTCTCGGGAAAAAAATAAGAGCGGAATGATTGTACGGAAATGTCACGTGCAGTTGCATTTGATATAATTGAAAAAGCGGTGATTTATGAGATTAAAAATGTTTTTTTATGCGGCCGTTTGCATAATGTTTCCGGTGTGCATGGTTGATTGCGGAAAATACAGCCCCGTACTGGCGCCCGCTTCCAGGCCTGAAACAGTAATAGAGACAGCAACGGCTATAACGGCAATAACAGTAAACCTGCCGCATCATCTTTCAAAAAAAGAGGGCTTTAAAATCCTGAATTATGAAAAAAACGGGGACAGGGCCATGTCGGCTCTCGCGGCATCCAGAGATAAAGACGACGGGATAAAACTGGCGGACAGGGCCATAAATGATTATAAAAACGCGATTGCAATAGACGCCGGGAATTATGTCCTTGTGCATAAATACTGCAGGGTTGTTGAAATCAAGTATAATTTTCTGATACCCGACGATGAAAGAGAAAACGAACGGCTGAAAGTTTACGCGGACACCCTTTCAATGCTGGAAAAAATTTATCCCGGCGATGACAACCCCGTTTATGCCGATTATGACAAAGCGCTTTTTCTTGTCCTGAACGGGCAGCAATTCAATATATTCCAGGTAATAGGCGTTGTTAACAGAGTTTACGAATTGTGCGAAAAAATATATAAAACCAACCCGGGATTTGAAGATTACAGCGCCGAGGCCGCGCTGGGAAGGCTTAATTATCTTGCGCCAAATATACCTTTTTTTATAACCTGGCCGGATAAAAGAAAATCACTGGATTATCTTGTGGAATCCCTTAAAAATAATCCCGGTTCGTTCGAGATAAAATATTTTCTTGCGGATTCACTTTATGCCCTTGGCGAGAAAGATAAAGCCGCGGTATATTACAGGGAAGTTATGGAAGACGCCCCGCGCAGGGATATTAATTATTTTGAGGATAATAAGGTAAAACGCAACTGCGCCGTAAGGATGAAAGAACTCGGCGTGCAATAATTATCAGGTGCCGTGTGAAAACCGCTAAACTCATGGTATAAAAAACATGGTTTTCCGGCAGCACGTATAAACACATTTTGTATTTAATTGATACGGTTTGCAGGGCGGGGCCGAGGCCAAAGAGGGGTAGTTTTTAGAGGCGCGGCTGTTTATAGCTTATATTACTGGCATAAATGAATGTTCGGGAATATATTCTGTAAAAAATTCATGGCACGTTAAATGCTAAATATAACACAGGAAGAGTTAGACCCCAAATTTTAAAAGGAGAATTTATGAAAAAGTTTTTCGTTTTGCTCGTTGCGGCAGTTGTTGTAAGTTTCCCGGTTTTTGCGGATGATGCGTCGAAAACAGCCGGCGAAACCCCTGTTTCAGTTTCAACCGGTAATGGAAGCGCGACTCCCACCGACCGGCAGTTGAGTGTGATTAACAAGAAAATAAAGACCATAGACAAAGATAAGAAACTGATCAATAAAAAAGAGGAAAAGCTTCAAAACTCAAAAGAAAAACAAGAGGTTTCCGGGGTTAAAACCGGTTTTGACGAGGTAAAACTGACCGTATCCGAAAAAATAACATGGGCACAGATAAAAAAGACAAGGGAAGACAGGCGCTACCAGCAGGAATTGCTGAAGAAAGCAAAGACTGCCGATGAAAAAGGTTCCATAAACGCGGAGATAAGGAAATTGAGGGCAAAGGATGCATGGCTTGTGGCAAAGATAAAGTCTGTTGACGCAAAAATGCTCGAAGATAAGGATGATATAATGGAAAATAAGGCTGAAACGGGCAGGATTAATAAGGAAGAAAAAGGATTGAATTCCGGAAAAAGGGACCTGAACGATTCAAAAGACATACTTGAGGACAAAAAAGGAAATTAATGGATGCTTAAAAAATGAATGCTAAAAAAGGAGAAACAAAATGGGCAGTGATGAAAAAAGAACTATAACCGGCTCGGAGAACCAGACGTTGTTCTGCGACAAGTTCATTTCATTCGGTTTTGACACTGAAGCTATGGCTGTCTGCGGGAAAATGATTTACCTTAAAAACGGCGATGGAAAATACAGGATGCTGGAGGCTTACAATGATAAAAAACCCGGGTAGGCATATAGTCATCGCCGATGACGAGCCGTTCATCCTTTCCGCGATAACCGACACACTTTCAGACGATTACGATATATTTGCGGCGGCAAACGGAAAATCAGCGCTCTCTGAAATCAAAAAAAACAGGACCGATATGGTGATACTTGACGTGATGATGCCGGAAATGGACGGCATTGAGGTGGTCAGGTACATGAAGAATGACAGGGACTTGTCTTCAATTCCCATAATACTGCTTACGGCAAAGGGGCAGATAATAGACATTGAAAAGGGCTTTAAGACCGGCATAGACGCTTATATTGTAAAACCGTTTTCGCCGGCAAGATTGATTGAAAAAATCGAGGAAATATTTGAAAGGGATAAAATGAGAGAAAAGATATCAGGATCCAAACCCACAAGGAGGCCTTAAATGAAACAGTCGGCCGGATTATGGATAGACCACAGAAGGGCATTTGTTGTTACGTTATCAGACGGCGGGGAAGAAACACTGCAGATACTATCGGGAGTTGACAGGCATCTCAGCCGCACGGACGGGGTTCAATCCAATGAAAAATTTGAATCGCTTAATTTTGTGGCGGATGATAAACAGCAGAGGGAATTTACGGGACATCTCGAAACGTTTTACAAACTTGTTCATGAAGCAATAAGGGGGATAGAATCGGTGCTGCTCATGGGGCCGGGCGAAGCAAAAGGGGAGCTAAAAAAAATGATGAACAAATCCGGCGGAAGCCAGAAGCCGGCAATGCTGGAAGCTGATGATAAAATGACGAACCCGCAGATAATTGCAAAAGTGAGGAAACATTTTCTTAACAAAACGATGAAAATGCTCAATAAATAGGGGAGACACGTGTGTACCTGAGAATAAATTCATTCAAGGAAAAATTGAGGCGCATATTTAACCCGGATGAGTGGATGATAAGGCTGTTGAGGCTTTCTGTCATTAAGGTCCGCTCAAATCTGCCGGGAGCCGTGATAATACAGATTGACGGGCTTAGCCATACGGAGTTTACATCTGCTTTGCATAAGGGAGAAATGCCAAAACTGGCGGGGCTTTTAAAAAAAGAAGGCTATTCACAGCGCGTCCATTACAGCGGCCTGCCGTCATGCACCCCTGCCGTTCAGGGCAATCTTTTCTATGGGGTCAAAAGCTGCGTCCCTGCCTTCAGTTTTAAGGATAAAAAATCGGGAAAAGTGTTTAATATGTTCATGCCTCAAAACGCCGCCGAAATTGAAAAAAGAGTGATGGAAAAAGGGGTTCCGCTGCTCAAAGACGGCAGTTCCTACGGCAATATATTTACCGGAGGCGCGTCTGAAGCCCATTTCTGTGTTTCCGCCATTGGCTGGGGGACGCTGCTCAGCGCCGCCAATCCATTCGCAATAATAATTTTTACAGCAATGCACATCCTTGTTATTTTACGCGCCGCGCTGCTGACAGCCGTTGAATTCATACTGGCGGTATTTGATTCAATCCGCGGGTTTATAAGCGGTAAAAATATATTCTCTGAAATTAAATATATACCATTCAGGGTCATTGCCTGCGTAATAGAAAGGGAAGTGCTCAGGGCAGGCGCTAAAATAGATATTACCCGCGGCATGCCGGTAATACATATAAACCTTGCCGGTTATGATGAACAGTCGCACCACCGCGGCCCGGGTTCAAAATTTGCCCACTGGACGCTCAGGGGAATTGATGATGTCATCGGCAACATCTGGAAAACCGCAAAAATGTCCATCCGCCGTGAATACGACCTTTTTATATATTCCGACCACGGGCAGGAGGAAACAATAAACTATAACAGCCTGCACGGCAGGAGTGTACAGGAAGCCGTCAATGAAGTGTTAAAAGAGGAAATACAGCATAAAAATATTGAAATGGAAATAATCCCGGAAGGGCACAGCTGGCGCGCCGGGATGATGCGGAACGGGCAAAATATTGAGAAGGCTGAAACGGCAAAAGAGCAAAAAAAGGAAAACGTGCCGGTTATAACCGCGCTCGGGCCACTCGGCTATATTTATCCGGCAGGGCGGCTTTCAATGAAACAAAAAACATGGGTAGCAGGCGCCCTGGTAAAAAATGCAAAAATTCCGATTGTTGTGGTATCCGCCGGCTCCCGTAAGGCGTTTGCGTGGAACAATGAAGGAAAATTTGTTCTCCCTCGGGACGCGTCAAAAATCCTTGGGAAAACACATCCATTCTTAAGGCAGGCGTCCGTGGACCTTGTGAAATTAAGCAGGCATAAGGATGCCGGAGAAATAATGATCCTGGGGTATAAACCTGAGGGGAAGTCGGTTACATTTTTTTCCGAGCGCGGCAGCCATGCCGGCCCCGGCGCGCATGAAACGGCCGGATTTGCCATGATACCGCCGGGAGTCAGGGCGGGCAATGAAAAGATTTTTCATACCGGAAAGCTGCGCGAGGCTGTTTTAAGCGTGCTGAAAAGGGAGGACCGCGCAGGTCCCGGCATTGAGAAAAACATATCGGGGACGGGAAAGGATTTAAATTTAAAAATAATGAGCTATAACATCCACGCATGCAGGGGAATGGATGGAAAAGTGAAGCCGGAAAGAATTGCCGAAATAATAGCCCTGCACGCTCCGGACATAATTGCCATTCAGGAGGCCGACGCGGATAGTACAATGCATCAGGCAAAGACCATAGCAGCCATTCTGTCAATGAACTATTATTTTCATTCCAGTGTTCTGCTCAAGACAGGGCAGCATGGAAACGCTATATTAAGCCGCTATGACATGAAGCTTGTAAAACGCGGCCCTTTGCCGAGCCTTTCGGAGTCGCGTTTGTTGGAAAAACGCGGGGCGATATGGGTTGAGGTGAATGTCAGGGGAAAAAAAATACAGGTTTTAAACACCCATCTGAGCCTTTTTCCGGCGGAAAGGATGCTGCAGGCAAAAGAACTTCTGGGGCCGTTATGGATGGGAAACAAGGCCTGCAAAAAACCTGTAATATTATGCGGCGATTTTAATTCAACCCTGAATTCACGGGTAAGCAGGTCCATCGGGGAAAAATTTCACAGCATACACTTTCATGCAAAGGGATTTAAACACTTGAAAACATTCCCGAGTTATTTTCCGCTGGGACTTTTAGATCATATTTTCCTGAGCAACGGCGTCATGGCGGTGAAAATTGAAACTCCGGGGACAAAATTGGAAAAAATGGCATCAGACCACCTGCCCCTTATAGCGGAAGTAAAAATGACGGCGAAATGACAGCAATTAAATATAAAAATGGCTATTTTAAAATACTGTGCTATACTATGGACAAGTTATTTCGTATTAAGAAATACCGGTTGGGTGGCTGTTTCAATTAAGCCGCTGGATGGAGTCAAAATGGAAAAAGAGGAAAATAATCAATATCATGGTTTGATAGGTGACAGCAATCAAATCGTATCAATTAAATCATATTTAGACGAGATTAAATCGTCAAAGCTTCCTGTTTTGATTGAAGGCGAGACCGGCGTCGGAAAATCGCTGATAGCCTCGATAATCCATAAAATAAGCACCCGCGCCGCATTGCCTTTTATTATACTCCGCTGCGGGGCAATGCCGAAAGATCTCCTTGAAAACGAATTGTTCGGCCATGAGGTAGGAGCTTTTACAGGCGCTACAAGGGAAAAGCGCGGGCTTTTTGAAGTCGCTGATAAGGGAACGTTATTTCTGGATGAAGTTGGAGAGATTGACCTGGCAAACCAGGCAAAAATACTGGATGTGATAGAAACCGGAAAATTCAGGCGGCTGGGCGGGAATGAAGAAATAAAAACTGACGTCCGCATTATAACCGCAACCAACAGGAATTTAAAGGAAGAGGTTGATAAAGGCAGATTCAGGCAGGATCTATTTTTCAGGTTGAATGTATTATACCTCTATATACCGCCGCTCAGGGAAAGAAAAGGGGACATACCTTCGCTTATAGAGCATTTTATAACCGCAAAGACGGAAGATCCTGAAAAATTTAAAAATTATTTCAGCATTGAAGAGATGGAAACCATTACGGGCGGTCAATGGCTTGGAAATTCAAGGGAACTTTTGAATTTTATTGAAAAAACCCTTGTTTTTAATTCCAATAAGATAAAAAGGCGCGAATTTATAAAGGAAGTGGAAGATGGGAATGAGACGCAGGCAGAGGGCCGGAATGAGGAATCATTCAAAACATTTGATGAATTTATTGAAAATGCGGAAAAAACATTCCTTGAAAAAATGTTAAAAAAGTATAAGTATAACAAGACAAAGATCATAAACGAATTAAAGATAAGCAGGGCGAAGTTTTACAGGATGCTCAACAAATACGATCTTAATTAAAAAATCATTCCGCCGGCCGGAACGGATATTTTCCCAAAAAAATACATTTTGTATTTAAAATAGAACAGTTATTCATGATTAAACCTTAAACCACTTCAAAAAATATAAAATCCAAACCTTCATACGGGTATATTTGCGTTTATTCATTGCTGTTTTGCAGCATTGCTTTAAAACCGGATTAACCAGCGTTATGGCATGTTAGTTGCTATATATTAACACGGGCGGTAACCCGTTGCGCTTTAAATATGTTTACCGGTAAAAATAAGAATGGAGATATAAATATGAAAAAATGAAATTTCAATGTTTTGAGTCTTACATTATCAGTATATGTACAGACACGTAATTCAATGGTTTAAAAAGGAGAATTAAAATGGAAAAAAAGAATTTATATACGGAAAAGTTAGATTCAGAGTTTGAAAAATATAATGAAAATATAGATAAATTAATTACAAGGGCGGACAATGCATCGGATGGGGTGAAAACGGAGCTTACATCGCAAATAGAGATGTTGAAGCGGAAAAGAGCGGATATAGAAGGGAAAATATTTGAGTTAAAACACGCGGGCGAGGAAATATGGGAAAGCATCATGCAGGGCACACAGGACTCCCTGGATGATATTAAGCAGGCAATACGTTCGGCGGGTGATGAGTTTTAACTTTAAAAGCCGGTTTTTATATTAAAAAATGTTATTTTTATTTAAAAACAGACAGGTGCGATGGCGCGGACCGGAAATAAATAATTGAAAACGAAGAGGAGAGAAAATGGAAACAAGAGATGAGTACGTTGAAAAATTTACGGTGCAGTTAAAAGAATGGAACGCAAAAATTGACAAGTTGGCTATAAGGGCAAAAAAAACGGCTGATGGAACAAAAATTGAACTTTCAAAACAAATGGAATTACTGCGTCAAAAAAGGGTTGAATTCAACGAAAAATTTCAGCACATGAAAGAAGCCGATTCTGAAGCATTCAAAAGTTTGGTTGAAGGAACGCATAAAGCCTGGGAGGACCTGAAACAGACCTATCAGGCCGCAAATAAAAAGCTAAAGCAGGAATAAATACTATTTTTAAGGTTAGTAAATAGATATTGTCAAAAACCAGTTGCGCGGTTTATCCCGGGTATATGNNAATGTCATATACCCGGGATCAAGTAACGTTGCCGGGGTTTTTCGACAGTACCAAATGTTCCAAGGAGGTTTGTTATGCTGCGCAGCTTGAAAGATATAATCGGTTACTCAATCAGAACAAATGACGGGGATATAGGCAAAGTTGGCGATTTTTATTTTGACGACGAATACTGGACGGTCAGGTATATGGTTATAGATCTCGGGGATTGGCTCCATGATCACGGTGTATTAATTGCTCCGGCCGCATTTTCAGGAAAGCCTGTTTGGGAAAAAAGGATGTTCCCTGTAAATTTGACGATGAAAATGGTAAAAGACAGCCCGGATATGGATACTGACAAACCGATATCCAGGCAAAAAGAGTCCGAGTTGAACAAATACTTCCAATGGCCCCTGTACTGGCAGGAAGAAAAAAATGGAGCCCAGAAACCCGTGCCGGCGATTCTCACAAATAAAAAGGATATATCGCCGCAATCGGTAAAAAAAGCCATAGCAGATTCGCATCTGCGCAGCTATCTGGAAATTGCAAAATATAATATAAGGGCCGTGGACGGTGATATCGGACACGTTGAGGACGTTATTATTGATGATGAACACTGGAATATCAGGTATCTGGTCGTTGATACCCATATTTTACTGCCCGGCGGCAAGGTCCTGGTAGCGCTTGATTGGATCAAGGATATAAGCTGGGAATATTCCACTGTAAACGTCGGGCTCACGCGCAAAGAAGTGGAAAACAGCCCGGCTTATGACAGTTCGTCCGCCGTGAACCGTGAATATGAAAATAAACTGTACGACCATTACGGAAGGCCGAAATACTGGTGACAATAGAATTGGTAAAAATTGTGCGGCAAATCAGGCGGTGAAATAAACATGACGGGAAAGCGAATATTATTTTATTTTATTATAATGCTGTTTTATTGTTTTCCGGCATATTCCGGATATGGTGATGCCGCAAATAACTCCTCAGGAATAGATAAATCATTTATTCAAAGTGAAATAGACGCTGTTGACATGAAGATAAAAGACCTGAAAGGCGATATCAGAGACCTTAATTCAAGAAAAAAGGCATTTGATGCCCAAATTTCAATTTTATATACACAGCGTCTTTTAGACGCGCTTTCTGCCAGAAGCAGCGCGCTTGATTTGAAGATAACCGCGTCAAGCAGGGAAAATAGCGCAAAAAGGAGCGATAAATTAAAAGCCAAATTGACTGTATTGAACAGGGAAATAGCAATACGACGGGAAATACTGGAACTATATAAGCTGCAGTTTGAAGGCGATAAAAGCATGCAAAAGGGGAAAAAAAAGAATTTAAGCGACATTGATGGCCAGATTAAACTGCGTAATGACGAAATTTCTGCGCTTTATCCGGAAAATTTTGCGGCTAAAATGACAACACAGACCCCTCTGGCGTCAAGTGAAGAACAGGAAGTACAGATGCTGTTAAAAAACATTGAAACTATTGATGAAAAAATTGCGGTTGACAGGCAAAAACTTGATGTCCTGGACGCACAGGAAGTTCCATTGAGAATCCAGCTTAAATCCATTTAATTCGATACTTTTAGTGGTTGAAACGATACAACTTTATAAGCCATCCCGGTATAAAATCCTTAAAACAAACCGTACAATCAGCCCTTTAATCCTGTAATAAGGAACATTAACAGACTGATTTTTTGACCGGGCGGGCAAACGGCCGATATTGAATATTGTGGCATGGTAATTGCTTTTAGTATATGCATCAGTAAAATAACGGCCTCAAACAGTGATAATGGAAAGCAGGAGGATAAATGTTAAAAACGGCAAAGAAACACCTGATACTTATAGCGGATGACGACAAGTACATACGCGATTTGCTTCACAAGGAAATTGACCTGTCGGAATATGAAGTAAATATAGTAAACAGCGGAGATAAGCTTATAAACCTCTTACAGACCAGGAAGGCAAGCCTGATAATAACCGATATATTTATGGATCACAAAGGCGGATTTGAAGTGATTTCAATTGTAAAAAAACTGGATAAATATATACCAATTATTGTTATAACCGGGGACAACGATATTGAACTTGAACGAAAAGTGAGAAACAAGGATATTTTCGCATATTTTGTTAAGCCTTTAGAAATAAAGATTTTTAATGACACTATAAAAGCCGCAATTGAAAGTTTTGACAGGTCCGAAGCAAAAAATATCGAAATGAAGCATTAATAAAGGCTGATTTTATAAAACTTTTCTTTCGCATTATGAAGGGGGGGTATTAAAAAACAAGGCGTCTGTTTTGGTTATAAGCGGTGAAAATTCAAGTGTGTGTATTAAAATCGGCCGGAAAGATTTACCGGCAGGAGGCAACATGAGAAAAATTATTTTACTGGCTCTGGCCATGATGCTTGCGATAAGCACGGCGGCCGCGGCTGAAGTCTGGATAGGCGGCCATACAATTACCGACGGCGACTATGCGGGCGCAAGAGGGCTCGGAATCGGGATTGTTCTCGGCGAGATAAACGGATTGAGCATAAAAAACTGGGTAAGCAGCGAGCATGCGGTCCAGTTTGACCTTAACTGGGATTTAAATTACGGCGGCATTGGTATTGGCGCCGCTTACCTGATACACAACTTTAATATTATTCAGGCTGACAACAATTTATTCCCGTTTTATTTCGGCATAAAGGGCTGGGCCGCGTTTGCATCAGGACCGGCTTCAGCGGGCATCCAGGTGCCTCTCGGATTTTCGTGGATACCGAAGAGGGCGCCGATTGATGTTTTTGTGCAGATTGAGCCGGGAATCAGCATAATTCCGGATATGCATTTTGCGCCGGGAGGAGGCATAGGCATAAGATACTGGTTTGGCTAGATAAATTAAGATAAAAAAATGGAGGAAAAAATGAAAAAATTATTACTTTTGATTTTTTGCGGTTTGCTTGTAATATCTTTGGGCATATTTTCCCAGGGATGCAAAAAAACAAGCTCTTCAGGCCCCGTCGTAATACCGACTGCAATACCCACAGTAACAGGCGGGATGACCCAGGCGGCGGTAGTTCTTGGAACTTCTTCAAGATTTGCCATACTGTCCGACCAGGCAATTACAGATGTGCCGACTTCCTCAATAACGGGAGATGTCGGTATAAGCCCGGGCGCAAGGTCTTCGTGCGCCTTATTGCCGGCGGAAGTTAACGGAACCGGAGCCAATGGAGCATACGCAATATACGCTTCCGATGACGCGGGCTCTGTTCCGGCAATGTTAGTACAGGCTAAAACCGACGCACTAAACGCATATGGCGACGCCGTAAATTCCTCGCGCGGTACGCCGACATCCATTTCGGGAAACCTTAACGGGCTCACGCTTGCCCCGGGACTTTATGAATCCGGATCATCAATCCAGATATCACCGGGCGGGATACTGTATCTTGACGGGCAGGGCGATGCAAATGCGGTATTTGTAATACGCAGCGCGACTTCCATCACAACCGAGAGCACAAGCGCGGTTGTACTTGAAGGCAGTGCGCAGGCAAAGAATATTTTCTGGTCGGCCGGTTCAGCAATCACCCTCGGCACTAATTCAGTGATGAAGGGGACGATGATTGCCGGAACTTCAATTTCGCTTCTTACAGGCGCAACTCTTGACGGCAGGGCCCTGATACAGGGAGCTACGGCCGGAAATGTTGTTCTCCAGAAAGCCACTATAGTATTGCCGTAACTCAATATTTCAGGGGCGGGGGAAATTAAAAAAACCCGCCCTATAAAAAAAGAAAGGTGAAAAAATGAAAAATTTTCTAAGATTATTTCTTTTACTGATTGTACCGATTATTATTATTGCTGGCTGTTCGCAAAGGGCGGGGGTAACCTATCCTGTTACAAGCACTCCCGGCACCGCCGGAACCGTAACAATCACAAGGACGTCAACGCCGCCCACGGTTGTTGTTAATACTTCAACAATAACAAGGACTTCAACAGTAACTGTAAATACGGCTACTATGACTGCAACGCCGACGCAGACATCCCTGATTTCGTCGGCAACAGCCACTGCGACCTCAACCCAGACAGCCTTAAATTCAACAGCCACATCAACATCGACGGCAACATCAACGGCAACGGCAACGCAGACTGCCACACTGATCGCGGCAATGCCGACGGTAATAGGAGGAATAGCACAGCCTACTGTTGTCCTTGGAACATCGGCCCGCTTTGCGGTTTTTTCCGCCTCGGCCATTACGGACATTCCGTCATGTTCAATAACAGGCGACGTCGGTTTAACGGGATCAAGGGGCAGTATATCGGGATTGACAGATGGAGACGGACAGGTTGTCTCACCGTATGCCATATACGCGTTTGATGATGTACCCTCGGTTTCCGCAATGTTAACTCAGGCTTATAATGACGCGGTAGCTGCTTACGGCGACGCGGTGAGTTCTTCACGCGGAACGCCGACGTCAATATCGGGCGACCTTAACGGACTGACGCTTGCCCCGGGACTTTATGAATCAGGAACGTCAATTCAGATATCGCCGGCCGGAATACTTTATCTGGACGGAATGGGCGATTCAAACGCCGTATTTGTGATACGCAGCGCCACTTCGATCACAACTGAAAGCACAAGCCAGGTTGTCCTTGAGGGAAGCGCGCAGGCAAAGAACGTATTCTGGGTTGCCGGATCCACGATAACTCTCGGAACCAATTCAATAATGAACGGCACATTGATCGCGGGTACTTCAATATCGTTCCTGAACATGGCCGATCTAACCGGCAGGGCGATTATACAGAGCGCGGCGGCCGGACAGATTTCACTCAGCCAGAACACAATAGTACTGCCGTAATTTAACAATTGAAAAGACCCGGGCGGGGGCTTAACCTCCGCCCGGTATTAAAAAATATCAGCAAACTATAAAAAGGAGTAAAAAATGAAAAAGAGACTTTTAATATTGGCTCTAATATGGGCCGCAGGAACCGCGGCCATACGGGCTCAGATATCAACTGACAGCTGGGTTGCGGGCGCAGGGCTGAGCTATCCCAGGTACGCTTCGGTCAATATAGACACGTTAAATAGCGATCTTGGAGGTTATCTGTCAATACAGAGGAATATGACCGAGCATTTGGGATTAAGGTTAAAGGCGGGGTTTTCACACATGGAAGGGCAGTATTATAACGAATCTGCATCTTTAATAAACGAATCAACGAACCTTATAACAGCGGATCTGGATGTTTTATTTTATCCGGTGCCCTGTGATTCGGTTTCACCGTATATTTTCGGGGGAGTCGGCGGTAATTACAAAATGATAAGCAATGCACAGACGGCAGTCCCCGACGCTGATAAAGCAGGGGCGCAGTTAAACTTCGGCGCAGGCATTGATTTTAAAGTTGCTCAGGATTTAAATCTTGTTACTGAATTTGGATATCACATCACCGATGATTCGTCGCTTGACGGAGCCATAGTGCCGGCGGAAGTAAACGCGCAGGATTCTTATTTTGCCTTTACCGTCGGCATTAACTATATTTTTGACAGCGGGACGCCGTCAAAACTGTGTGAACCATGCGCCGCGGGAGTATCCCAGGCAATGAAAGACCGCGTTATTTACAACAGCAAGGTTGTTGACAGGTATATTCTGTCACTTGCGGATGACAAGCTTGTACTTGTCGGCGTCAATTTTGATTTTGACTCATCGGAACTTACGCCCGAATCATACCCTGTAATTGATAAAGCCGTAAAGATGATGAATGACAAGCCGAAAATGAAGATTGAAATCGCGGGATATACGGATTATGAAGGTGGCACCAACTATAATCTGGAACTTGCAAGAGACAGGGCCGCCAGAGTAAGGGATTATATGATTTCCAAGGGTATAGACGGCGCCAGGCTCACAATCATTTCCTTTGGAAAAGGAAGGCCTTCTTATGACAATAAGACAGCCGATGGCAGGGATTTAAACCGGAAGATAATGTTCAGGATCATAAAATAATTTTACAAAAAAAATCAACAGATAGTATTATCGAATGATTTGATTACTGAGCCTGTAATGTAATCCCGCTGCGGATTAAAGGCTCGAGGAGAATTACGCGCGTGAATATAAAAATACTTATTGTGGATGATGAGCCGTCAAATACTGAACTGCTTGAAGCCCTGCTTGAGCCCGAAGGATATACCCTTATAAAGGTAAAAAACGGCGAAGACGCGCTGGAATATCTTTCCGGCAATGAGCCCGATCTTGTCCTGCTTGATGTTGTAATGCCGGGGATATCGGGTTTTTTTGTCCTGAAAGAGATACGCCGGAATGAAAAAAACAGGGCGGTGCCCGTGATACTGCTCACAAGCCTTTCAGACAGGGAAGACAAATTAAAGGGGCTCGGCGCCGGAGCGGATGATTATATCAGCAAGCCGTTTGACAGGGTTGAACTTTTGTTTAAGGTACATACACAGGCGGGATTATCAATACTGCGCAGGCAGGTGAACGAAAAAGAAAAACTGGCCGGTGTAATGGACCTTTTGCTTGAAGGCGCCGTACTGACCGACTGCAATTTCAATATACAGCAGATGAATAAAACAGCCATGGAAATGCTGCGTTTAAAAGACACATCCGGAAACATAGAGGAAATACTCCTTAAAACATTCGGATATATTGTTGAAAGGGATATTAATAACGGGAAGTTTATGGTGGGCAGGCCGGAAACAACATCATATCCCGCCGAATGTTTATCCGTTGAATACCACAGGGTGCCAAAAATAAACGGGATTGAAAGTTCGTATGTTTTTGTCTTTAAGGATGTGACGGAAATTTTCTCGCGCAACAAAATGAAAACCGATTTTCTTGCACTGCTGTCCCTGAAAATGCGCGCCCCGCTGACGGTAATAAGCGGATATTCAACAATGTTGAGTGTTTTTGAAAGTGAAAAGAAACTCAAGGATATTGCCATGGCAATAATGCGCAGCAGCGAGTTTATGGAAAGCATAATAAAAAGGGTCCTGTTTTTTGTGGAAATCGAAAACACATCATTGACCGAAAACGAAATTGTTTTTGACGCGAAAGAACTGGCGGGCAGGCTGTCCGTTGTCTATGCAAAACCGTGCAATCTGGCAATACAGGCGGAACCGGCAAAAATAAAATACTGGCAGGAAATAGCCGCGGAAGAACTGATTGCAAATGCCATTAAATTTTGCGACAAGGAAGAAGCCAAAGTCTCGGTAATAATTGATGCGGACAGGATAATTGTCGAGGACAACGGCCCGGGTATACCGGCAGGCGAATATAAAAAGGTTTTTGAGCCTTTTTACCAGATTAATAAAAGCAACACGGGCAATACCGCGGGGCTGGGAATCGGGCTGTCAATAGTCAAACGTCTCTGTGAATCCGCAAATATGCGTGTGAAACTGGAAAAAAGTTTTGACGGCGGATTGAAGGTTGCAATAGGAAGATATTGATTTCCGCGCAAAAAGCCGTCCGGGTAACGGGCCCAATATTAAATGAAAACAAACAGTTAAGGAGCTGGCGCGATTGAATGAAAAAATATTAATAGTTGATGACGAACCCCTTAATCTCGACCTGCTTGAGGCACTGCTTATACCCGAGGGATACGCGCTTGAAAGGGCCGGGAGCGTTCATGAAGCCATTGAAAAAATATCCGTCATGGAACCGGACCTTATACTTCTTGATATAATGATGCCGGTGCGCTCCGGATTTGACGCGCTGAAAAACATAAGGGAAAATGAAAAAACAAGGGCCATACCGGTGATTCTGCTGACGTCTCTATACGACATGGAAAGCAGGATAAAGGGCATAGATGCCGGAGCCGACGAATTCATATCAAAACCATTTGATAAGGCTGAACTTTTGAGCAGGGTAAGGACCCTGACAAAACTGTCAATTTTAAGAAGGCAGATTAATGAAAAAGAAAAACTTTTAAATGTAATGGAACTTATGGGGGAAGGAACGGCAATAACCGATGAAAAACTGGACCTTAAACTGATAAATGATACGGCGTCGGAAATGATCGGACTCAAAGACATTCATGGGAATTTAAAGATGTTTCTTGAGGAAAAATTCAATTATACCCTGGACGGCGGAGCGCCGGCCGGGCAGTTTATGATAAAAAGGCGGAAGTCTGAGGCCAATAATGCTCTTTTTATATCATCAAAATTCAGGCGCATGGCGGGGTTGGGCGGGGATACAGACTCCTATGTATTTGTCTTCAGGGACGTGACCGAAGAATACAGAAGAAACAAGATGAAAAACGATTTTCTCTCCCTGATATCGCATAAATTGATGACGCCGATGACTGTGATAAACGGTTATTCGAAAATACTCGGGGTATTAATACCGGATCCGGTCCAAAAAAATGTTCTGGACGCTATGGCCCGCAACAGTTCTGTCATGATAAATCTTATCCAGAGAATACTATATTTTGTTGAAATTGAAAATTCTTTCATGGAAGAATCCGTAAATTTACTGGATTTACCGGCATTGACGGCCCGTTTTTCCGCGCTTTATGAAAAACCTTTCGAATTAATTGACCATACCGGCCGGGTTCGGGTACCCTTCTGGATGAAAATAGCCGCTGAAGAACTTGTGGACAATTCGTTCAAATTCAATGACAAAGCCAAATTAGTCCTGGAGGTAACGGCTGTTAACGGAGGATTGAAATTTGAGGATAACGGGCCGGGGATACCTTCAGAGGAACGCAAAAAAGTATTTGAACCATTTTATCAGGTTTATAAGAGTTTTTCGGGAAATACGGCAGGCGCGGGGCTTGGCCTTTCAATAGTAAAAAAAATGTGCGAGTCAAACGGCTATGTGATCGGGGTGGAGCCGGGCGATAATGAAGGTTTAAGCGCCTTTATAGCCCTGAAAGACGGGGTAAAAAATGATGCTGAAAGCACTGTTTTAAGCGCCGGTATAAATGGCGGCGCGGTATAGCCGCATTTTTGGCTGATAAAACGGACAATTTGTATCAAAAACGGCGGATTTTTGAAGGCTTTGTTTTATTAAATATTTTTTAGGCTTGATCCGGGCCTGAATGGGGAAATTAAAAGCTATAGTATTAAGGCCTCCAGCGGCTATATGTAATAAAAAACGACGGCAGGCGAACCGTGGCACAACTATTGCTCTATATATAACTGAATCACACAACGGCGTGATTATGGATATCCAGACGATAACAAAAATAATAGTTTTAATAAAGGATATGGCCGGTCTTATCGGCAAGACGCTGATTTGCAATGCGTAAACCGAAAAGATTTATTGAGCCAAAATATTGCTGTAATACAGCAGGACGATCGTGATGAAGGTTTGATGATTGAAAAATCAAAAAGGAGAATGAAATGAAAAAGATTATCGCGGCAATTGTTTTGGTTTTATTTATGGTTCCAATGGCATCCGCAACTGATTCAAAAAGCGACGCATATCAGTTGGTAAGGGCCGGAATTGATGTGGATTATTTTACGGCGGCAATGGGTCAGGTTAATACCGAGCTTGCCAGGGGCCCCTTCAACACAAGTGTGACAAAATTGGGAGGCGGTATCGGCGCAATGGCCGACCTGGACCTCGCAATATTGCCTTATGTCATGTTAGGCGCAAGGGCGGGATATCTTTACAGCATGCCCGGAAGCAACGATAACAATTACATTATTTACAGCCAGAAGACCACACTTGATTCTTCTTTAATTCCAATCGAAGTCGGCGGCTGCATCAATCTTGACATTCCTTCATTCCCGGCATCAATAATGGCGGGTATTTACGGAGGTTACGGCATTGCCACCGCTTCATATCAAAATGAAGTAAACGCGCTGGGACAGACGACAACCTATACCGATCCATATATGGGCGGTGGTTTCGTCGGAGAAATATTGGCCAGGGTGAGCATTAAAATGTCATCCGCTTTATCCTTTAATATCAACGGCGGATACAGGACGGCGGATATAGCACAGATGAAGCAGACCACTGATGTTAATTCCACGATATATCCAACAGTGCCGTCGGGCCCTAAAAACAAGGTTTTGACAGATTCAAACAACAATAATATGGCATTTGATTACAGCGGTTTGAGCCTTGGAGTAGGCGTCGCCCTGAGTTATTAAGCATTTAAGGAAAAAGACGGCACATATCCATAGCGGCCCTGTATCATAAAAATACAGGGCCTGCTGTGGATAAAATAAGAATTAATAAAGGAGAAATTGAATGCTTTATACGATTGCTGTGGTTTTATTGGTACTGTGGCTCCTGGGGCTCGTAACTTCTTATACCCTGGGCGGATTTATTCATGTGCTGCTTGTGGTTGCCATAATTATTATCCTCATCAGGGTTATAAGGGGATAACCCGGCGCAGCACATCGGATTTTACAGATGGATGGATTTGATAAACAGTAAATAAAATTTTTGAAAACGTACTGTCAGGGAGGGAAAAATGGACATAGTATTTTTGGTGTGTGTTGTTACAGTGACGGTAATATCAGTAATATGGACGGTATATTTTGTGCTTGCCATGCAGCAGGTCCAAAAAGCCGCAAAAGAAATAGAAATTACGGCAAAAATGGTAAATACGGCTTCGCCGTATATAGATATAATATTTTTGGCAGGAAGATTGATTTCAAAGTTTGCCGGTAAACTTAAAATATTCAAATAGGATTAAAAGGAGAAAACATGAGCGACAGGAGAAACGGGATTGGACTTAAGGCGTTCCTTTTAGGCGGAGTAATATTCGCGGGGCTGGGGCTGATTTTTGCGCCGCAGTCGGGGAAAGAAACCAGAAAAAAAATCAGGAAATTTGTTGATGAATTCTGGGGAAAAACGGAAGAATTCATTGAAGAGAGCAAGGACAAAATAGAAGATGCGGTAAATGAGCTAAAAAAATAAAAGCATAAATACGGAATGGTGAGATTTCCGGAGCCGTATGTTAAAGGAGATCAGATGTGTTTTTCAGCGGGAGCCAGTTTTACAGCAGGGGTGCTTTTGACGTTTGTCGGAACGGAGACAATAAAAAAGGTACATAAACCATCACAAATCATTTTTGCCGGAATTCCCGCATTTTTTGCGCTTCAGCAATTTTCGGAGGGAATCTTATGGCTTACCATGACCCATACAGGGTACGCCGGCCTGCAGAATGTTTTTACCTACATATTTATTGTCATGGCACAGATCGTATGGCCCGCAATGATACCTTTATCCGTATTTCTTCTGGAAGAAAACAGGGTGCGTAAAAAGATTCTCTCCGGACTTCTGGCTGTCGGGGTTGTTGTGGCGGGATACAATCTGTGGATGCTCATAATTCACGGCGTATACGCGGAAATCAGCGGCAGGCACCTTGTATATCAAAGCAGCCGGCAGGATTCGCTGGGTATGGCGGCTTTAATTGTCTATCTGGCGGTTACTATTCTGCCGATTTTTGTTTCAAGTATTAAAAGGATGTTTATCCTTGGAATTATTATGGCGCTGGCGTTTGCGGTTTCGGCCTTCTTTTATATGCAGTGCCTGACATCTGTCTGGTGCTTTTTTGCGGCGGTAATTAGCTTTGCGGTATTTTATATAATAAGGGACGCGCACAAAAAATTTCATATGAGCCCGGCATAAGAAGCCGCGGGAAAACATGAAAAAGCGCACGGGTGTCATTCGTGTTTGGCTTTTAATAAATTGTGCCGGCAGGCATAAACGGAGAAAAAAATGATATTTAATGGGAAAAGCGGACATAACGAAAAAAAGCCAACGTTAGAAAACAGGGATGGCTTGCTCCCTGTAATTGCCGGAACAATTGTATTTTTTCTTGCGGCGGTGGCTGTCATATCGTTGCTTTTCCATACGGATAGCAGAAACTTTATTATTATAACAGCGTTCAGCGTGATTATGGCGGTGTTCGTAATGCTGTTTGCATATTTTATAAACAGGAAAACAATGGACAGGGTAAATATATTACGGAATAATGAAACGAAACAAATGCTGGGGCAGCAGGAGGATCTTAACGCGAAACTTATGAAGCTTAATGCCATGCTCCAGGTGAGCGAGGAAAAATTTGCGGTCACATTAAATTCAATTGGAGACGCGGTACTTGCCACTGATGAAAAGGGCATTGTGACGCTTCTTAATCCGCATGCTGAAAAACTCACGGGATGGAAACATCAAGAGGCCGTGGGAAAACCCGTTGAAGAAGTCTTTAATATTATAAACCAGAAAACCCGGCTGCCTTCCATAATACCGGTAAAGAAAACACTGGAACACTGCACGGTGCAAGGCGTTGCCAATAACACAATACTCATATCCCGGGATGGAACCGAGTATGTTATTGCCGATTCCTGCGCTCCAATACGAAACCGGGACGGGTCGGTGCAGGGAGCAGTGCTGATATTCCGTGATGTGACCGAGCGTTCGGAAATTGAGATGGGGCTGGAAAGAGCAAGGATACAGCTTGATATAATAAAAAAATCAGAAGATGAGGCGCGTGAATATTCGGAAAGTATCATTAATACCATACGCGAGCCTTTAATCGCGCTGGATCAGGATTTAAGGGTGGTATCGGTCAGCAGGTCTTTTTATGAAGTGTTTAAGGTTAATCCGGAAGAAACCGTCGGGCAGTTGATATATGACCTTGGGAACAAGCAGTGGAACATCCCGAAACTGAGGGAACTGCTTGAAAATATCCTTCCGCAAAAGGCGACGTTTGACAACTATGAGGTTGAGCATGATTTTGCCAATATTGGCAGGCACATTATGCTTTTGAATGCCCGGCAGATCCAGCGCGTATTGGGCAAGGAAAAAATAATATTGCTATCCATTGAAGATATAACAGAACGCAGGGAAATAGAAAACGGGCTGGAAAAAGCCCGTAAAGAACTTGCGGCCACAAAAATATCCGAGGACGCGGCGCGTGAATATTCGGAAAGCATCATTAATACCATACGCGAGCCTTTGATTGCCCTTGACCAGAATTTAAGGGTGGTATCGGTCAGCCGGGCTTTTTATGAAGTGTTTAAGGTAAAACCTGAGGAAACCGTCGGGCAGTTGATATATGACCTTGGGAACAAGCAGTGGAACATCCCGAAACTGAGGGAACTGCTTGAAAATATTCTTCCGCAAAAGGCGACGTTTGACAACTATGAGGTTGAGCATGATTTTGCCAATATTGGCAGGCACATTATGCTTTTGAATGCCCGGCAGATCCAGCGCGTATTGGGCAAGGAAAAAATAATATTGCTATCCATTGAAGATATAACAGAACGCAGGGAAATAGAAAACGGGCTGGAAAAAGCCCGTAAAGAACTTGCGGCCACAAAAATATCCGAGGACGCGGCGCGTGAATATTCGGAAAGCATAATTAATACCATACGCGAGCCTTTGATCGTCCTTGACCAGGATTTAAGGGTGGTATCGGTCAGCAGGGCTTTTTATGAATTTTTTAAGGTTAATCCTGAAGAAACCGTCGGGCAGTTGATATATGACCTTGGAAACAAGCAGTGGAACATCCCGAAACTGCGCGAGCTGCTTGAAAACATCCTCCCGAAAAAGGCGACGTTTGACAACTATGAGGTTGAACATGTTTTTGCCAATATTGGCAGGCGCATTATGCTTTTGAATGCCAGGCAGATACAGAGAGTGCTCGGAAAGGAACGGATAATACTTCTATCCATTGAAGACATAACAGGCAGAAGGGACATAGAAAACGGCCTGGAAAGGGCCAGGGAAGAATTGAAGGCGTTGACAATCGAGCTAAAACGCGCGGCCACTGCAAAATCGGAGTTTCTTGCGAACATGTCGCATGAACTGCGCACCCCTCTTAATTCCATAAATGGATTTTCCGAGGTGCTATTTGACGAGACTTTCGGGCCATTAAATGAAAAACAGAAAAAGTATGTCAATAATGTCCTGACCAGCGGCAAACATCTGCTCCTGTTGATAAATCAGATACTTGATATGGCAAAGGTCGAATCCGGGAAAATGAAATTATCAATAACAAACCTGCCGATGAAAAACCTGTTGACCGAGATATCGCTGCTTGTGGCCGATATGGCGGGCAAAAAGAACCTTCAGATAAAACTGGACCTGGCCGATGACCTTCCGGTGATAGAGGCTGATGAACTCAAGGTGAAGGAAATAATATATAACCTGCTTTCAAACGCGGTCAAATTTACTCCGGAGGGCGGAAAGATAGGGATCAGGGCAAAACGGGTAAATGAAACCATAGAAGTGGAAGTATGGGATACAGGCGCCGGGATTGCTTCGGAAAATATGGAAAAAATATTTGAGGGGTTTTTCAGGGTGGATACGCCGTACTCAAGAGTGACCGAGGGCACCGGGCTCGGGCTGCCCCTTTCAAAAAAGATGGTGGAACTTCACGGAGGCAAATTTATGGTTAAATCAAAAGGATTAAATCAGGGTACGCTTGTAAGATTTACCCTGCCGGTTAAATCAGAGAGTGTGGCTTAAATGAAAAGAACCGTACTTGTCATCGATGACAACAGAAATAACCTGATGCTCGAAACAGATATCCTGGAATTTGCGGGTTTTACGGTACTTGAGGCGGAAACAGCAGCCACAGGCATAGCCTGCGCTATCAGGGAAAAACCGGATGTGATAATAATGGATATCAGGCTGCCGGATATGCGCGGCTCTGACGCCGCCAGGATACTGCGCAAGGACAAATCAACAACCGGCATACCAATAGTATTTGTTACGGCGTCCGTAATGCCGGAAGGCAGGATCGAACTTCAGGACATATCAAATTCGGGTTTTATAGGCAAACCGATAAATACGAGGACTTTTGCCGGTGAAATCGCGGGATACATAAAATGAATAATGAGGATAATAACAAAATGCGGATAAATGCCGGGATGGTTGATCCGGGGCCGGATAAAATAACATTTATGGCGGCAGGGGAAAAGCCAAGAATATTATGCGTGGATGATGAACCCATGAACCTGGAACTTCTTGAAGCAATACTTATGCCTGAAGGCTACGATGTAATAACCGCGGCCGGGGGTTCTGACGCGCTCGTTAAACTGAAACACGGGGATGTGGACCTTGTATTGCTGGACGTCATGATGCCGGGCATGGATGGATATGCCGTATGCCGCCTTATAAAAGCCTCGCCTGAAACATCACGCGTGCCCGTAATAATGATTACGGCTTTGTCCTCCAAAGAAGACAGGATAAAAAGCATCGAAGCCGGCGCCGGGGATTTTATAACAAAACCTTTTGAGAAAATAGAAGTTTTGACAAGAATAAAAAAGCTCCTTGAAATAAAGGAACAAAATTCAAAACTGATATCACTTTTCGGGATTATTTCCGGGCTGACCGAAAGGGGAAACAGGTCCGCGGAACTTCTTAATGACAGCAGTTTTAATTTTTTTTCCGAGGTTGACGCAATTATACGCGGCATAAATTCCGGAAAAGACAGGGGGCCGCGGGGTATGTTATTTGGGACAAAGGAGACAGGCTGGGTAAATTACGACAAGACGGACCCTGACAGTTACAAAGCCGGAATTTCAATACCCGATGGAAAACTTTTGTTTCTGCTTGAAGGGCAGGCAAGATTTTTTTACTCAAGCGGCGGGGAATCGCTCTCGCGCGAGGCAAAAGGCGCCGTGGAAGCCATGGATTTGGCCGGTATAAACCCCGGTAATTTTATCTGCCGTGCCGGGTCTGATTTGTGCCTGATTTCCTATGGCTTTAAAAAGCCCATAAATGACGAAGATGCAGTTGTGCTAAAGGCAATTGTCATGCAGATAATGTTTCTTCATTCCATTGCGGCCGAGATTATTGAAACGGAAAGCGCGTACGACTACCTCATCCTTACCCTTGCAAGAGCGGCTGAGGCCAACGATGAGGATACGGGGCTGCATGTAATAAGAGTGGGTGAATATGCGGCGCTTCTCGCCCAAAAGATGGGGCTAGACGGGGATTTTGTTAAAAAAATAAGGATGCAGGCGCAGCTGCATGATGTCGGCAAAATACACGTGCCCGCGGCAATTTTAAAAAAGCCTTCGGCTCTGACTGCGGAAGAATTTGAACTGATGAAACTGCATACTGTATACGGCGCAAAAATAATCGGGACGAACCGCAGGTTCAGGATGGGAAGTCATATTGCGGCTTCACATCATGAAAAATGGGACGGCAGCGGATATCCCTCGGGCCTGGCAGGAGAGGCTATTCCGCTTGAAGCACGCATAGCCGCCGTAGCCGACCAGTATGACGCGCTTAGAAACGTCAGGGTTTATAAACCGGCTTTCAGTCATGAAAAGGCCTATGGAATAATAGCAAATGGAGATGGCAGGACAAAACCCGGCCATTTTGACCCCAAAGTGCTCTCCGTATTTATTGCAAACGCGGATAAGTTTGACGGGATTTACCGGAAATTGGCGGATAAATAATGCAGTTGCGGGTTAAGCTCGGGGCAAAAAAGGAATAAAGATATGATGAACGGATTATGAAAAAAATTGTGTTATTAATGTCGGCAATATTTGTTTTATCCACTTTTGCGGAAAGTATGGATACATCCGGGATGTTTTGCCCTTTGAACGAAGGCAGCCGGTGGAAGTATTCATTTTTCAGTAAAAAAGAAAAGCATCAAAAGGATGATATCAGTATATACGTTAAAAACAGCGAAATATTCGGGGGCGTCCTCTGTAAAGTATATGAAATTCCATCCAAATCCATGTGTTTTTATATTACAAGCGATGCACAAGGGGTGTATCTTAAGGGGGCAAAGATAAACATTCCTGTTTTAGGTTTTATCAATGTAAATATTATATTTAAACCCGATGCGCTTGTTTTTAAATTTCCAATAATAACCGGCGATGCCTGGAGCTATAAAGGCAGCGCCGTTGCAAGCACCATGTTTTTTATAAGTTCGGGGATAAAAGTAGACGTGGATTTTATAATTGCGGGTATTGAAGAGGTGAAATTAGGGGATAGAACAGTTTACGCATATCACCTGTACGCTGTGGCCAGCAGGAGATGGAACCAGGAAAAGCCAATATACGGCGACTGCTGGTTTTCTGAAAATATCGGCCTGGTAAAAGGCGAAACAATGAACTCAAGAATAGAACTAAAATCATATTATGAGGGGTCAACGCCCGCGGCACATAATTAAAGAAGCGGGCAATAACAGATAAAAACATGAAGAATAACAACAACAAACAATACGTTTTGTGCTAAAAACGATACGGTTTTAGCGGCAAATATCCCTTTTAAAACAGCATCATTTTAAGCGGTAAAAAACCGTTGTAAACGTTGATGTAGTTAAGGCTGTTTGTTGCTTTTCCCGTCAATTTTACCCCGGAGCCGACTTAATTACATATGGCACGGCAATTGCTATATATATAGACAGGATAAAGGAACTTTTTGAATATGGCCTTAAATAAGCCGGCCAGGTTAAAATAAACGGAGATGACAAATGAATTCTTTATCAACTGAAAGGAGAAAATATGGAATGAAAAAAGGATTTAAACTGTCGGAAAATCTGACAGCAGAAACACTGATTTCATCTTAAAAAGATAAAAAAATTATGGAGGTAACAGAAATGAATTCAATAAAGTTCAATTTAAAAATGTTTTTGATATTGATGGTATTTGCTGTTGCTGCCGCTATTATTGCGGGCTGCAATAACAAAACCACATCGCCGACTCCGGTTACATCAACGCCTACTAAAACATCGACAATTACCGGGGGTAATACGGCCACAAATACGGCTACGGTAACAAAGACCGTGAATTCGACTTTTTCGGCCACAGCCACTGCCACAGCCACAGCCACTGCAACGGCAACGGCAACAATGACGGCAACAACATCTGTGACAGGCCAGCTCCCTGTAGTGCTGGGAACGTCTGCGCGTTTTGCCGTACTTTCTTCTTCAATAATTACAGATGTCCCGGCATGTTCGATTACCGGCGATGTCGGTATAAGCCCGGGATTAAGGTCTAACATATCGGGATTGGATGCAGGACAGGTTACCGGGACAGGTTCCAATGGCGCATACGCAATATACGCCGCCGATGATGCGGGCAGTGTGCCTGCTATGCTGATACAGGCCGAGACTGACGCAACAAACGCTTATCTTGACGCAACCAGCGTATCCCGCGGCACCCCTACACTGATTTCCGGCGACCAGAACGGCATAACACTGGCTCCGGGACTTTATCAATCAAGCTCGTCAATTGAAATATCCACGGGCGGAATTCTTTATCTGGACGGACAGGGCAATGCCAATGCGGTGTTCATAATCCGCAGCGCAACAACAATAACAACATCAGATACAAGCTCTGTTGTTCTTGAAGGAAGCGCGCAGGCTAAAAATGTTTTCTGGGTTGCCGGGTCGGCGATAACACTCGGGACAAATTCCATAATGAAAGGCACAATGATTGCAAGCAGTTCAATATCAATATTAACGGGCGCGAATTTGCAGGGAAGGGCCCTTTTACAGGGAGCTTCAGCGGCGGAGATTTCGCTTGATACAGATACAATAGTTTTACCGTAACACCGGACGCTGTGTGAGTGGATTAAAAGCCGCTCACACAGCATTTTTTTTAATTATTATTACAGCCGGGATTATTTTCACGCCGGAATCCCGCGGAACGCCCCGGGCAGGATGTTGAAAAAGCAAACCTTGTTTTCAATACTGGCCGGGAAACTGATGCGGTATTCAGCCGGAAAGCTGTAAAACGAATAAATCTGGAGGAGCGCGATGAGAAAACAAAAACCGGAAAAGGCAGGAATTGATCTTTTAACCGCAGGCCTTAAAAGTGACGACGGCATGAAGCGTAAAAAAGCAAGAAAATCACTTGTTGATATAGGCAAACCGGCAATTCATGGCCTGTCATTAATTTTAAAAAATTCCAAAATTGAGCAGGAAAGGTGGGAGGCGGCGAAGGCGCTCTCTGAAATTGACGATCCTAAAGTCATCATTCCGCTTGTAAAAGTTCTCGGCGACGACAATCAGGACCTGGCATGGCTGGCGGCCGAAGGGCTGATAAAATTTAAGAAACTTGCGTGGATGCCAATATTGATGCGGATTATGAAATACGGTTCAGAATGCCTTTTTTTACGCCAGGGAGCGCACCATGTTTTTTTGAACCAAAAAGAGAAACATTTTACGGGCCTGCTCGCCGTTCTGGTAAAAACGCTCGATACAAATGCCGCGCCGGGGCTGTCTCATGCGGCCGCCCGGGATATGATCCAGCATATGAAGGCAAAAGTCTAAAAATATGCCCGGGTGAGGGCAAATTAATAGCGTTAATTGCACGGGCGGTAATAACAATTGAAGAGTTCACGGTTATATATAATAGATATAAAAGCTTTTAAAAAACTTTAAAAACTTTAAAACTTTAATCCCCCTGTTTTGTGTTGATAAAACCCGCCCTTTTTTATATAATCAATTGTTGCGCTTTAAATGCATTTGATTGAAGGGAAATTAAAGCATTGATTTAAGGAGGTTTTATGAAAGGCATTATACTTGCCGGGGGGCTCGGCACGCGGCTCCATCCGCTTACAAGAATAACAAACAAGCACCTTTTGCCGGTTTATGACAAACCCATGATATATTACCCCATCCGCATGCTCATAAATGCCGGTATAGACGATATCATGATTATAACCGGAGGGACCAACTCCGGGGATTTTTTGAGGCTGCTCGGCAACGGCAAAGAGTTCGGCCTGTCTCACCTTCATTACGGCTACCAGGAAGGCGAGGGGGGCATTGCCGACGCCCTGAAATTGTGCGAGGATTTTGTCGGCAGGGATAAAATGGTCGTGGCGCTTGGCGACAATATCATAGAAAAAAATATCAAGGCTTTCGCCGCCGAGTTCAAAAAGCAGAAAAAAGGGGCGAAGATAATACTCAAGCAGGTTGACAACCCGAAGGAATACGGCATTGCCGAGGTGCGCGGCTGTAAGATAACCGGGATAATAGAAAAACCAAAGAGGCCGAAAAGCGACCTTGCCGTCATAGGGGTTTACTTTTACCCAAATGAGGTTTTTAACATCATTAAAAAGTTAAAGCCTTCAAAGAGGGGGGAACTTGAGATAACCGACGTCAACAACGCCTTCCTTAAAAAAGGGCAGCTGACATACAATATCCTTGACGGCTGGTGGAAGGATTCCGGGGAATCAAAGGATGCCCTGCTTGAAACGAATGTTTTTGTAAAAGAGCACGGGGCAAACCACGTTTAAATGATACAGCAGGAAAACTGGTTTAGTTTAGCGGGTGGGTCTTTTTTAAGTATCGGCCGCCCGATATTATAAGGGTTTTAGCGGCGCCGGGTCTTAAAAAAGTCCCACCCGCTAAACTCAAGGTTATATAAAACATTATCTTTCGGCAAGTACCAGGGTTCTTTAATATTATTATTAGGAGGTTGATATGATAGACGGTGTAAAGGTAAAACAGTTAAAGGCAATATCTGATGAACGCGGAAGGCTCATGGAGATGCTAAGGGCGGACGACGAGATATTCGAAAAATTCGGCCAGGCTTACATGACCACCGTATATTCCGGGGTTGTCAAGGGGTGGCACTACCATAAAAAACAGCTTGATAATTTTGTCTGCGTAAAGGGGATGATAAAGCTTGTGCTTTATGACGGAAGGGAAAAGTCAAAGACAAAGGGCGAAGTCAACGAGTTCTTTCTCGGGGAATACAGCACGATACTCGTACAGATACCGAAAAATGTTTACCACGGCTTTAAGGGTATTTCCGAGGAGCAGGCCATAATCATAAACATGTCGACCATGCCTTATGACCCCAAAGATCCCGACGAATACAGGCTGCCTGCGCACACCAAAGAGATACCATATGAATGGGAACGCAAGGACAGGTAGGAATCGTAGGATAACACATTGCAGGGTTTATCCCGGGTATATGACATTTTTATTGGATTCCTTCGACTGGCTCAGGATGCTGAGTTTATCGAAGCATGTCGCCCGGTATTATATAGACGGCCTCTTGCGAGGCCATCAGATGAGCGGCGCAAGGCCAATAAAAATGTCATATACCCGGGATCAGGTAACATTGGCGGGGGTTTCCGCCGGTACCAGGTAAAAGATAAAACAACGCGGAGGTTTTACTTGAAAATATTCATCACCGGCGGAGCCGGGTTTATCGGGTCAAATTTTGTCGAATACATTCTTGGCATGCATCCATCTTATAAAATTACGGTATTTGACAAGATGACATACGCCTCAAATCCCGATACCATAAGGGAATTCAGGAAGAATAAGAATTTTAGTTTTATCAAAGGCGACATACTCGACGCGGCGCATGTCAACAGGGCCGTAAAGGGATATGACTGGGTGGTTAATTTCGCGGCCGAAACCCACGTGGACAGGTCAATTTTGGGGCCGGAGGCTTTTATAGAGACCAACATAAAGGGGACATTCAATCTCCTTGAGGCCTCGAGAAAATCGGGGGTAAAAAAATTCCTCCAGATATCCACGGATGAGGTGTACGGCAGCGTGGCAAAGGGCAAATCCCGTGAAACCGACACGCTCGACCCCACCAGCCCGTACTCGGCCTCAAAAACATCGGCTGATTTGATAGCGCTTTCATATTTTAAGACTTTTTCCCTGCCGGTTCTTATAACGCGCAGTTCTAATAATTTCGGCCCGAGGCAGCACCCGGAAAAATTCATACCGCTTTTTATCACCAATACAATCGAGGGGAAGCAGCTCCCGATTTACGGCGACGGGAAAAATGTGCGCAACTGGATATATGTGGGCGACAACTGTTCCGGGCTCGATACGGTTCTGCATAAGGGCATACCCGGGGAAATATACAACATCGGCGGGGATACGGAAGAACCGAATATCAAAGTGGCAAAATGCATCCTTGAATCGTTTTGCGCCCCTGACAGGCTCTTAAAACGGGTGAAAGACAGGCTCGCGCACGACAGGAGGTACGCCCTTGATTCATCTAAACTCAAAAAACTCGGGTGGAAACCGGAAAATAATTTCGAACAGGGGATGGCGCTTACAATAAAATGGTACGCGAACAATACCAACTGGTGGCTGGAGCTGAAAGGCAGCGCCTTCAAAAAATACTGCAAAAAAAATTACGGGGCAAGGCCGTGAAAAAACCGCGCCGCGGAAAATCAGTTCAACGGAGGATGTCATGAAAGTAATGGTATTCGGTGGAACAGGGCTTCTCGGAACCGACATAATAGAAACCTGCAGGGCGGAACATGAGATGATAGGGCTCGGCAGCCGCGACTGCGATATTACAAATTTTGAGGCCGTAAATGAATACATAATGATACACAGGCCGGATGTTGTGATAAACTGCGCCGCGATAACCGATGTGGACAAATGCGAGGAAAACCCCGATTTTGCGTTCCGCATTAACGCTATAGGCGCAAAAAATATTGCCTGCGCATGCAGGGATTTTTCCTCAAAAATGATTCACATTTCAACCGACTATGTTTTTGACGGTAAAAAAGAGGAATCATACGTTGAAAGCGACGCCGTAAATCCCATCAATAATTACGGCAGGTCAAAGGCCATGGGCGAGGATTTTGTAAAAACCTCCGGGGCGAAATTCATGATAATAAGAACGGCATGGGTATTCGGCAACAGGCGCAGGCATTTTGTGGACTACGTCGCCGAATCCATAATCAAGGGCGAGGACATAATAGCGGTAAAGGATATGGTGTCGTCGCCTACCTATACGGTTGACCTGGCGGAAACCATAAAGGCGTTGATACCCATAAATACCTTCGGGATGTTCCATGCCGCGAACAAGGGTTACTGCTCAAGAGTCCAGATGGTTGAGGAGATAATGAAAATAATGAGAAAAACCACCAGGGTGCAGGTATTGAACCAGAGCCAGTGGAAAAGGCCGGCGTTAAGGCCCGCATTTTCAGCCCTCAAAAATTATCACCTTCAGCTCATGGACATAGACAATATGGCCGGCTGGAGGGACGCGTTGAAAAGGTATGTCAGGTCAAAATATCAAAAGTAAGAGGTTATTATAAGGAGGGCATAATGAAGGTTTTAGTGACAGGCGGCGCAGGGTTTATAGGCTCAAACACCGCTGAAAGGTTTTTAAAGAACGGCCACGAAGTATTCATATTCGACAACCTTTCCCGCAGGGGCACGGAGTGGAACATAAACAGGCTCAAACAGAATAAAAACCTCACATTTATAAAAGGGGACGTCAGGGATTATTCCGGGATAAAAAAGGTATTTGAAAATAACCGTGATTTCGACGCGGTTTACCACCTTGCGGCGCAGGTGGCGGTCACGACATCCGTTATTAATCCCAGGGAGGATTTTGAGATAAACGCCATGGGGACGTTCAATGTACTGGAGGCCGTCAGGGAGACAAAGTCAAATCCTGTTGTGGTTTACTCCTCCACAAACAAGGTATACGGCGGCATGACAGACATTAAAATTGTCGAGAGAAAGGGAAAATACGCATATAAGAGCCTGCCACACGGCATATCGGAAAAAAGGCTCCTTGATTTTCATTCGCCGTACGGCTGTTCAAAAGGAGCCGCGGACCAGTATATGATAGATTATTCCAGGATATACGGCCTTAAGACTGTTGTTTTCAGGCAGAGCTGTATATACGGCTACAGGCAGTTCGGCATCGAGGATCAGGGATGGGTGGCGTGGTTCACGATTGCCGCCATGATGGGAAAATCCATAACCATATACGGCGACGGCAAACAGGTGCGCGACGTGCTTTTTATCGAGGACCTTGTCGACGCGTATGAGTCGGCAATAAAAAACATTGATAAGATAAACGGGCAGGCCTTTAACATCGGCGGCGGGCCGAAAAACACCATGTCCCTGCTGGAACTGCTGAATTTTCTGGAGAAATTTTTTGGAAAACAGATACCCCTGCGTTACGCGGACTGGCGGCCCGGGGACCAGCCTGTTTTTGTCTGCGATATTTCAAAGGCAAAAAAAGCCTTTAACTGGGCGCCGAAAACCGCTCCCGAAGACGGAGTGAAGAAACTTTACGACTGGGTAAAAGACAACCAGGAACTCTTTAAGGACCTATAGATCCCGCCGTAAGATTATGAGGAAAAATGGATATAAAGAGCGGATTTTTAAGCCTTTTTTTTCCGACGCCGTGTGCCGGCTGCGGCAGGTATATCAAGGATTTTAAATACCTTTACCTGTGCCCGGAATGTTACGGGAAGATAAAAGAAATACCCGAAGAGCGCTGCGGGGCATGCGCAAAGCCGCTGAATTCGCGGTATGCCGGGCCGTGCAGGGAGTGTGTAGAAAGAAAGAATTTTTTTTCATATATGGAGCCCGCGGGAATTTATGAAGGAAGCTTAAGGCAGCTTATACGGCAGTTGAAATTCTACCGCAAGAGTTCCGCGTCCAAAGTCCTGGCCGGGCTTATAATGGAAAAAATCGGCCGGGATATTTTTGAAGGCGCGCACATGCTTGTGCCTGCTCCCCTGAGCCCGGGGGGCCTTGCGGAGCGCGGATTTAACCAGACGGAAAAGATAGCCCGTAATATTTCAAAGGCAACGGCGGTTCCGGTTGTAATGGCCCTTGCCAAAATAAAAGAAACAGCGCCGCAGAATTCACTGGACAGGAAAGAACGCAGGAAAAATTTGTCAGGGGCTTTCAGGGCCGTGCGTGATGTAAAGGGCAAAACAGTCATAATAGTGGATGATGTTTTTACGACGGGTTCCACGATAAACGAGGCGGCAAAAACCCTTATGGCGGCGGGAGCCGCGGAAGTACGGGCAATAACAGCGGCAAGGTCGGTTATAAATTATTAATAGGTTTGGAAAATAAAAATGGAGCTTAAATGATGAAAAATAAGGCAATGGTACTGCTCTCGGGAGGACAGGACTCCACCACCTCCCTTTTCTGGGCAAAAAAGAAATTCGGCACAGTGGAAACGGTTTCATTTGACTACGGACAGCGCCACAGGGTGGAACTCAAAAGCGCGGCAAAAATTGCCCGGCTTGCGCGGGTAAAAAACAGCGTGATTGTGATAAGGGAATTCGAGTCCATTAAAAACAGCGCCCTGCTCGACGCGAAAGCCGCGGTATCAAAAAAACACAAACTGAACAAAAAACTGCCGGCTACATTTGTGCCCGGCAGGAACATTCTTTTCCTGACGGCAGCCGCGGCGCTTGCCTACACAAAAAAAACAGTCAATCTGGTCATAGGCGTTTCGCAGGTGGATTATTCCGGATATCCCGACTGCAGGGGGGAGTTCATAAAATCAATGGAAAAGTCGCTTTCCCTCGGGATGGAGTACCCGGTAAAAATTCATACCCCGCTGATAAACCTGGATAAAAAGGGGACGGTTCTGCTGGCAAAAAAGCTGGGGGCGCTTGATATGATGAAACACACGCATACGTGTTATGAGGGTAAAAATCCGCCGTGCGGTAAATGCCCGGCATGCCTGCTCAGGGAAAAAGGTTTTAAGGAAGCGGGGATAAGGGACCCGCTTTTAAGATAAAAAATTTATCCGGGAAATATGGCCCCGGCTATCCATGCCCCGATAATACCCAGGGGAATACTGCATACCACGGTAACAAAACTCAACCCCATAAATATCAACGCACATGAAGGCGTTTCAACCGGGCATTTGAGCGCCATTATTGCCAGCGCTATTGATGTGATGAAAAAAACCGAAGCCGCGGTAATTTTTATCTTTAAAAATGAGGATGAATACTTCCTGAAGCGCACTTTTCCGTCAACCAGTCCGCTTAAAAAAGCGGAAAAAACCACGAACGGAAGCGCCAGCGCGGAGACTATTAATGTGGAAATAACAGAGTCCCTTGCCGGCTCTTTAAGGGCCAGGGATGCCGCGGAGAGGGCGAAAAGAAAAAAAGCGAATGCCTGGGGAAAATGGACAAGCACGGGATGTATGTGCAAGGCCAGAATGGACCTTCTTTTTGAGGAAACGGGGTCAGTAAAAGGTTCGAACATTTTTGCCGGAACGCCGCACGCAGGGCAGCTGTCGTGCAGCTTGCCCGCTTCCATGACATAACCGCATGACTTGCATTTTACAAGTTCAGCCATTTAAAAACCCCCTGAAAATAATTTTTATTTACTTTTATATTTTAACCCATAAAAACAAAAAGTCAAGCAACACAGGGTTTTTTACGCTTTGTTTTGTTCCTGTAGGGGCCGCCCCATGTGGCGGCCCGAACCAGGCTCCTAACTTGTGCTGCGTGGTGTCCCGGCTTGCACGCTTTTGCTTGCCCCCCCGTTATTTTCTTATAAAAATTAGCGGTTGAAAGCGGGGCGTAATTAAAGTATATTATTGAGAGTCCGGCTCAAGTATGAACCGGGAAAACGGCAAATTACTGCCTGGAGGTTTTCGTGCGCAAAATTATGGCGATGGTTGTGGTTCTAACCGCTCTTATATTTTCTGTTTTTACCGAATCATGCTCAAAATCAAACCATTCGGTCTATTTTTATGTTTACGGGACGGCAAGCACCGCGCAGATAAAATATGGCAAGGGCTCCTCCATAAGCCAGGCCGAGGGCAGCGGTTCTACCACTATTAATATCACACAGGCGCAACTCCCGTGGAAGTCGGAGACATATGATGTCAACAGCAGCAGCTCCGCTGTATTTTATTTATACGCCTGCAATGAGGGGACTTCAACACCGAATTTAACAATAGCCATATATGACAACGGCACAATGCAAACCTCGGATAACTGCAATTATTTGAACTGTTATTGCGAGTCCGTGCAGTACGGCGCAAATTAAAAAAATATTCCGCGCGGATGCAGGTATAAAAAACAGTATTATTAATTCAGGACAGAACCAGGGGAGGCAGCAATGGACGCAGTACTTCTCGCCAGGATACAGTTTGCATTCACAATAGGATTTCATTTTCTTTTTCCAGCCATGACGCTGGGTACGGGGCTTATCATCCTTATCAGCGAAACCATGTACATGGTGAAAAAGGACCCGGACTATAAAAAAATCACCGATTTTCTCGCGCGCCTGCTCGGCGTCATATTCGTCGTGGGCGCCGCTTCCGGACTTACCATGGAATTTTCCTTTGGCAACAACTGGGCGCAGTACGCGCGCGCCGTCGGGGATATTTTTGGGCCGATACTCGCCATCGAGGGAGTGGCGGCTTTTTTCCTCGAATCGGTATTTATAGGGGTGCTTATATTCGGGCGCGGCAGGGTTTCAAAAGAGCTTTACTGGCTCTCGGCCCTTCTTGTTTTTATAGGGAGCCATCTTTCCGGCTTCTGGATAGTCGTTGCGAATTCATGGATGCAGACGCCTGCGGGATACGACCAGGCGGTATTTGCGCAGACCGGCAAGATTGTCCTTTCAAATTTCTGGGGCGCGGTCTTTAACCCATCGACCATAATAAGGTTTCTCCATACCATAATGGCGTCATGGATGACATGCTCGATTATGGTGACGGGCATCGGGGCCTATTACGTGCTTACGNNGAAAAAAATGCTCAAGCTCGGAATTATACTTTTTGCCATAACACCGCTTTTACAGCTTGAAACGGGCCATTTAAGCGCCATTGAGGTCCTTAATTTCCAGCCGGTAAAGGGGGCGTCGCTTGAGGGGCTCTTTGAGACGAAATCCGGTGTGCCGATATACGGCGCCGGATGGGTTGACGTGAAAAACAGGAAAACCACCGGTATGTTCATTCCCGACGGGCTTTCTTTCCTTTACAATTTTCATTTTGATTCGACCATAAAGGGATTGAACGAGTTCCCGCAGGAAAACTGGCCCAATGTGAATTTTGTATTCCAGACATACCACATCATGGTGGCAATAGGCATACTTTCCATCGGCGTGGGGTTATTCGGGCTGTGGCTGCTTTACAAGAAAAAACTTTACGACACAAAATGGTTCCTTTTTCTTCTGCCGTTCATGATACCGCTGCCGCATATAGCGTATGAAACCGGGTGGATGTCCGCCGAAGTCGGCCGCCAGCCGTGGATAATTTACAATATTATGAGGACCTCAGCCGGGGCCTCGGTTGTTGTGGGCGCGTGGCAGATTCTGTTTTCACTGATAATGTTCGCGCTGATTTACACACTGCTCGGCGTGATATTCCTTTCAGTGGCCTTTAAAGTGGTAAAAACCGGCTTTGAGGACAAAAGCGTGGAGGCGAAATCATGACAATTGAAAATCTTCAGGTGTTATGGTTTGTCCTTATAGCCGTGCTTTTCGCGGGGTATTCGATACTTGACGGGTTTGACCTCGGGCTCGGCGCNNTGGGACGGCAATGAGGTCTGGCTGATAACCGGAGGCGGAGCCCTTTTCGCGGCGTTTCCACAGGCATACGCCACTGCTTTTTCCGGATTTTATATCGCGATGATGCTCGTGCTTTTCTCGCTTATATTCAGGGCGGTTTCCATGGAGTTTCGTTCCCAGGACACGGCCCGCGCCGGTTTCTGGGAGGCGTCATTTATTACAGGCAGCCTGCTGGCCGGACTGCTTTTCGGAGTGGCGCTCGGCAACGTGGTATTCGGCGTGCCCCTTGACAACAGGATGGAATATACCGGTAACTTTTTCACCCTTCTGCGTCCGGTGCCGCTGTTTTTCGGCGTCATTGGATTATGCGCCGTGCTCGCGCAGGGGGCGGCATATGCCGCGGTAAAAACCGAAAATAAAATAAGGGAGAGGGCCTTTGCGGCTCTTGAGGCCATACTTCCGCTTTATTTCATCCTGGCCATTCTATATATGATAATCGTCAATGTTTTTATCAAAAATATGGTAACTTCGCCGCTGTTTATAACCGGGGCGGCGCTGACCCTTGCCGGGCTGACCGCGGCAATGGCGGCAAGGGAAAAGCAAAAGGAAAAAACATTGTTTGTTTCAACCTCGGTTTCCCTGCTCGGCCTGTGGATAATCACGGCCGCGGCCCATTTTCCCGTTCTTATCAAAGCCTCCAACGACCCGGCGCTTTCCATTACTATAAGCAACGGTTCCACCTCGCAGATGACGCTCACACTGATGTCGTGGATAGCCCTTATCGGCATGCCGGTTGTCATCGCATACACAATATTTGTTTACAGGATATTCAGGGGAAAGACAAAAGTAATCAGGTATTAAATACCGCATATCCGTCCCCCGGATAAAAAATCACCGGAGATAAAAATGAAAGCTAAAAAAGAAAAACTATTCGGGGCCACATATTCCAACAGCAGGCTATTCAGCGGTTTCTGGAGGCTCGCAAAACCCTACTGGGTATCGGAAGAACGCTGGCCGGCTGTCGGCATGCTCTCGCTGGTGGTGGGGCTCAACCTTGCCTGGGTTTTTTTGATGGTAAAACTCAACACCTGGTACCAGAAATTTTACGACGCCATACAGAAATTTGACGAGAAGGCCTTCTGGGCGCTGATATTGTATTTTTGCTGGCTCGCCGCGGGCGCGATTTTTATATGGGTCTTCAGGCAGTTTTTTACCCAGACCCTGCAGAACCGCTGGCGCAAATGGATGACCGGCAGGCTGCTTGAACAGTGGATGGCGGACAAGAGCCATTACCTGTGGCAGTTGACCGAGAAAAAAACCGACAACCCGGACCAGCGTATTTCGGAGGATGTCAGGGATTTCGTGAACAACAGCATTGACCTATCCACCGGGCTGTTAAACCAGGCCGTAACATTCTTTTCATTCATCGCCATATTGTGGACCCTCTCGGGGCCGTTAAAAATACCGCTCGGCGGCGGACATTCATTCATGCTTCCGGGATACATGGCATGGGTCTGCCTGGCATACGCCGGCATCGGGACATGGATAACTCACAGCATAGGAAAGCCGCTGGTGAAACTCAATTACAGGCAGCAGCTGGTCGAGGCAAATTTCCGTTTTGCTCTGGTGCGCCTCAGGGAAAACGGTGAGAGCGTGGCTTTAAGCGAAGGGGAAAAGACGGAGGAAAAAACCCTGAAGTCCACATTCCTCTGGGTATATTCAAACATAAAATCGATCATAAATAAACAGATGCAGTTAAATTTCTTTTCCATCGGATACGACCAGATAGCGTCGGTTTTTCCGCTGGTCGTGGCCGCCCCGCGTTTTTTTGCCAAAGTAATCGGGCTGGGGGTGCTCATTCAGATTTCCAACGCTTTTGGAAAGGTAAAGGACGCTTTTTCATGGGTAATCGACAACTACACAACCCTTGCCTACTGGCGGTCGGTGGTGGAGCGCCTTGAGGGGTTTGAAATGGAAGTGGAAAGGACAAAAGAGATGCGCGAACACGCGCGTTCCATAATCACAGGCGCTCCGGCAGGCGGATCCATTATGCTCGAACAGCTGGAGCTTTCTGTGCCGGGTAATGAGGCGCCGCTTAACAAACCTTTTGACAGGGAACTTGTAAAGGGGATGTCACTTCTGATATCGGGGCCGTCGGGTTGCGGCAAAAGCACCCTGCTAAGGGCAATTTACGGCATTTGGCCGATGGCAAAAGGGCGCGTGGCAATCCCGGAAAACGCGAAGATAATGGTCATGCCGCAGAAATCATATCTGCCGGTCGGAACGCTGAAGGCCGCAATATGCTATCCTGAAGACGAAAACAAATTTTCCAGAGATGAAATATCCGGCATATTGTCGCTGTGCCGCCTTGAACATTTAACGGGCAGGCTGGATGAAACTGAAAACTGGGCGTTGATTCTGTCTGGCGGAGAACAGCAGAGGGTAGCATGGGCGAGGGTTTTCCTGATGAAACCGGACTGGATATTCCTGGACGAGGCCACCTCTGCGCTGGATGAATCGGTGCAGTCCGCGCTTTACGCCGCCCTAAAAATCCGCCTGCCCGGGACAACAGTAATAAGCGTGGCCCACAGGCAAAATCCACAGGACTATCACAGAAAAGTATGGGATTTTCAGGGTACAGGCGGAGCTTAAATCGGGGCGGTGTATCGCTGAGAAATGAAAAAAACAGTTCGTATAATATAAATTATACGAACTCAAACGTAGGGGTTAACGTTTTTTTAGTTCGTTCCAAATCTTTGGGTCTAATCTACTGGTTATAATACCTTTTGGCGCCGTATCATCTAGCTGAATAAATGATTTCGAGTTTTTTTCAAAATTTTGTGGAAAAATAACCAAACAATTCTTGTTTGTAAATTTAGACGGATATACAATACCTTCAATCCCGGCGTCAATTGCCAGTTGCCCAAAAATCTGCGATGTTGAAGGAACATCAAATTGCATTGGATTTACCCTCCAATTAGGGTCTAATAAACAATTAATTAACATTGGAACAGTTGTAACTAATTCTGAGGACAGGTTAAATTTTTTGAAAGATTCTTTAAGATGCTCAGGGATTTTAAAGTCATTTATTAAATTTACAAAATCTTGCAATTCACCTCCCTTATTAAGATCAATTACTGAATTAAGAACACCGCTTACGAATGTCATTATCTGAAAATTGATCCAGCAAAAAGGGTTGTTGGAGCAGACGTTTTTTTGCATAAAATCTATGATAATGCCCGCTAGACCCCATTAAATGTTACCTTCTGTTTCCTGCAAGAGCATTGACAACAAATTTAAACAATTTATTATATCTGCCAAAACGAATCATGTCGCGCGGTGTTATGTTTCCAAGTAAAGGATTTAATGTTGTAAACCATAATACTGTTTTTTGATGATCGCCTTGAAAGTGTTCAGCAACCAAGTTTAATAACGTTGCCCATTCGCGAATACGTTCGTGTACTTGTGCCGGCATTTTATTGTCATACCTACCTTACAGAACTTAAAGGCACACCCACGGCTTTTGAAATATCCTCTTTCTTGAATTCCAGAAAATCCACAATTTTGTTATACTGAGGTTTTTCTTTTTCAAAAAAATCCAAATAGTCCTTTTTTGGAACAGTAGAAAACAAATCTTGTTCTACGGTTGGCATGATTGCTCCTTTTTCGGTTCCACGTTTTTACCACACTTCTTCCATGACATACCATGTGTTTTACAACCGGTCAATGTCTAATTTTAAATATTTATTAAAAATATATATGGTAACGTTTTAAATTTTCAAAACCTTTAAGGGAAATACATATTAAGAGAAAATTTATGATCTGCTTGAAAGTTGTTGTAATAATCCTGGTTCAGGAAGGCATAATCAAATTGGAATAAAATGTTACCTAATGAGTATTTTGCTCCTGCGCCCAGGGAAAAGTTGAACTGTTGACTGCCGGAGTCGTAAGAAACTCCGCCGCGCAGGGAGAATATTTTAAAAAGCGTATATTCAGCGCCTGCTTCTGTGGTAAACCCCTCAAATTCATTCTCGACAAGTTCAAGTGATGTTTTCAGGGAATTGTCAAGCAGATCGGCCATTATCCCGGCTCTGATAACAAAGGGTATCTGATCCTGTGTTCCCGTGGTCCACTGCATTGACCCGCCAAGGTCTTGAAGTACAATTCCAAGGTTAAATAGGGGACTGAGTTTAATATGCAGTGCGGCATCAACTGAAAAACCATTGGCTCCGTAGGTTTCAAGGTTTGTCTGTAAAAACTTTATATTAAACCCAGCACTTATATCTTTAAAAAATTCTTTGCCATAACTAAAAAAATAAGCGTTTTCCGAATCGGAGAAAGTATAAAATGAAGACGTATCAGTTAACCGGCCTTCTATATTTGATACTGAAAAGTTTATATAATTCAGACCTATGGTACCGTAGGTTGTGGGAAAAACAACATTAAAATAATTGTAGTCGCGCTGTGAAGTAAGCAGTGAGAACATGGTGGAGACGGAAATATCCTTGAGGTAAGCGGTAGCAGCCGGGTTCCAGTAGGCGCATGTGGAATCGTCATAATAGGCAGTGAAAGCCCCTGACATGGCAAGCGCCCTGGCCCCGACACCAGTGCGAAGAAAAGCGGCGGCACTGCCAGCGTCACCTGTGGCGGCAAAAGAAACAGAACACAATATTAATAAACACACTAATAATGTTGCAATGTGTTTTTTCTTTAAATTATAATTTGTCATAAACGCCCCTATTGCAAATACATTAAATTTCTATATTGCTCTTTGCTGCTTAGCGCATTTTCCACTTTTTATTTAAACTTTGCAAGTGGAAATGCAAAGTTTGTATTGAATGTTTTAAATAAGCAAATTTTTTGAATCAAAAAAAGGCACATAGCACACACTTTTTTAATTAGAATTTGACAGATGCCGTATAAAAAATGTATAATATAGACACAAAAATAATATAGGGTGGATTAAATGAAAAAACTATTTATGGTGGTATTTGTTGTTTTAGTTGAACTCTTTATTTTCAGTTGTAGAAAACCATACCCGGTTGCCCCTGCTATGAACTTGTATAATCCATATATACTTCAATGGGGAAGTTATGGAACGGGAAACGGGCAGTTTGATGGACCTGTTGCAGTCGCAATAGACGGCAGCGGGAATGTTTATGTTGTGGATATTGACAATAACAGAATCCAAAAATTCGATAGTACAGGGACATATATACTTCAGTGGGGAAGCGCGGGAAGTGGCAATGGGCAGTTTAATTTTCCTCTTGGAATCGCAATAGACAGCAGCGACAATGTTTACGTTACAGATACTGATAATGACAGAATCCAAAAATTTAGTAGCACAGGGACATATTTAACGCAATGGGGAGGGACAGGGACAGAGACAATGGGGGGGTATTCAGGAATAGCGATTGGCAGCAACGGAAACGTGTATGTTTCAAATGAAGGTACTAATATAATTCAAGAATTCACATCAACAGGAACATATATAACTCAGTGGGGAAACCAGGGGACAGGCAACGGTCAGTTTTATTTTGCCGAAGGAATAGCAGTAGACAATAGCGGAAACGTTTATGTTGTAGATGCCGGCAATTATAGAATTCAAAAATTCACATCATCTGGAGCATATATAACCCAGTGGGGAAGCAAGGGAACCTATTACGGTCAGTTTAGCACGCTAGGTGATATAGCAGTAGACGGTAGCGGAAACATTTATGTTGCTGATTCTGGCAATAACAGAGTTCAGAAATTTACAACATCTGGAGACTATATAATGAAACTTGGCAGTAAGGGCACCGGCAATGGGGAATTTAGAGGTGTTGGCGGAATCGCAACTGACAGTTACGGTAATGTTTATGTTGCTGATCCATGGAACAACCGCATCCAAAAATTTCAACCATTTTAAGGTATTTTTTTGGAGTTGTTTGCATTCAAGTTGAATCGTCGTAATAAGCAGTAAATGCTACGGTTAATGTGAGAGTTATTGCTCCTGCACCAGTACGAAGTAATGCGGCGGTGTCTCGTGTAGCGGAAAAAGAGAATTAGGCAAGAAAAAGTATTATACATATTGCAAGGGAAAAATATTTTTATTAAAAAAAATTTTATAAAAGTTCTGATAATTTTATAGGTGATAAAAACAAAAAAACAATTTATCTTACTCGACTTTGGAAAATTTACCCCATAAGGGTAAAACGTAGTTGTTTCTGAGGTGAAAAAAGCCATCTCAAGAATGTCGAGTTAACTTACATATACGGGCATTATCCTTATTTTTGTTTTTTGCAAGTAAAAATGTGTTGCCTAATGTATAGATTTTTTATGGGAATAGCTGCCAAAAAAACAGTTTACGACAACGAAAAACCACGAAAAACAGAAAATGATGATATTTTAAACGAAAAAATTAAGACAATATAATAAAAATAATAATTGACAAGGTATATCTTATTGTGATAATATCTCGGCTGTAAAAAGGGAAAAGTTGTTAACTGAAATTCAAATGTTAAATAAAATATATTAGGGGACGAAAAACTTGGGTCAAAAAAAGGGTTTTTGGAAAAAACAAACAATAAACATTTTGCGTGTACTTATTATATTGTTATTTTTACCTTTTATTATTAATAATGGATGCCCAAGTACGAAAAAATCTTCACCTGCTCCAACCCCAACTCCAACGCCAATATGGAACTTTATACCTGCTGCATGCGGAATAACAGGAGCAGTAAATATTTGGTTCGATAACTCTTGTTACTGGCCAACCAACCAAATATTTCAATTGGTATGTTAATACTCTAGTAGGAAAGGACAATGCTGTTTATATAAATAATCAAGATGGTTTTTGGGCAAGCTTTTTAGTTTATGCTTCCCCGTCATCGCTTAATATACCCTTGCAACCCAACAAAACGGAAGTTCAAGATTGGGACTATTCAAATTATTATACTGCGATTGATTATTACTATCCTTGTTCAATAATGTTTAAATGTGATGATAATACTCCCTGGACCTCCAGCAATACGACAGTAATTAATTGTCCTTTTGCTCAATGTGCAGATTTAAATTGGTCTCAATTTTGTCAAAATCCAAGAACACCGATGGGCAGTGCAAATGGTAATGGACAAATATTACCTGGTGAAGGAACTGTTGCAAGCTCGGATTTCTCAAGTGGATATTTAATAAATGGAACTTATATTCGTATACCTCGCCTGCTTCAAGGTTCGACAGGAGGATGGACAAAAGGTACTTATACCTCAAGCACTCATACATCGAATTTTAATGAATACAAATTATTAGTTCGAACATGTTTTCAAGGAAATTCATCGGGCAATAATGTTGTAAATTATTATTATGTGCAAAATAGTTATGTCGTCGCAGCAGATTCACCTGAAGATGCTCAAATAGTTGGGAGTAGTGAGGCATTATCATTATTACCTCCAATGCAGTGCACTCCAACTCCGCAAATTACTGTCGGCTGGTCATATCTGGGTAATCAGAACTTTACAACTCAACCATGGGGGAGGCAATATCAATCGCTATATGTATATAATGGAACACCATTTGTTGCATTTAGCGATGGAGCAAATTCCGGAGAAGTGACTTTAATGATGTATAACGGAAATAGTTGGGAAAATGTAGGACCAGCGGATTTCACTCCTGGCTATGTACGTTCCATATCTCTTTTTGTAGATAATGATCCAGCTCCATTTGGAACACCCTATGTTGCGTTCAGTGACGGAAGTACAGGACAGGCAATGGTTATGATGTATAATAGTAGCACAAAAGCTTGGACAACAGTGGGAGATGCAGATTTCTCCACAGGTGTGGCAGACAGTATATCACTTTTTGTTTATGGTGGAATTCCATATGTTGCATATAATGATGAAAGTACAGGATATGTCGTGGTCAAGGTATATAATGCGAGTACAGGCAATTGGATGGATGAAGGTCCAACGGACTTTTCTCCGGGAGGGGCATCATATGTGTCGTTATTTATTTACAACGGAATGCCATTTGTTGCGTTTAATGATACTACAAATAATTGGCGCGCGTCGGTAATGATGTTTAATGGAACAGTTTGGAAAAACGAAGGCCTTCCTGATTTTTCACAAAACACGGCAAATTACATATCCCTATATGTTTATAATGGAACACCTTATGTTGCGTTTCAAGATGGAGCAAATGGGGATAGGGCATCAGTAATGAATTATGTTAATAATAATTGGGGATATGTAGGAAGCCCGGGATTCACGACAAATAGTGCTGATGAAACTTGTTTATCATTTTCGGGAGGCAATCCATATATAGGATATGCGGATCATATTATTGACGGGGAGGCATCAGTGATGACGTTCAATGGAACTGCTTGGACGCCTGTTGGCAGCTACGATTTTTCTTCCACAATTGCGTTAAATTTAACATTTGTTTATCCTTATATTGCTTTTAAAAATAACGGAAAAGCTGGATACACAAATGTTATGGTATACGGCGACTACGTTCCTACAGTGACACCGACACTAACACCATCGCAAACACCAACGCCAAACATGACTGCTACAGATGAAGTTCAAGCCCAGGAAACTGAAACGGCAATAGCTATTACTCAAACACAAACAGTTATTAACGGGCAGCAGACAGAAACACAGACAATTCTTCAACCTCAGGAAACAGCAACTGAACAAATTATTCAAGCGCATGAGACGGCCACGGCATTTGAAGCTCCAACCGCAGCGGCGGCCACAGAAACAGTAATAATGGCTTTAACTCAAAGTGAAATATCATATTTGGATAGTCAAACAGCCACCCCAACACTGACACCAAATTTAACGCCAAGTATGACACCAACATTAACACCAACTTTAACAATACAACCCACAATAGTTCCAAATGCAACGATTATTATTTTCGATGACCATCAAACTATTATTTATGCAAATGGAGGGTCAGATATTTATGGACAGAGTGATATAAATATACAGGTGGTTAACTCGCAAGGCACACCGGCAATAAATCAAGTTGTGAATTTACAAGCATTAAGTGTTGGTACTCCAGTTAATACTCCAACAAATGGAAAAGCTGCTCGTATTACAGATTTGAGCGGTAATGTGATAACCAAGGTTATTACAAGTTCTGTGGCAGGATCCGAAGGAATGGCTTCGTTTAAATTTAATGCATATAATGCTTCTGATCTTTCTCTTGCAAGTAAATTTGCTGCAGCTACTCAAATTAATATGACAGTTGGAACGACGGTATCTAATCTCGGAGATAATGTAATAATTTCTTATGACACATTTCCGTTTTATGGAAATGTTAGCGGTCAAACAAACTTTATTTCTGACGCTGCTTTTACAAACAGCAGTTGCAATAATTGTACGATTAATCAAATTAATAACTTTTTCAATAGTGAAGATCCCCCGAGTGCTTTAGCTACAGTCATTCCAAATAGTGGTACCCCAGTTGCAAATATGATTATTAATGCATGTCAAACACCTAATAATTATGGTATAGCGCTAAATCCGGGCGTAATAATAACAACTATGGAAAAAGAAAAAACCATAATAACTTGTGACTCATGTAATGATCCCAATTATGTTGCGGCTAATAAGATAGATAATTTTGCCTGCGGAATAACATCTGTGGATAAAGATTTTGCTATGCAATTAGCCACGGCTGTAGCGGCATTTGAGAATTGTTATCCAACAGCGCAGAATACGCCACAAGAAAATACCGATAAAAATGACAATCCTGATTGTTGTAATTACAGTCCAACACCTATGAATTATATGTTTTATTTAAACGGAGATAATTCTGCTGTAATTATTACGTCTGACCAAATTTTTGAACCATTAAATGGATGGATTGAAGTTGGCAACGAAGCGGCATATTCATTATTTAGATACACCCCCCATGTGAACGAATATAGTACTGACAACGCCGGAGTTCATGATTTTTGGTATTATTGGGATTATTATGATAGCGGCGGAGGAAATGGGACTTGGGGAACATATTTTGGCGGACCATAGATTTGAGGAGGAATTCGAAAAAAATTGTATTTTATTAAGAAAAATAAAGAAAATAAATAATTATGATGGAGAAAAAAATGATTAAGAAAAGTGCTGGAATTATTATTTTTTTGATATTTATAAATACGGTAAAAATTTATGGCAATCTTCAGATTATTAGTGTTAATAAAATTAATACATCGGAAATAAGCAGCAATATTACAGCTTCAAATAATAAAATTTATTATTTAAGCGATAGTTCTCTATATGCATATGATATTGGAAGTAATTCTGAGGAAAAAATTTATAATTTCAGTTCTACTACAATCACAACTTCTTATTTTGATAAAGATAATAACGAAATAAAGACTGAAGCGAAGGGATTAATTTATGGTGAGATTAATGGAATAAAAAGTTTAGCTTATGATCCAAAAAAAAATGAATTTTTTTTAAATACTAAATTTAATATTTTAGAGAAACATAAATTTGAAAATTCTGCTTCGCTCTATTCTGTAAATTTGGAGTCTAAAAAATTTGATCAAATAATAAAGCCACGGCAAAAAGAATTTAACTATTTGGATAAAAAATCCCAAATTAAATCAAAAATTGGGTTTGAGTGGGATGTAATGCGTGTTAGAGGATGTTTTGATGATGAAATTGTATATCTTGAAGTGAAAAGTACTACTTTTGAAAACAGACTCGTGTTATACAATAAACAAACTAGTACTACAACCTTAGTTGATACTGATATTGATGGCCCAGTTAGCATCCAAAATAATGGAAAAGAAATTGCTTATACAAAACAAGAAAGCGGGAAAGTTGGATTTAGACTTTTTGTATGGTCATCAAATACAGGAAAAACAACGGAATATGAAAATATTAGTACGCTTGCAATGTGTTGGTCGCCGGATGACGACAAGATGATTTGTACTAATAGATATTCATTATACTCTGTTGATTTCGCTGACGATAAAAAAATTGAATTAGAAGGAAATGAAAAACTAAACGGCTTGTTAATATCGGATATAATTTGGCCGTTAAAGAATACAATTTATATATTGAACGGAGTTAAAGGCGAAATGTATGAAGTTAAACTTGAGGAGAAATAAGGAGAAATAAGCAATATATCTGATATTTTTTATTGCACTAACAACAAGAAAGGCGTGAATTGTGGAAAAAATAAAATTTTTTAATAAACAAAAAAAAGTGTTAATGTTATTATTTTTTGTATTATTTCTTAAAAATTTTTCATTCGCCGCATTTAGCCTTGAATATTCAATGAATAACAGCCAATATCAATCACAAACGCAGGATACCAATTCAATTTTTGGCAATTTCTCTGATGTAGCAATACTTAAAGTGAGCGGAATTATTTTTCGATTTTGT